>NZ_JBBMFD010000004.1:0-144728 GCF_040096205.1 Solibaculum intestinale | reverse complement strand
CGGACCGCGAAAGCGGTCCGCCCTTTTCATTAAAAATGCAGGGCCAGTCTCGTCAGCGTTCACGCAGCGAATCGCCAAACCATCGTGAAGGAAGGCAGGCGCTGAGAAAGCAAGAAGAAAAAACAGCGCCGTCTTTTTTTCGTCAAAACCATTCGTTTTATGTCCCTATTCACAAAACCCTGGTGTTGAGGGGGAAAAGGAGATATGCGGCAATAGGGGGAATACCAGTCCTCCTCCTTATTCCCAGCGGATTTCCCCGATCACTTTTTTCATCTGTGCGGCGCTTTTTTGCAGCCGGTCCCGTTCGTCCGCGTCCAGCGGCACGTCCAGCACCTTTTCAATGCCGCCCTGGCCCACGATGGCGGGCAGGCCGATGCACAGGTCGTTTAGCTCATAGTGCCCCTCGGGCAGCACCGACACCGTCAGCACCGAATGCTCGTCGCGCATGAGCGCTTCCACAATGCGCAGCACCGCCAGCGCAATGGCGTAATAGGTGGCGCCTTTGTTTTCGATTACTTGATAGGCGCTGTTTTTCACTTCCTCATAGATGGTGCGCAGAACCTCCTGGTCGCAGCGGCGCTGGCAGCTTTCGCAGAAATGGTCAAAGTCGATGCCGGACACGTTGGCCGAGCTGTAAACGGGAAGCTCGGTGTCCCCGTGTTCCCCAATCATAAAGGCGTGGACATTACGCGGATCTACCTCAAAATGGGCGCCCAGCAGGAATTTCAGCCGCGCCGTGTCTAGGACCGTGCCCGAACCGATTACGCGCTTTGCCGGAAAGCCGGACAGCTTGAGGGTCACGTAGGTGAGAATGTCCACGGGGTTGGATACCACCAAAAGGATGCATTCCTGATTATAGCGGGTGATCTGGGGAATAATGGACTGAAAGATGGTTACGTTTTTGTGCACTAGGTCCAGCCGGGTCTCCCCAGGCGCCTGCCCTGCGCCCGCGGTAATGATGACCAAAGCGCAGTCCGCAAGGTCGGGGTAATCCCCGGCCACCACCTCCACGGGCTTACCGAAGGGGACCGAATGGCTCAGGTCCATCGCCTCGCCCAACGCCTTTTTACGGTTCTGGTCGATGAGGATAAGCTCGGAGAAAAGGCCGCTTTGGGTGAGAGCGAAGGCGGTGGTCGCTCCCACAAAACCGCAGCCGATGATGGCGCATTTTCGAAGATTCATGAGGTTGCCTCCTTCTTTTGCGCAAATATGCGCGTCTAACAAAAGTGTGCGCCGCAATGGGGAGGAATATCCCCAAATGGCCGGAAAAACACGACGAGCCGCGCGGCATCCGCGGCGGCTGGGGGGATTTTGAGGTTGTACTTTCCCGGCGGATGCGATATAATGAAACAAAACGGCAAGGGAGGTATGCGAATGGAAAACCGGAATTTTTCCGACATTGGCCGCGACATCGGGAAAGCAGTGAAGGATGCGATTCATTCCAACGAATTTTCCGAGTTAAAGCATACCGTCAAGGACGCGGTGAATACCGCCAAGCAAACGGTAAAAGAGGCCGCTGCCCCCCAAAAAGGCAGATATACAAGCGGAAAAAGCCGTCCGGCTTACCAGAAGTCCGCCGAACCGGCCTATTCTTATTCAACTCCCGTGATGCAGCGGAGTAAAATGCCGGCGGGATCGGTGTCGGGGATTCTGTTTTTGGTATTCGGGCTGGTGTTCGGCATTCCCTTCGCCATCGCCACGCTGGTGTTCGCCATTTTGACCGCCGCGCTTTCCAGCATCCCGGTCTTTCCGATTCTGACCGCCTGCTTTTTCCCGCTGACGGTTGCCTGTGCCGCCATGGTCGGCGTTGGCGCAAAGCAGAGGGGGCGGGTCAAGCGGTTTAAGTGCTATCAAAAGGTGCTGGGGGGACGGACCTTCTGCGAAATCCGGGAATTGGCGGCCGCGGTGGGGAAGGACAATGCCTTTGTCGCCAGGGACCTGCAGAAAATGATCCGGCTTCGTATGTTCCCGGACGGGCACATCGACGACCAGAAAACCTGCCTGATGACCGATGAGGATACCTACGAGCAGTATCTGCAGCTGCAGGAAAGCATGAAGCAGCGTCAGATCGAGGAGCAGCGGCGCAAGGAGATGGAGGAAAAGGACCCCAACGCCGCCACGCTTCATAAAACCATCGACGAGGGGCGCGCGTACCTGCGCCAGATCCGGGAAGCGAACGACGCCATGCCCGGGGAGGACATTTCCAACAAGCTGTTTCGTTTGGAGGAGGTCACCTCGAAAATCTTCGAGCAGGTGGAGCAGCATCCGGAAAAGCTGCCGGACATCCGCAAGTTCATGAGCTATTACCTGCCCACCACCCTAAAGCTGGTCAACACCTACCGGGAGTTTGAAGAGCAGCCGGTGCAGGGGGAAAATATCATGGCCGCCAAGCGGGAAATCCGTGACACTTTAGACACCATCAGCGTCGCCTTTGAAAACCTGCTCGATCGGCTCTTTGAAGACGACGCGCTGGATATTTCCACCGACATTTCGGTGCTCCAGACCATGCTGGCCCAGGAGGGCCTGACCGGGCACCGGTTTGAAAAGCCCCGGGAAAAAGGCCCGCAGGGCCCGGTCAATTGATTTGACGCATGTTTCATCGCGCGGCCAATGGCCGCAATTTAGGAGGTACGACTGGAAATGAACGAAGAGAAAATGGAAGTCCCGACCCTGACCTTTGAGCCTTTTTCCGAGGAGGCGTCCGCCGCTCAGCTGCAGAAAGCGCCCAATCAGCCGCCCATCCCAGTGTTTGAGGAGAGCGCGCTGACGGCGGAAGAAAAGAGGATGGTGGACGATTTCGCGTCCAAAATCCAGCTGAACAATTCCGCCATGATCCTGCAGTACGGTTCCGGCGCACAGAAAAAAATTGCGGACTTTTCGGAAACTGCCCTCGACAACGTTCGTACCAAGGATTTGGGCGAGGTGGGAGAAATGCTTTCGAGCGTGGTCACCGAGCTCAAAAGCTTCGACGTGGACGAAAACGAGAAGGGCCTCTTCGGTTTCTTCAAGCGCAGCTCCAATAAAATCGTCGCCATGAAGGCCAAGTACGACAAAGCGGAGGCCAACATCGACAAAATCTGCACCGCCCTGGAAAACCATCAGATTCAGTTGCTTAAGGACATTGCCATGCTCGACAAAATGTACGAGCTCAACAAGGTGTATTTTAAGGAGCTGTCCATGTACATCCTGGCGGGCAAAAAGAAGCTCCAGGAAGTGCAGCAGACGGAGCTGCCCGCCCTTCAGGAGAAGGCCAGCCAGTCCGGCCTTCCGGAGGACGCCCAGGCGGTCAACGACCTCTCCGGCCTGTGCAACCGGTTTGAAAAGAAGCTCCATGACCTGGAGCTGACGCGGATGATCTCCATCCAGATGGCGCCCCAGATTCGCCTGGTCCAGGGCAATGACACCCTGATGACCGACAAAATCCAGTCCACCCTGGTCAACACCATTCCGCTGTGGAAAAGCCAGATGGTTCTGGCCCTGGGGGTGGCCCATTCCCAACAAGCGGCCCAGGCCCAGCACGAGGTGTCCAACATGACCAATGAGCTGCTGCGCAAGAACGCCGACACCCTCAAGATGGCCACCATCGAGACGGCCAAGGAGTCCGAGCGGGGCATTGTGGACATCGAGACCCTCAAGCACACCAACGAGAGCCTCATCTCTACCCTCGACGAGGTGCTGCGCATCCAGGAGGAAGGCCGGCAGAAGCGTCAGGAAGCGGAGGCGGAGCTCGGCCGCATCGAAGGGGAGCTCAAGCAGAAGCTGCTGGAAATCCGTTCGTAATGGAAATAGAAAAGGCCGGGAACCATTGGTTCCCGGCCTTTTTTGCCGCCTGCCTTCCTAGGAGGTTTGAAGGAAAAAGGCGGACGGAAGGGTTCGTTTGGATCGATTGGAGAAACAAACGTCCCGTTTCAATCTATGCAAAGGCCGCGATACGGGTTCCAGTCAAGTGGGCCAAGGAGCTTGCTATTTGATGTGACTCATATAAGAAAAGGAAGACCCTTTCCGTTAACGGAAAGGGTCTTCTTTTCATCAAAAATCATGACGAAAACCGCCGCCGCTCCCGATGCTTTCAAGAATACAAACGATTTCTTCCACGCAAGCGAAATCAGATAGAGATTCATCTTCCACGGCGGCCTTGATTCGCCTCAGCGCGTGGAGATTGGTCAGATCAACCGAGTCGATGAGCTTGTCCATATCAAAACCGACAATCTGGATTTGTACCTCAGGGTTGCTAAGAATACCGATTAAAATCTCTCTGTATAAATCCATATTAGTCACCTCAAGCTATATTATGCCAGTATTTCTGCCAAAAGTCAATGGCAGAAATACTGGCATCTATAATGGGCATGGGGTGTTTGTTTTGATCTATGAGCGAATTCGAGCGTTGCGGGAAGACCGTGATTGGACCCAGCAATATGTGGCGGATCAGATTTTCGTCAATCGAAGAACCTATAGTGCCTATGAAAATGGCGTCAATACTATGTCGCCGGAAATCCTGTGCAGGCTGGCCGACCTGTTTGATACCAGCGTGGATTTCCTCTTAAACCGTACCGACGACCCCAAGCCGCCCGTTCGCCCTAAGCGCCGCAGATAGGGCACAAGGCCTGAAGCATAAAAAGAAGCCCGGAGGGGACATTCCCTCCGGGTTTCTTTCGTTTGTATCAGCCGAGCTGTTCGTTCAAAAGCTCGTTAATGAGCTTGGTGTCGGCCTTGCCCTTCGCCTGCTTCATGATCTGGCCGAAGAGGAACCCTCTTGCCTGGGTCTTGCCGCTCTTATAGTCCGCGACCACCTTTTCGTTGGCCGCCAGCACGTCCTTGACCATCTGCTCGATGGCCCCCTTGTCGGACACCATGGCAAGCCCGTTATCTTTGACATATTCCTCCGGGTCCACGTCCTTGTGATACACCTCCGCCAGCACCTTCTTGGCGGTGTTGCGGTTGATGACGTTCTTTTCCACCAAGCCGATCAGCTTTGCCAGGCTCTCCTTGCGAAGCACCAGGTCATCCGCCGGCTTGCCGTCGTTCTTTGCCAGGTTCATCACTTCGCCGGTAATCCAGTTGGCCGCCGTCTGAGGCGCGATACCCGCTTCGATGCAGTGGTCGCACAGGTCGGAAAGCACCTTGCTGCCCGTAAGCAGACGGCTGTCTCCCTCGCTTAAGCCAAGCTCCCCCGTGTACCGTGCGAACTTCGCCTCGGGAAGCTCCGGCAGGCTCTCGCGCACCCGCTCGATCCACTCGTCGCTGATGACGATGGGAGGCAGGTCGGGGTTGGGAAAATACCGGTAGTCCTGGGCGTTTTCCTTGGAGCGCATGGCGTAGGTTTTGCCCTTTTCGTCATCCCACCGCCGGGTTTCCTGCTTGAGCTTGTGAGCGTTGCCCGACTCGATCAAGTCAATGTGCCGCGCGGTCTCGTACTCAATGGCCCGGGTGATGGACTTCAACGAGTTCATATTCTTCATTTCCGCCCGTACGCCCAGCTTCGTGCTGCCCAGCGGCCGCACCGACAGGTTGATGTCCGCCCGCATGGAGCCCTCCTGCATCTTGCAGTCGGACACACCGATGGCTTTGAGCATGGAGCGTAGCTTTTCTAAGTATGCCACCACTTCCTCCGCCGAACGGAAATCCGGCTTACTGACGATTTCCAAAAGCGGCATACTGGAGCGGTTATAGTCCACCAAAGAGCTGTCGGTAAACGGATCGTGTTTGAGCTTGCCCGCATCCTCCTCCATGTGGATCTGTTTGAGCCCGATGGTTTTCTTTCCCTGGGACGTTTCGATCTCCACGCTGCCGTCCACGCAGATGGGGTGGAACAGCTGGGTGATCTGATAGGAACAGGCCAGGTCCGGGTAGAAATAGTTTTTCTTATCAAAGGTGGTGTATTGGTTGATCTTGCTGTTGGTCACTAGAGCCGCCGCGATGCCGAACTCGATGACCTTCTTGTTCACCACCGGCAGGGTGCCCGGCATACCCGCGCAGCCGGGGCAGATGTGGGTGTTGGCCCCGCCGCCGAACTGGGTGGAGCAGGAGCAGAAGATTTTCGTCTTGGTCGCAAGCTCGGTGTGGACTTCCAGGCCGATGACAACCTCGTATTCCATGTTACTCTCCGTTCCTTTCCGGTGCCGCCGCCCGCCCGAAGGCCAGCAGCGTCAGATCCTCCATATGCTTGCCGATGAGCTGCACGCCGTTTTGGCCTTGCGCCGGAATGACCAGGCTGGGCCGCCCGGTCAGGCTGGCAGCGGTTAAAAAGCGATTATTCTTCTCCGCGCCCAAAAGGGTGGCGGCGGCAAAGTCCGCGTCCGCGGGGAACACCGGGGTCACCAGGCAGTCCACCTGGTCGAAAGCCGCCTTCACAGCGCCGGTAATCTGCCCGCGCACCCGCATGGCTTTGTCGTAATAGTCATCGTAATACCCTTCCGAGAGCATCAGAGAACCGAGCCCCAGCCGCTCCTTCATTTTCCGGCCGAAGCCTTCGCTGCGCGACTTGACGTACAGGTCAAACAGGTTCTCGTAGTGTGGCGTCTGATAGCCGTACTTGATGCCGTCGAACCGGGCCATGTTGCCGCTCGCTTCCGCAGTGGCGATAATCAGGTAAACGGCCAGGGCGTTTTTGACCTGCGGGATGGAAAGCTCCACCACTTGAGCGCCCGCCGCCGCAAAAGCGTCCGCCGCGGCCTTTACCGCCGCTTTGCCCGCTTCGTCCGTTTCCTCCAAAGCCTCCTTGAGAATGCCCACCTTGCGCCCCTTCACGGAGAACCCGCCGGCCGGGGAGAGGGGCTTCTCCAAAGAGGTGCTGTCCGCCGGGTCGTGCCCCGCCACCGCTGTAAGCCCCGCCTCGCATAAGGCAAGGTCAGGTGCAAAGACGGAGAGCTGGTCCATCGAAGAAGCATAGGCGATTAGCCCTGCCCGGGACACCGCGCCGTAAGTAGGCTTAATACAGCACACCCCGTTTTGCACCGCCGGCGCCCGCAAAGACCCGCCCGTATCGCATCCGAAGCCCAGGAGAACCTGGCCCTTCTCTATCGCCAAAGGAGCCGTACAGCCCTGCCCGTCGCAGCCGAACTCGTCGGTTTTCAGCTTTCCTAAGACGATCATGCCCGCTTTTTTGATCTTTTGTACGGCCATCGCCTCAAAGGGCGGCTGAAAGCCGGTCAGCATCTTGGAACCGGCGGCGGTTTCCTCCCCTAGGGTGCAGATGGTTTCGGTGACCGCTACCGGCACCCCAGCCAAGGGGGAGAGGGCCTCTCCCGCACGAAGCCGCGCTTGCACCGCGTCCATCTGCTCGGCTATCGCCTCCCGGTCAAAGGAGGAAAACAGACTGCCGTCGAGTTCGATTTTCTCTATGTAAGGCGTTACCGCTTCGGCCACCGTGCAGTCTCCCGCACGGATAGCGTCTGCCATCGCCAATGGGTTTTGATTCGTCATCGTCTTTCTCTCCTATGCCCGTTTAGTCGAAGGTGGGGGGCGCCACGAACTGGTGTTCCATTTCGTCGGGCGCGTTTTCGAGAATGTCGTCGATCCGCGGGAATTCGTGCACCTCGTCCTCCCGGAACACGTTCTCCAGCGCCTGCACGTAAATCATGGGTTCGGTGCCCTCCGTGTCGGCCGCCTTGATCGCATCAAGGCAGGCCATCACGTCCGCCATCTCCGCCAGGACGGACTCCCGCTCTGCCTCGTCAAAGCGTACAAGCGCCAGGTCTTCCATCTTCGCCAGCACTTCGTTGTTCATATCCCTTTCTCCCATCTATCCTCAGCGGATTTTGATGTGCACTTCCCGAAGCTGCTGCTCGGTAACTTGACCAGGCGCGCCCAGCAGCAGGTCCTGCGCAGAGGCGTTCATCGGGAAGGCGATGACCTCGCGGATGCTCTCTTCCTCGGTGAGCAGCATAATCATCCGGTCCACGCCCGGGGCCATGCCCGCGTGAGGCGGGGCGCCGTACTGGAAGGCGTTATACAAAGCGCCGAAGCGCTTCTCTACCTCGTCCTTGGAGTACCCGGCCAGCTCAAAGGCTTTGACCATGATATCCGGCCGGTGATTTCGCACCGCACCCGAGGAAAGCTCCACGCCGTTGCAGACAATGTCGTACTGATAGGCCTTGATGGTGAGCGGATCTTGATTCAAAAGCGCGTCCATGCCGCCCTGGGGCATGGAGAAGGGGTTGTGGGTAAAGTCCAGATGCCCTTCCTCGTTCTTTTCGTACATGGGAAAATCGGTGATGTAGCAGAATTCAAACCGGTCCTTATCGATGATTCCCTTGCGCTCGGCAAGCTCGGTGCGAATCAGCCCCGCCAGCTTGTCAACCACCGTCTTCGCATCGCTGATGAAGAACAGGGTGTCGTCCTTTTTGAGCGACAGGCGTTCCACCAGTTCCTTCTGTTTTTCCTCCGTCAGGAACTTGGCGATGGGACCCTTGAACTGCATCCCTTCCAGCATGGTCAGGTATCCCAGGCCCTTCATGCCGATGGAGGTGGCGTACTTGAGCATGTTTTCAAAGAAGGACTTGGGCATTTTCGCGCAGTCTTCCACCACGATGCCCCGCACGGGCTTATTCTTAAAGGGCATGAAGTCCACGTCCATAAAGAAGTCGGACAGATCGGTAATCACCAGAGGATTGCGCAGGTCGGGCTTGTCGGTGCCGTATTTGAGCATGGCCTCTTCGAAGGGAATGCGCACGAAGGGCTTCGGGGAAACCTTCTTGTCACTGAAGGTGGTAAAGGTATCATAGAGCACATCCTCGGCCACCTCGAACACGTCCTCCTGGGTAGCGAAGGCCATCTCAAAGTCCAGCTGATAGAACTCGCCCGGAGACCGGTCGGCTCTCGCGTCCTCGTCCCGGAAGCACGGGGCGATCTGGAAATACTTATCGAAGCCTGCCACCATCAAAAGCTGCTTAAACTGCTGGGGCGCCTGGGGTAGAGCATAGAACTTGCCCTCGTACTTGCGCGAAGGAATGATATAGTCTCTGGCTCCCTCCGGCGACGAACAGGTGAGAATAGGAGTATTGATCTCGTCAAAGCCCAGGTCCTCCATCTTCCGGCGCAGAAAGCGGACAATCTTCGAGCGAAGCAAAATATTGTTATGCACCTTCGGATTACGCAGGTCCAAAAAGCGGTACTTGAGTCGCACGTCCTCGCGGGTCTCGGTGGAGTTCTCAATGTCAAAGGGAAGATTGGGGTTCGACTCGCCCAGAATCTCCAAAGAGTCCACCATGACTTCCAGCGTACCGGTGGGGATCTTCGGGTTGACGGTTTCCGCGTCCCGCTTGACCACCTTGCCGTGGACGCTGACCACCGTTTCCCGGTGGACATTCTGCAGAAGGCTATCGTCATGAACGACCACCTGGGTCACACCGTGCTGGTCGCGCAGGTCCACAAAGGCTACGCCGCCATGGTCGCGGATGGTATCCACCCAGCCGGCCAGACGCACCTCTTCGTTTAAGTTCTGCTGGGTCAATTCGGCGCAGTGATGGGTTTTATACTGGTTTGCTGCCATAGAATCAGACATTCCCTTCCTCGTCCCGTCTTCGTTGCGGCGGGAATATTCCATCGGCGTACCTTCGCCGACTTTCCTACCAATATCCTGAAAATTATACCACACCTTTTTCCCGGTGTACAGGGCTTTCCTTCGGTTTTTGCTGGCTTTTGGGAGGCCAAAGCCGATCTTTTCTGTCCCGGCCGGGACGTCCTCTTCGGAATGCGCGGCAGAGCGTACATTTAGGCTCCATCCAATTCGGAGGGGAGAAAGGAAATGTCCGTCCGGGAACGGTCTGTCTTTTTCGTGCAGTCCACGCAAAGGAAAAAAGCGGGTTTTTCTATAGCATGTCCCGCCCTGGTTTGCGGCATGTAAGGAAAACAAAGAAAATGGCCGGCGTCTTTTTGACGCCGGCCATGCGTGACAGGACTCAAAATAGGGGCAAAGTCAATGCTGCTTTTATGCGCTTGCCGCCTTGCGCCGCAGGGCGACTACGGCGGCTGCGGATGCAGCCAGAATCAAAACGATAGGCATCGTCAGATCGATGATACCGGTATCCGGGGACGGGATCGGGTTCTCCGTATTCCCTGGATTGGGTCCGGGCGTGGGAGAAGGTATCGGTTTTTCATCAGCCACATAGTAGGCAACTGTCAGGGCGTCAAGATTCTCTACCGTGATTTCGGCCCGTCCGTTCGTCACCTGAGCCGGCTGCCCGTTTACATAGAGGAGTCCGCCTTCCATGCCCTCAGCCGGGATGGATACGGTTACTTTTCCCACATAAGGCGCGTAGCTGCCCGTGTAATAGACGTCGGACGCACCCATAGCGTTGGTTTCATTGGTCTTGAGTACCTGGGTGGTATGGATAGACGAAAGATCAATATCATAGCCGAAGCTGTCCGCCGCCCGATACCCTTCCAAAGAAGCAGGCGTATAGACCACCGGAGTAACCGTCATCGCAACCCCGTCGGCAAACCGGCCGGAAAGCTGGATGCCGCTTTGCTCGTCGGTGAGTACCGTGTCTTCCAGGCCAATGCCGTAGGTGTCGTAGAAAAGCTCGGAATACCACTGATAATACAGGGTTGGGCGGTAATCAAAAGGATTTTCGTTATAGAACTTCTCCAGCGTCGCCAGCGATAGGTCGAAATCCGCCGCATAGAAAACATTGAAGGTATCGGTGGTATAGCTCAGATAGGGGCTCTTGCCGTCCCCATCCTTATCGAGATAGGGACCCAGGTCGGTGTCATAGGAGCGGATAATAGAGCTGTCCGTCGTGTTTCCGTAGGCAGTGACACCAGTGGGAGAACTGGGGTCCAGCGCGATGCATAGACTTGAGCCGGGGAAGATGCAGGCGCGGCTGTTGAGCAGAGAACCGTCGGCGTTGCGAAGCAGGTTATAAAGCTCCGTATTTCCATGATAGAGCCAGCTGCTGGTAATGTCGTCCTGATCATAGCCAGCCTCCGCCAGAGCCTGCTCTACCTCTCCGGTCAGCTCCGGTCCCTCGTAGCCTACCAGATTGGAAGTGATCATGAAATTGTCGTCGCGCAGCATGAAGCTTTCTAGGCGGTTTTGGTAGGTCAGCTGCCAGCCGCCGTTTTCCACCGTGGTATTGTTGGCGGCGCCCGCCGTGCAGTTGATGACAATACGGCAGCCCATCTGGGCATAGGTACGCTGCAGCTCCTGATAATTGTAGATGTCAGCGCAGATTGCCACGCCCACCAGACCAAAGGGTGTTTCAAAGACACCGTCATTCTCGGTGCCAAAGGCGGACCAGTTGGGCTCTGGATTCGCCAGGTTTACTTTGCGGTAGGACTGGATCAGGTCGGGGCCCAGAATAGCCACCGAGTTCCAATAGGTGTTGGGATCCAGTTCATCCTTTTCCGGCATACCGATGAGTACATACATGCCATAGGATTCAGCCAGGGCCTGCAGGTCGGTAATGACCGAGCTGGGATTCTCCCCGCGGATGACCGGCGCCAGCGCCCGCTGCATGTATTCCTCGCCGTAAAGCGCCTTCTGCTCTTCGGTATAATCCTCTGGAAGGACCACGCTATACGCAGTCAATGCCATCTCCGGGAAGACTAGCAGCTCCACGCCGTCTTCATGGGCTTTCTGCATCAGTTCTTTGATCTTGGCCACGTTTGCATCCACATCTCCCCACACCGGGTGGAAGTTGACCGAGGCCACGCGCACGTTATCTTTGTAGGCGCTGTTCTGACCGTAAACCGGCAGAGTATAGTCGGTTAGTTCGCCGTACCAGTCGGCCAGTAGGTTAAGCCGGCGGCTGCTCATGCCGGCGGAAGTGTCCCGAGAACTGGCGTCCACCTGAGCAGTGGCAATTCCCGCTTGGGTGGTGACGGCGGGCGCAGTTTGCGTATCATTGCCGCCGGCAATAAACTTACCAGTAAAAACAAAGCTTTCTCCAAAATAGGCCAAGCCGTCCCCTTCGGTCAGCAGATTCGCCACCGCAACGCCGCGGGAATACATCCGGTAATAGGCATAGGCCGAGGTATACACATCATACTGGGCCTGGGACAGGCCGTTTGCATCAGCGGGAGCGTACCCGTAAGACTGGCCGACTAGCACCATCCGGCAGGCGGCGCCGTAATAATATTTTCCAAGCTCGGCTGCATCTGCAAACTCATTGCCCAGTGCCAGGCCGAAGTTTCCAAATTCCGTTTTGAGCACGTAAGGAGCAATGCCGGCGCCATACCCGGCTTGCCACTCCCGATCGGTGAGATGCACCTTTTTATATACATCGGTGGTTCCGTCCGGCTTGCAGATTACCATGGCCGAATAGAGGGTACCTTCCTCTTCGATTAGCGCCCCAAACAGCAGGTACAGCTCCTGCTGGTCGGCAATCCCGGCAAGCGTTGCGACTTCAGCGTCGGACGCTGGATTTACGGCGTTTTCCGCTACTTGACCGGTTAGAGAATACTCCGGGAACAGAACCATGTCCGCACCCTCTCCAGCCGCCTTTCGCAGATAGTTTTCCATCTTTGCTGCATTTTCCTTGTTGGCCCCGGGCTTATCTAAAACAGCGTCAAAATTGACGACCGACAGCACAAATCCTGCCTCCGCCGCGGAAGCGGGAATGACCAGCTGGGCCAATACGGTGACGCACACCACCAGCAAAACAACCATCTGTTTCATCCGTTTACGCATGACGATTCCCTCCAAAAAAACAAAACGGCAACGAAACCACAGTCGGCTTCATTGCCTGCCAGATATGATCGGGCTGAAAAAATCCCCCTTTCGGTGTTGGTATTGGGTACCCTGTAAAAACAAAGGGCGCTGCTTCTTCGCAGCGCCCTTGCTTTCTGTATTTAATCATACGCTTATGAAAAATTCCTGTCAAGTCGGAAAAATGATTTCTAAGTTTGTGTGCAGAATCCTCGAATATGTGAGCAAAATTTAGAAAATGTTCATCATAATAAAATCATGCTTGCTGGTGTTTGCGGATATCCGTCACGATTTGTATTCTTTATAATAAATTTCAAATAGTAAATAAAAGGAATTCAGCCGTAATAAATACTGAAAAGATGTATATATAATCTCCATTAATACCATATCGTAGAAAAAACAGCATGATCTTTATGAAGTAATTATCTTCCGGAAGGGTTGACAGAGATATGGAAAAAGAATAGGATTGACGTGAACCTGGTTCACATTATACAAAAATGAAGGAGATAGTGAAATGAAAACATGCAGAAAAGGAAAATGGGTTGCGTTGGTTCTTGTGGTGGCCATGCTGCTGCAGATCTGCCCCATGATGGCCTTCGCCCAGGAAGAGCAAGAGCCGCAGATTGTCCGTGAGATCATCGAGCTGCGGGAAGAGAACGTGAAGCAATATCAGATGTCGGACGGTACCAAGATGGCAGTTATTTACCAGCGTCCGGTTCATGAACAGGTGGACGGCAAGTGGGTTGACTTGGCGTCCGGTGAAACCACGGTAAAGGTTACCAATTACGATGCTGGTACGGTCGCTTCCTTGGATCTGGCGCCGCCGGAGGAAGCGTGGCTAGTGGGGAATCTCGCCGGCACGAATGACAACATCACGGGCGGTATCGTACCGGAATATGGTGAATGCTATACGTGGGTCACGTTCGACGTGCCTGCTTACATCACACCGGACAATTTGGTAGACGCCACATTTGCAATGACAATCGACAGCTATTGGGCGGAACGGGCCACCATGCCGGATGACTGCGTGGTTCCGGTGGGGGCTCATGTTCTGTATACGGAACCGTCGAATCTGTCGTTTGCCGATTTTGCCGCAAATGAAAACGTTTTTGCTTCCACTCCGTCTTCCGTTGGAGAGTATTATGTAAGGTTCGGCAACGGCGCCGATCCGGATTTAGACATTACGGACGCGGTTTTACAGCCTTATACGAGCGAAAACGGAACGAACCGCTGCGGCATCCTTCTAAAAGAATATGGAGTGGGCGACCCTGTCTATTATTATGACTTCCTTGCATTTATCGGTCTGTCCATCCAAATCCGGTATCGCTGAGACCATTTGCTTTCCCATATAGCAAACGAAGGGCCGAACATTCTTCGGATTTTCCGGCTCCTCCAGAAGCAAGAAGCGCTTTACGGCTGTCCGCAAAGCGCTTCTTGCTGTTTCTTTTTCGATATTGCAGCAGCAAACAAAAAAGAAATCTCTCTTGTCTGAAAAAGACAGTCGATCTTGCCGTTCCCATTGTCTCTATGCAGCAAAGCTCATTTGTCTGCATTGCGAGAGGAAGAGGCAGGATCTTAACGCGTATCTCTACAAAGAGCGTGATCCTTCCTCTGCCGAATAGACCGTCTTGCCTTCCTTGATGGTTTTTACCACCCGGATGTCCCGGATGTCCATGGGATTCACAGTCAGTGGGTTGCGGTCGAGAATCACCAGGTCCGCCAGTTTTCCCGGACGGATGGAACCCTTGCGGTCCTCTTCGAAATACTGGTACGCTGCGTTTATCGTCACCGCCTTGAGGGCAGCCAGGGGAGTGACCCGTTCGCACTCGCCTAAGGTCACGCCGTCTTTCGTCACCCGGTTGACCGCGCACCACACGGTGTCGATCATGTTGGGCGGCAGAACCGGCGTATCCTGATGGAAGGTGTAAGTGACGCCCAGTTTCCCCGCGGTCCGGGCGGGGCTGATGCGGTTTGCCCGCTTGAGGCCCAGGTTCTGAAGATGCACATCTCCCCAATAGTAGGTGTGGGCCACAAAGAAGGAGGCGATCATGGAGAGGGCGGCCATCCTCTGGAGCTGGTCGGGCCGTACCGTCTGGGCATGAATCATCACCGGTCGGGTAGAGGATGCGTTCGGATACGAGGAAAGCGCCTTTTCAAAGCCGTCGATCAGCTGTTGGGCCGCCGCGTCCCCGTTGCAGTGGGTGAGAAGCGGAACGCCGTCCTGAAGTGCCTGGCAAATGAGCGAGTATACCTGTTTGTCCGTGTAAATCGGATAGCCCCGGTATCCGTCGGGCGAGGTGGCGTAGGGTTCCGACAGCCAAGCGGTCTTTCCCTGGGGAGAGCCGTCCAGGAACATCTTGTATCCGCCGATTCTCAGCCGGTTTTGGTACTCCTTGCAATAAGCAGGATTCTCCGTTCGAAGCGATCGGTGGCCGTTAAGCGCCGCATAGCCCACCACGTCCACCAAAAAGCGCTTTGCCTGGGCCATGGCCTTGAGCATGGCCCATTCTCCGGGCCTGGTAAACCCGTCCTGCACGGTGGTGATACCGTTTTGCAGATAGACCTTTTGAGCCGCGTCCAGCTGATCCAGGAGCTGTTCCAAGGTAGGCTGCGGGAGCTTGGAGGAAAGGGACGTAAAAGCGGTTTCCTCCAGGTAGCCGTTTGGCTCCATAGTGCCTTCCATCCGGCCGATTTTGCCACCCTCCGGGTCGGGGGTGTGGCTGGTGACGCCGAGGGCGGTGAGAGCCGCGGAGTTGGCCACGCCCATATGCCCGGAGGCGTGGGTAATGAGTACGGGCGTATCCGGAAAAGCCCGGTCCAGCACTTCCTTGGTGGGATGGGCTTTCTCTTTGAGAAAGTTATGGTCGTACCCGAAGCCAGTTAGCCATTGTCCGGCCGGGATGGTGCGTTTGTGCTGGAATTCCTCAAGGCGCGAAACCATGTCGTCAAAGCTGCCCGCACCGTCCAAAGGCGCCAGCCCCATGGTGCTGGCCAAGGCGGTGATGTGGCTGTGCGGATCAAGAAAGGCGGGCAGCAGGGTCTTTCCATGGAGATGCTCCAGCACGGTTTGCTCATCCTTTTGGGCCAGAATGTCCCGCAGGCTTCCGGCCTGGGAAATGATTCCGTCTTTCACCAGAATGGCTTCCACCGTAATGGGTTCTTCCATGGTCAAAATGTCGCCGCCGTAATAGATGGTCTGTTTCATATCAAGTTCCCCCTTTCCAAAGATGCCTCTACCGGTTAGTATAGGCTGGATTTCGCAAACATGCAACCGGATTGCCGCTCCGGTGCGAAAATCCAGAATGTTCCTGGCCGGGAGGGAGAAGCGTGCGGCTGTTTTATGGATGAATGCCGGTTTCCCTGCTAAAAAAGCTTCGTCGGCAGACAAGGCGCATTGGGAGCCATTCAGGAGCGTAGCACGCACATTTGTAAAAAACAACAGCCGTTCTCTGGAGGTGTTTCCTCCAGAGAACGGCTGGCCGCCGTCATGCGGTTTTGGATCATTATTTGAGTTGGGCGATGGTGACGCCTTGCTCTCCTTCGCCGTAGACCCCCGAACGGAAGGTGAGGATGCTCGGATGGGTGCGCAGGTGCTTTTGCACAGCGGTGCGCAGCACGCCGGTCCCCTTGCCGTGGATGATGGTGATCTCTTCGATGCCGTTTAATAGGCTCTGGTCGATGAACTGGTCTAAGTCCATCAGCGCTTCGTCGGCCGCCTTGCCCCGCAGATCCACAGAGGTTTCCGCCCGGGCGGTTGCCCGGCTGGCCACGTTTCGGATGGCCGACCGGGCGGGCTTCGCCTTTTTCGCCGCCGTCAGCCGCACCGACGTAAGCGGCACCCTTGTTTTGATAATCCCGGCCTGGACTTCTACGTTCCCCTTGCTGTCCGGCAGGCTGATAACGGTGCCGACTGTGCCCAGGGATGTGATGAGCACCGTGTCTCCCACCTTCAGCGGCCTGGGCAGCACATAATCCTCATCCGTCTGTTCCTTGATCGGGTCCGCCAGATCGTCTAGGCGCCGCAGCTTGGCCTTGAGCTCCGCCTTTGCCTGGGCGGCTTTGAGGCTGAACTCGGCCGCATCCTTTTGCTTTCGCAAAGCATCCAGCTCGTCCATCAACTGATGAGCCTGGCGCTTGGCCTGCTCGACGATGTCCCGCGCCCGCACCCGGGCCGCCTCCAATTCCCGATCCCGGTCCCGTTCCATTCTGGCCAGCCGGTCGTTTGCTTCCTTTGCCGCCCGTTCGGCAGCCAGGCGCATGGCCTCCGCCTCCTGCCGGCGCTCTTCCATGGACTGGCGGCTTTGCTCAAGCTTGTCCACCACGTCCTCGAATCTGGTGCTTTCCGCACTTACCAGATGTCTAGCCCGCTCTACCACCGGTGCAGGCATTCCCAGCCGTTCGCTGATGGCGAAGGCGTTGGAGCGCCCGGGAATGCCGATGAGCAGCCGGTAGGTGGGGCGCAGGGTCTTTACGTCGAATTCGCAGCATCCGTTTTCCACGCCCGGCGTCTGCAGCGCGTAGGCCTTCAGCTCCGCGTAATGGGTGGTGGCGCACAGGCGCGCCCCCTTTGCCCGCAGGTTTTCCAAGATCGCCATGGCCAGGGCTGCGCCCTCAATGGGATCGGTGCCCGCGCCCAGCTCGTCCAAAAGGACCAGGGAACGGTCGTCCGCTTCCCCGAGAATGGAGATGATGTTGGTCATGTGGGCTGAGAAGGTGGACAAGGACTGCTCGATGCTCTGCTCATCTCCAATGTCCGCCAGCACATGGTCGAACAAGGACACCGCGCTCCCGTCCGACACCGGGATCATCAGGCCGCACATGGTCATCAAAGTGAGAAGCCCCACCGTTTTCAGCGCCACCGTCTTACCGCCCGTGTTGGGTCCGGTGATGACCAGAGTGTCGAACTGGTAGCCTAGCAAAATGTCGGTCGCCACCACCTGCTTGGGGTCGATAAGGGGATGGCGGGCTTTTTTTAGGTTGATTTTCCCCGCCTCGTTGACGGCGGGGACCGAAGCTTTCATAGTATAGGCGAGCCTAGCTTTGCTGAAGATGAGCCCCAACTCCACCGCCAGCGCGTAGCTGCGGTTTAAACTTTCCGAAAAGGACCCAACCTCGGCGGACAGTTCAAAGAGAATCCGCTCGATTTCGGCCGCTTCCTTTGCCTTGAGAACTTTAAGCTCATTGTTGGCCTGCACCGCGCCGATGGGCTCGACAAATACCGTCGCCCCGCTGGACGACGTGTCGTGCACGAGCCCGGGCACGTCTGCCCGGTGCTCCGCCTTCACCGGCACCACGAACCGGTCGGACCGGATGGTGACGATGGGGTCCTGCAGGTACCGCTGGTAGGCAGGGGAGCGTACCAGCTTGTCCAACTGCTCGCGCACCTTGGAGGAAGCCGCCCGCATCTTGCGCCGGATATCATGCAACGCGGGGGAGGCGGCATCCGCCATCTCCTCTTCCGACAGAATGCAGGCGTGAATGCGGCTTTCCAGGTATTTGTTGGGGAAGATTGCGCCGAATAGGTCGTCTAAGCAGGTTTGCACCCCTTCGCAGTGGGCGCGCCAGTCGGTCAGGGAACGCATCACCCGCAGGTTTTCCGCAATGTCCAAAAGCTCGCGCATACTGAGAGCTCCGCCGGCGTTGGCCCTGGCCATGGCGTTGGCCATGTTTTTGAGCCCGCCGAAGGAAGGGCTCCCAAACCGGCCGATGAGCATGTGGGCGTCCTGCGTCTGGGCCAGAAGATGCTCCACCTCATGCAGGTCGCTGGAAGGCGTTAGCTCCAGCGCAAGCCTGGCGCAGTCCTCACAAGGGGCTTCCTTTGCCAGCATGGCAAGCACCTTGGGAAGCTCCAGCGCCCGCTGATGATGAGAAAGTGTTTTATCGCTCATATATGTAATCTCCATTTCTGTGACGAATTCCAAAAGCAAAAGGCCCTATCCCGCGAAATCCACTAAACCGTGGTAAAACTGCAGGGTGGGAAACCCCCGGTCGAGCTGCGTTAGCAGATAGCGTTCGCAGGCGTCCGACAGGATCCGAAGGCTTTTCTCCGGCAGGGAAAAGGAAAAAAGCTTCTCCGGCTCGGCATAGACAATGTGGCGCATGGCAAAGAGCACGCCCTTAGGAAGCCGTGCAGAAGGTTCCGCCGCCGGCCCGCAGGCCATACAGCGAAGCCGCCCGCTTCGCAAAAGCAGCTGCATCTCCGCCGCCTCATAGCAGCCGCAGGCTTCGCACATGGTCAAATCCGGCATATACCCCGCCATGGACAAAAGCCGCAGCTCAAACACCGGCTTTAGAAAAGCCGGCGGCCGTTTCTCCCTTGCCAGCATGGAAAGGGTGTTGAGAACAAAGCGGAGCGTCTCCTCCGCGTCCTCCTCCTTGGGCGCCAGGTTCAAGCACAGCTCGCAGAAATACTGGGCCAGGGACAATAATACCAAATCCTCGCGCAAATGAAAAAACACCTCGATGGGCTCCGCCTCGTTCACCGTGTATTTGTCCCGGCCAAAGTAAAGGGTCAGCCGGGAATACGAAAGCAGAGAGGTCGCCGAGGTGTTTTTGCTTTTGATGCGCCGCGCTTTGTTGGCAAACGCCCGGATCACGCCGCGATCCCTGGTCAGTATGGTGATGATCCGGTCGTCTTCACCGGTATTCTGTTCTCTGAGAATCAGGCCGTTGGTGCTCAGAAGCATGGCGAAAATCCCCCTGTGCCGATTTAGCCGCCGGGATGCCGCGGTAATTGAGATAGTCCCGCACACTGCCGGTTTTTTCAAACGCAGACCACAAATCGTTTCGTTCCATTTTCCCAGTGCCTCCCTATCCGAATATTCTGGTTCTGTTTTCATTGTAACCGTTCTCTACTAGGATATTATAGGGAAATGGTGGGGAATATGTGAAACTTTTTTAAAAAATTCAATTTAGACTCTCTAAAATTATTCGTTATACCCGAAACTGCGCAAAAGTCCCTGCCGGTTACGCCAATCTTCCTTGACCTTTACCCAGCATTGCAGATTGATTTTGCAGTCGAAAAACCGCTCCATGTCCGCCCGGGCCTTAGAGCCCACCGCCTTTAACATGGCGCCCTGCTTGCCGATGATGATGCCCTTATGGCTCTGCTTTTCGCAGTAGATCACCGCTTCTAGGTCGGTGATGCCGCTTCCGTCCTCCCGTTCCCGCATGGTTTCCACCGAAACGGCCACCCCGTGGGGAATCTCCTTGTCCAGCAGCTCCAGAAGCTTTTCTCGGATGATCTCGCCCGCCAGCACCTTTTCCGGCATGTCGGTTAGAGCGTCGTCGTCAAAAAAGTGCGGTCCGGATACGGCGTGCTTCTTGAGCTCGGCAATGAGCTCGTCCATCCCGCTGCCCTTCAGGGCGGACACCGGTACCACCGCGTCGAACTCGTAGAGGGAGGAGAGCTGCAAGATACGCGACAGGAGGGCTTCCTTGTTCGCAAGCAGGTCGATTTTATTGATGGCCAGGATGGCCGGCATATGGTTTTTCTTAAAATTCTGGATGAGGGACAGCTCCGATTCCGTCAGCTCCCCCTCCGGCTCCACCACCAGCAGGCAGGCGTCCACTCCCGACACCGACTCGCTCACCGTCTTGACCATATAATCGCCCAAACGGGTGCGGGGCTTATGAAGGCCGGGCGTGTCGATAAACACCAGCTGGGTTTCTCCCTGAGTGAGCACCCCCATGATGCGGGTGCGGGTGGTCTGGGGCTTCGGGGAGACGATCGCCACCTTCTGCCCGAGCATGGCGTTCATGATGGAGGACTTGCCCACATTGGGTTTGCCTACAATGGAAAGAAAAGCGGACTTGGTTTTGGGTTGAGAATTGGCTTGTTTTTTCATAAAACTCCTTTGTATAACCGCCGCCAACGCAGCCGGCGTTTGTTTGATGCAGGGTCCTTGCCGGGCCTGATGACAGGGTTACCGCTTTGCCAGAGAAACCAGAGTCGAAACGATGACCGCCAGCATGGCCGCCGCCGTGACTATGGATAGAACCAGAGCGGCCGCTGGAACCGGGATGAGGAACAGATAGACAACCGCCGCGATGTAATAGGCGGCTTCCAGCAATAAGCACGACTGAAACCCTATATTTGCAAAAGAAAACCGCTGCAACCCCAGCAAAAAGAGAAGCGAAAGGACACCGATTGCGCCGCCGGCAATCAAAATAGCGGTCATGGCCGGGGCGGACAGGACATTCGCCGCAGGAGGGGATACGAGGCCCGAAACGGCTCCTGCGATGAAGAGAAGCGACACCAGCAGCCCCCGCACCCATGGAGTGCGTTTTCGGGCATACGAACGTCTTCGTGAACGGGTCATTTCAAACAGCCTCCTTTTGCTTTTAAGGCGATTTTTCCGAAAATATGAGGATATGCCTGCCGTGTTGGGAATGCATACCGACTTACAGGCTTGTCCGTGCAGTTGAAAAAGGAAGCCCGATCGGATTCACCGATTTTCGATCCAGCGGCAATGCTTGTTGCCGACGAAAGAAAGGTTTTGTATCACGCACGAAAACCATCCGGCAAGATGACGGCCGGATGGATGTCTTTATTTTTTATGTTCGTTTGGTTTGCGGTTGGTTTTCACCACCGTGCGCATCCGGTTGGGCCCGGCAAAGATAAAAATGAGGGCCAGCACCGTAAAGACGCCGGCAACGATGAGCATGGACGGGTTTTCCGTGAAATACCGCCCGATGCTGCAAAAGCCTTCCGGCTTCCAGAAGATGCACAGCGCCACCCCGACCGCGCCCGCCGCGGTGACGAACACCGCGCCTGCCGCCGTATCCTTGGCAATCCGGGCTAAAGGATCGAAGCTGGGAGAAGAGATGTCCACGAATTCTTCAATTGCCGTGTTGATGATTTCGGCCGCAATGACCATCACGATGCTGATGATCAGCACCGCGTATTCCACATTGGACAGCGGGAAGAAATGAGACAGGGTGAACACGTAAACGGCCACCACCAGATGAATCCTCATGTTCCGCTCGTTGCAGATGCAAAACAGGATGCCCCGCAGCGCAAAACGGAAGCTTCGCAGCAGACTTCTCATGGCGCTCCTTAGATCTCGTCCTCGTCCTGGAACGCATAGCTGGCGTTCCGGGGCAGGCCCAGCATAATCAGCACCGCTTCTTCCTTTTCGCGCATCTTCACCGCTTCCAGGCCCCCGTCCTCATGGTCGTACCCCAGCAGGTGGAGCATGGAATGGGCGGTCAGGAAGCCCACCTCCCGCTGCAGAGAATGGCCGTAACGGCTGGCCTGGTCCACGGCGTGCTCCATAGAGATGATGATGTCTCCCAGGATTTTCGCGCCGGTGGCAGGATCGATCTCATAATCGTCCCCTTCCCCCATAGGGAAGGAAAGCACGTCGGTAGAAATGTCCTTACCGCGGAACTTTGCGTTGAGCTCGCGGATCTGCTGGTCGTTGACAAAGCTGACGCTGATTTCCGCGGAGCCCTGAAATTTTTCCATGGTCAGCACGGCGTTGCAGGTGCGGCGCACCAGCAGGCGCAGGCCGGTGGGGATTTTGACTTCCTTCTGGCGGTTTTCAATCATGACCTTGATCTTATCCATGGCTGCTCCTCCGTTTTGCTTCCTCGCGGCGTTCGTTGGCCCGCTCATAGGCTTTGATGATCTCCTGCACGAGCTTGTGACGCACCACGTCTTTTTCGTTGAACTGGCAGATGGCGATGTCGTCGATCCCTTTTAAAATCCGCATGACCTCCACAAGGCCCGACCGTTTTCCTTCGCCCAAATCCACCTGGGTAATATCGCCGGTGACGACGATCTTCGAATTAAACCCTAAGCGGGTCAAAAACATTTTCATCTGCTCGGGGGTGGTGTTCTGCGCTTCGTCGAGGATAATAAAGCTGTCGTCCAGGGTGCGCCCGCGCATGTAGGCGAGCGGCGCCACCTCGATGTTCCCCCGTTCCAGGTACTTCTGGTAGGTTTCCGCTCCCAGCATGTCAAAAAGCGCGTCGTACAATGGCCGCAAATAAGGGTCCACCTTGCTTTGCAGGTCCCCGGGCAGAAAGCCCAGCTTTTCCCCCGCCTCCACCGCCGGCCGGGTGAGAATGATGCGGTTTACCGACCGGGCCCGGAACGCGTTGACCGCCATGGCCACCGCCAGATAGGTCTTGCCGGTGCCGGCGGGGCCGATGCCTAAGGTGATGGTGTTGTGCTCGATGGCTTCCACATACCGCTTCTGCCCCAAGGTTTTGGGCTTGATGGGCTTGCCTTTGGCGGTGATGCAGATGCAGTCGCTGGCGATGGAGGTGATTTTATCCTCGCACCCATCCTTCACCAGGGAAATCACATACCGCACGCTTTGGTCGGTCAGGCTTTCGCCCTTGTTGATCATGGCAAGCAGCGCGCCGATGGCCCGGGCCGCCCGCCCCACGTTTTCCGGCTCGCCGGTCAGCTTCAGGTCCGACCCGCGGCTTAAAATGGTCACGCCGTATTCGTTTTCGATCAGCTTGATGTTCTCATCAAAGCTGCCGAATAAGGCGACCGCATGCTCCATGCGGTCGATGTTGATGGTCTGTTCAAACATGCATTTCCCTGCCTTTTATTTCGTCGAAAACCCACAACTTCCCACGGATATTTTATCCAATCCGCCTTTTGTGAGTGAACCTGACAGAATTTACATCCGTATTTTGTAGTATTATACCATATTCTTTGGCGAAAGTCATCCCCTATTCTAAATTAGTTTAACAAAATTTCTTCTTCATACCCAATATTTTCATGGCAAATATACACAATTGTATAGGTCAGAGCGGTGTCGCTTTGGGTGCTCTCTTCCTGACGTTCTACAATCTCGATGCCGTCGAGCTGTTCGGTTTCCATGACGGCAATCTGCTCCTTGGCCTTGGCGAGCGCTTCCTCCGGCGAGAGGGTGACGGTGGTCTCCTCGTATTCCTCGTACCGTTCGATCTGGCAGGAGATGGGAAGGGAAAAGCTGCCGATGGTCAGCGGCTTTTTGATGGAGGAACGCAGATAGTTCCCCTCCGGGGCGCTGCCGAAGGAAATGGGAATGTTCAGGCCGAAAAAGTCCAGGCTTTTTTTGTCGATGACGGTGCCGGTACCCGTTTTTATCGTCTGGGTAAAGGGGACCTCCACCGTTAGGGTGTGTTCGGTCTGAGCGATGACCTTAGCCCTGGCATGCTTGAGCACGTTTTCGCCCTGCTTGTTCTCAATGACCCCGCTGACCAGCAGCTGCCCTTCGGTAACCCCTTCTCCGCGCAGGACCATCGCCTTGCCGTCGTACACTTCCAGCTCCAGAATCTGTCCGGAGGCGGAGGCTTTGATGTTGCAGGGCCGGTCGGAGGGAATGATTTCGGGCGGCAGATCCCGCTCGCGCACCTCCACTACCGCGTTGGAGCCCCGGATGTTGATGGCGATCCAGCTGAGCTCCGGCATTTCCACCAGACATCGCCGCTGCAAATCCACCACGTCGAACTCGCTTTTGAGGGTGCCCTGGTGAAAGCCCAGGGAAGAGAGGTTATTGAGAATATAGTCGGTGGATACCGAGGTGTTCCCTGTCACCTCCACCGACCAGACAAAGAGGGAAAGCCCCCACAAGATGCCGAAGAACACCGCCACGCCCAACGCGATGCCGATGCGCTTTCGGTACCGGCGCAGCAGAAAGGGAAGCCCCCGCCGTTCCCTGACCCGCAGGCGCACGCCTGCCTTTCTGGCGTAAGGGCGAAACTTCTTGTAGCTTTTGAGCGTGGTAAAGGCCTTCATGGTTCCGCCCCGGGAGGTTACTTCCCACAACGGAAAATGCGCCTGGGCGCACAGGTTTAAAAACCGTTCCGGGAATCCGCCGCCCGATTCGAACCGGACGTATCCGAATAAAAAGCGTAGCAGCTTGATTAAAAACATAAAAAACACCCATTCCGCCGTTTTTGCAGGCTTTTTTCAGGGCCCCGGCGTCCGGAGCCGTTCGCTTGGTTTTGCCGTCAGGTGAGAAACTCGATGGAAAGGAAATACCCTTCCAGCACGGCCGCGTCGTCAGTAAGGCCTTTGATGTTCAGGTCCCGCCCGCGCACCTGCAGAATCATTTTCCCTAAGTTGAGCTTCACCACGTCCTCGTCGTATTCGAGCACACCCTTGCAGCCCTCCACTGTCATTTCCCGGTTTCCCGTCAGTTCCAGATTGGGGACGCCGCCGAAGGCCGACAAAGGTACCTCCAGAAGGGTTGCCGCCTTCTGGGGGACGGAGAGCTTCTGCTCAGGGGGTGTCTCGGGCTGCCTGCGCCTGCGTTTGGTTTTCATCCGGCATACTCCTTTCCAGGCAGGGCCGGTTTTGCCCCGCCGATGGCTCCATTTAAACCTATGACGGAGGGATATGAAACATTCCGTGCGTCATATATATGTCCAAAGGGGAGATGCAAATTGAAACCAAAGGTACGAAAAATGAGCTACTGGATTATGCTGCTTGTTGTGACGGGCATGTTTGCCGCCATGCTTTTTATCTGCCCGGACGGGATCGGAGAGGGCATCCACAACGGCCTGACCCTCTGCGCCACCGTCATTTTACCGTCTATGTTCCCGTTTATGGTGCTCTCGGCCTTCCTTGTGAAGTCAGGGCTTGCCTTACGGATCGGACGGGTGCTGGAAAAGCCTACCCGTCTGCTTTTCGGCCTGCCCGGCTGCGCGGCCACTGCCATCCTCATGAGCATGATCGGCGGCTACCCGGTGGGAGCCAAGGCGGTCAGCGAACTCAAAGAAAGCGGAGAGCTGACCGAAAGCCAGTGCAGCCGGATGTTCTGCTTCTGCGTCAACGCCGGTCCCGCTTTTCTCATTTTCGCCGTGGGTTCCAACATGCTGGGCAGCGTGCAGGTAGGCGTGATTCTCTACGCCTCCCAACTCATCGCCTCCCTTCTCATCGGGATCGGCTCCCGCTTCTTTCTGAAGGAGAAGAGGGAGGCGAAGACGCCCCCCTGCACGGCCCCAAAGCGTCAAAGCGCCATTGACGCTTTTGTAAACGCGGTGGCCGACACTGCCAAATCCATGCTGACGGTGTGCGCCTTCGTCGCGCTGTTTGCGGCACTGCTGGGCGGGCTTTCCCGCTTAGGAATCACCGGGCAGGTAGGGCTTTTCCTGCAAAACTTCTTCCAAACGCTGCACCTGCCAGGGGAACTGGCCCGGGCGGTGCTTCCTTCTTTCCTGGAGGTAACCAGCGGCTGTGCGGCGGCGGCTTCGGCCACCGGTGCGGCCATCGTCTTCATCAGCGCCGCCGCTGGCTGGAGCGGACTTTCGGTCCATTTCCAGGTGCTTTCTCTGGGGCTTAAGCACCATGTTTCCAAGTCCGCCTTCTGGCTGGGGCGGGCGATGGCGGCGGCTTTAGCGGCGGCGGCTACCGCGCTCTTGCTGCATTGCTTCCCCGTAGAGCTTGAAACTATGGTGATCGAAACCTCCACCGTGCCCGCCGCCCTCTCTTCTTCCGCCCCTGCCTCCATCTTTTTGCTCATATTTTCCGCGGCCATGGTGCTTGTTTCGCCGCAAAACGCGTTGGAATTCGAGCACGTCCGTGCTATAATGAAAAAAAAACGATGACAGGGAAGGAGGCGGTCGCTCGTGGGAAAGAAACCGTTCGGGAGCCGCATTGAGCCCAAGTGCGAATACTGCGCCTGTGGGACCCGGTCGGCGGACGGGAAGATGGTGCTGTGCACCAAGCGGGGAATCATGGAGCCGCAAGGGAAATGCCGCAAGTTCGCCTATGACCCGCTCAAGCGGGTGCCCCGCCGCGCGCCGGTGCTGCCCCAGTTTTCCCAGGAGGACTTCTCCTTGGAGGATTTATGATTGATAAGCAAAACGTCCGCCCGAGGGTTATGGCGGATACCTGTAATCTAGCATGCCGCCTCAGGCAAGGGCTGAGGCGGCATGCTTATCGTTGACAGACTCAAGAATTGCGTCCATAGGGGCATAACAAACTACGGATGGAAAAGGAAGAGATTATGCGCAAAGTCCTTGTGATTGGAAGTCCCGGTGCGGGAAAAAGCACATTTGCACGGAAACTTAGCGTCGTGACGAAACTGCCGCTGTATTACTTGGACCTGTTGTGGCATAAGCCGGACAAAACCACAGTCTCAAGAGAAGAATTCGACAGACGGCTTGATGAGATCATAAAAACGCGGCGGTGGATTATAGACGGGAATTATCGAAGGACACTGGAAACACGATTCCAGGAATGCGATACGGTATTTTTGATGGATTACCCGCTGGACGTCTGCCTTTTGGGCGCACAGTCCCGTATCGGGAAGCAGCGGGAAGATATGCCGTGGGTGGAAGCCGAGTTTGAGGAAGAATTCAAGCAATGGATTCTGGATTTCCCCAAATCTCAGTTGCCGTATCTCTATGAATTGTTGGAAAAATACAAGAAGGAAAAGGAGATTGTCATTTTCCGATCCAGAGAGAAAGCCGAAGATTATTTAAATAGCTTGCAGGGTTGAACCATGCCGGCTTCCCGGTTATGGACATTACCCGGGTGGACGTTTTTTCAATAGGAAAAGGTGCAATCGTCTATGGCGTGAAAACCGAAACATGTGCTATAATAATGCCGCTTTCAAAGGAATATGCTGAATTCTTGGTTAGGTGGGAAAAGACAAAATGGATATCTATCAGGCCATTGCATCGCTGGTGACTCGTGCCGTCGAGCAGCGCATGATCGAACCGGAGGATGAAATCTACTGCAAAAACCGGATCATCAATCTGCTCGGGCTGACCGAATACGTTGAAAGGGAACCGGCTGACCTGGATATTCCGGAGCTTTTGGAGATGGTGACCGGCTATGCCGCGCAAAACGGCGTGATCGAGGACCTGTTCGATCTCAAGGAAGTGCTCTCAAGCGCGGTTATGGACGTGTTTTTGCCCAAGCCGTCCCAGGTGGACGCCCGGTTTCACGCGCTCTACCGGCAGTCCCCCGCTATGGCGACCGAGGACTTTTACCGGTTTTCCCGGGTCAGCAACAACATTCAGACCCGCCGCATTGCCAAGAACATCTCCTATAAAACCCCGACCAAATACGGGGATCTGGACATTACCATCAACCTCTCGAAACCTGAGAAGAACCCCAAGGACATCGCTGCAGCCAAGCTTCTCAAAAGCGCCAATTATCCCAAATGCCTTTTGTGCATCGAGAATGAGGGCTATGCAGGAAAGGTGGGCCATCCCGGTCGGGCAAGCCACCGGATGATCCGTCTCAACCTCTGCGGAGAACCCTGGTATTTTCAGTATTCGCCTTATGTGTATTATAACGAGCACTGCATCGTCCTGTCCCGCTATCACCGGGACATGGCGATCACCCGCCAGACCTTCGAGCGGCTGCTTTCCTTTGTGGAATGGCTGCCCCATTATTTTCTCGGCTCCAATGCCGACCTGCCTATCGTGGGCGGCTCCATCCTGACCCACGATCATTACCAGGGAGGCAATTACGAGTTCGCCATGGCCAAAGCGAAGGCGGACTATTATTTTGAGCTTCCCGGCTTTGAACAGCTTACCTGTTCGGTGGTGAAATGGCCCATGTCGGTCATCCGCATGGCGGGGCCGGACAAGGACACGCTGGTCCGGGCGGCCGTGCACATTCACGAAGCCTGGAAAGGGTACAGCGACCCCAGCGTGGACATTCTCTGTGAAACCGGCGGGGCGCCCCACAACACCGTTACCCCCATTGCCCGGCGCAAGGGGGATCGTTTTGAGCTGGACGTGGTGCTTCGCAACAACCGCACCTCCCCGGAGCATCCATTGGGGATTTTCCATCCCCATGAGGACGTGCAGCACATCAAGAAGGAAAACATCGGCCTGATCGAGGTCATGGGCCTGGCGGTGCTGCCTGCTAGACTGGTGGGAGAGCTTAACGAGGTGGAAAAGTTTTTGCTAGGTCTGCCCAGTGAGGTAGCGGACTACCATCGCCCCTGGGCGGAAGAGATGAAAGTTCGGTATCAAAACGCCCTCTCGGAAGCCAACGTGCATGACGTGGTGCAGCAGGAGGTGGGGCGCAAGTTTGAGCGGGTGCTGGAAGACGCGGGCGTATTCAAACGGGACGAACCGGGCCGCGCCGCCTTCGCTCGGTTTATTAAGACGCTGTGATGATTTTGGGCAGCCGTTTTCTCTGCGTTTGGCCGCACCTGCGGCGAAAACCCAGGGGACAAGGGTACGAATATCCATATCAATTTGCACACGAGAAAGTGCAAAAAGAAGGCTTGGACGGAGATTTCCGTCCAAGCCTTCTTTGGTTGAAAAACGATGTACACCTTACGCCTATTTCTTCGTATCGTCATGAGGGACCCCCAGTTCCTGTTTCATCACCAGGTCCACCACAAAGGCGGAGAAGAAGCAGGAGAGCCAGACGGCCGGAATGGTGTCAAAGCACCCTTTGCTCCAGATGCTCATTTGAATAAAGTCCCCTTGAAAAGCGAAATTCTTCAGGATCAGCCCTATGAGAGCCAAAACCAGCGGCAGCAGCAGCCCGATGGCCATCAGGATTCCGGCAGGCCGGTTCATATTTTTGAGCATGGAAAGAAACCCGCGCATGGGATTGTCCCCCGTTTCGTATTAGATACCACCAGTGTAACAAAGAAGAAGGGGACGCCGCAACCCCTGAAATATTGGAAAAGGCCGCTTGCATCTTGGAAAAGGGTATGCTAAAATCAGAAAAAATGCGGGAGGACGTACCAATGAAATGCCCGTTTTGCGGATATGAAGAGAGTAAGGTCGTGGATTCCAGACCCACTGACGAGAGCACCCGGATTCGCCGGCGCAGGGAATGCTTAAAATGTTCGGGCCGGTTTACTACCTATGAAGTGGTGGAGAGCGTGCCCATCGTGGTAGTCAAGCGGGACAAATCTAGAGAGGTGTTCAACCGGGACAAGCTGCTGGGCGGGCTGTTAAAGTCCTGCGAAAAGCGGCCGGTTTCCATGGAGACGCTGGTGCGGGCAGTGGACGAGATCGAAGCGAAGCTGCAAAACTCGCTGGACCGGGAAATCACCTCCCAGCAGATCGGGGAGCTGGCCATGGAGAAGCTCAAGGCCATTGACGAGGTGGCGTATGTGCGGTTCGCGTCGGTCTACCGGCAGTTTCGGGATATCAATACCTTTATGGAAGAGCTTAAAAAGCTTTTAAAAGAGAAGTAAGTCCATTGATCGGCAAAAAGGGCCCCGGGCCGAAGGAAGGCCCGGGGCTCCTCTGCGTGGGAATAGAAGTTTCTCTTCGGTTTTATCCGCCCTGCGCAAATGGGGCGCTCTTTTTTACAGAACACGAGTGTTTTGGCGTCTCCAGGATTATTTGCGCCTGAGCGGCCGGTTTCCCGGAATGGAGCGTCTAAAAGCGGCGAGGTTTAAAGAAGCAGCTGCCTGGCTTTCAGCCCAGGTGGAAGCGGAGCAAAGCAAAGAGAAAGCGCCTGGAAACGAATGTGATCGTTTCCGGGCGCTTTTGGCCGTATAAATGGACGCTGTGTTTACGCCGGGGAAATGACGAGCCGCCCTCCCGGTGCAAAAGCAACGGGAAAAGGCGCAAACGGCGCTGCCGTCTGTCAGGCTCATATTTATAAAATATTCCCGAAGGACGGCTGCTCCGATTCCCATAGGTGCTTCAGGTAAACCATGCTTGCCTGGCATTCCTCCGTGAAGGTTTCCAAATCGTCCTGATCCAGATAGGTGCTCAGGGAATTGGCGGCAACCAATACATGCTCGATTTCCTCATGGCGCATGTAAGTGGAAAGAATGTGGTGGGTTTGGGACCAGTAAGCCTGGATGCTGTCTGCCGTTTCCCTGGCCTTATCCAGGTCTCCCTCGGTGGCCTGGGTATACGCGTCTTCAAACATGCCGGACATGGTCTTTGTAATGGTATGGGTGGCGTTAAGGCTCAGGAAGGACAAGACCAGAATGACGGATAGGAGAGAAATGGCGATCCATACCCGTTTCATTCTTTTGCCTCCTTTTTAACGATCTGAAAATTTTGCGCCCGGTCGGTGGTCATAATAAAGATATCCTCCAGTTTCACATTCTGCTCTTTGAGGGTTTTGTTGAGCCAGTTGACGTCAAAGCCCACGATTTTCAGCGCTTCGTCGTAAACGTCCCCGTCGCTGACCACCACCATGGGCAGGCCGGGGTCATCGGTGGGAATGTTGAGCTGCTGGGCGGTGGGCTGGAGCAGCTCCGGCTTTTTGAGGATGCTTAGCTGACCGTTGGTCTCCACGATGGCCCAGGCGATTTCGTCGAGGCGGAACACATCGTGCAGCCGCATTCCCTCCATCAGATCTTCAATGGTAAAGCGGATGCGGCGCATTTCGTTTTGCTGCACCTTCCCGTTTCGCACCACGATGACCGGCTTGCCGGAAATCATCTGGCGGAACTTGTTGCTTTTGATCATGCAGGCGGACAGGATCAGTTCCAACGATACCAGCACGAAGATCGGGACAATGCCGTCCACCAGCGGAATGCCGATTTCCTGCATGGGCACTGCCGCAATGTCGGAGATCAGCAGGGTTACCACCAGCTCGGAGGGCTGCAGCTCACCTATTTGCCGTTTGCCCATGATCCGCATGGCCAGCACGACAAATATGTACAGCAGTACAGTCCGGATTAACGTAATCATCATAAATTCATCACCGGGAATTAGTATCGCCGGGTTACAGGAAGGGTATTCGCCCAATGGGAAAACTTCGTTGACATTTTCTGTTAATCCGAGTATCATAAAACCGAATGTTTGCCGGCGGGAAGGAAACGGGCCTTTGCTTGACAAAAAAGTGGCAAAGCCGTATAATGCTTAAACAATCTAAGTATATTGGGCGGCATCTGGCCTGCCCAAAGAAAGGGTACTATGGACGCGTTTTGCGAGCATATGAATACGGTTTTGGTGGAAACCTTCCGTTCTGTTTTAAAGGTAGAGGAAAAAGCGCTGCAGCAGACGAGCAAGCTGGATCTGTCCATTTCCGAGCTGCATTTGGTGGAGGCGGTGGGCAAATGCGGCACAGAAGGGCACACCATCAGCGGCATCGCCAAGGAACTGGACATCACCCTGCCGTCGGTGACGGTGGCCATTAATAAGTTGATGAAAAAGGGGTTTGTGGAGAAGTGCCGCTGCCGGTCGGACGGGCGTTCGGTGCGGGTGACGCTGACAAAGCTCGGGCAGAAGGCCCAGGCCGCCCACGCGTATTTTCACCGGCGGCTGGTCCGTTCGGTGGCAAAAGAATTGACAAGTGAAGAAAAAAGCGCGATGATAAAGGGAATGATTAAATTAAACGACTTCTTCAAGCAGAAGCTGAATGAGATGGAGGACTGACTTTGAGCTTTCAAGTGATCGGCACCGGGAGCGCCGCTCCCGCCTGTGTAAAAACCAACGACGACCTGTCCCAGTTTCTCGACACCAGCGACGAATGGATCCGCACCCGCACGGGCATTGGGGAGCGGCATGTGTGTACCACGGAAACCATGTCCGACCTGACCGAGTGGGCGGCCAAGCGGGCGCTGGAGGACGCGGGGGTTTCTCCTCAGGAGCTGGACCTGATTCTTTGCTCCACCGTGCGGGGGGACTATATGACGCCTTCTCAGGCCTGTGTGATTCAAAAGCGCATCGGGGCGACCTGCCCGGCCTTTGACGTGAACGCCGCCTGCTCTGGTTTTCTGTATGCGCTGGACGTGGCGGATGGCTACTTTGCCCGCAAAAAGGTGAAAAAGGTGCTGATAGTTTCTTCGGAAGTTTTGAGCCGGCTGGCGGACTGGACCGACCGCTCCACCTGCGTCCTCTTTGGGGACGGCGCGGGCGCCGTGGTGCTTGAGGAAGGGGACGACCTGCTCTCCCTGCGCCTGACGGCGGACGGAAACTGGGAGTCTCTGGTCATCCCTCAGGTGCACGGAAACTGTCCCTTTGACGAAACCCAAGAAGAGGACCCATTTTTGCGTATGAACGGGCAGGACGTGTATAAGTTCGCGGTCACCAATATGGCGGCGGACCTGAAGTGTGTCATTGAGGAGGCGGGGCTTACCTGTGAGCAGGTGGATTTCGTGCTGCCTCACCAGGCGAACATCCGCATCATCGAGGCGGCGGCCCATCGTTTGCCCATTCCAAGGGAGAAATACGTGGTGAATATCGAGCACTACGGCAACACTTCCTCCGCCAGCATCCCCATGATGCTTGACGAACTCAACCGTGAAGGAAAGCTCAAGAAGGGGGACATTCTGGCCATGAGCGCCTTCGGCGGCGGGTTTACCACGGGCGCCGGCGTGCTGCGCTGGAGCAAATAAGAATCGAGCATGGCGCTTGGAGGCATGAGCATGACGTTTGACCATGTGGCGAAAAGGATCGCCCGGTATAAAGGTGTGCGGTTATCCAAAATCCGGGCGCAGACGACCTTTGCCCAGCTGAGGATCGACTCGTTGGACATGGTAGAGCTGCTTTTAACCTTGGAAGACGACTATCATGTGGAAATTGAAATGAGCGAGCGCATCCGCTGTGTACAGGACCTGGTGGATGCAATTGAACAGGCTAGGCTGGAAAAACGGCTCAAAAAGAATGGGTAACCGTGACGGGCGGGGATCGGATATTCCCGCCTGGGACGGCCCGCGCTTTCAAATAGGACAAACGCCCGCCCAAACAGCTTCAAAGCCTGGGCGGACGGAAAACTGACGACTAGGCGGTGCAAAGACATGGAACAGATTGCATTTGTATTTTCCGGGCAGGGCGCCCAGTACAGCGGTATGGGCAAGGAGCTTTCTGAGTGCTCCCCGGCGGCCAAAGCCGTGTTCGACACGGCCGACCGGATTCGTCCGGGAACCAGTGAACAGTGTTTTACCGCGTCCAAGGAAGAGCTTTCCATCACCATTAATACGCAGCCCTGCCTTTACTGCGTGGATCTGGCAGCGGCCAGGGCATTGGAAGAGCACGGGGTGCACGCGGCGGCGGCGGCGGGATTTTCGCTGGGCGAAATCGCGGCGCTGACCTTTGCCGGAGCCCTAGACGACGAGGCGGGTTTTTCCCTGGTCTGTGAGCGGGCAAAGTTCATGCAGGCGGCAGCCGAACAGGTGGACGGCGCTATGGCTGCGGTACTGAAGCTTAAAAACGAAGAGGTGGAAGCCCTGTGCGCTCCTTTTGACCATGTTTACCCGGTCAACTACAACAGCCCCGGCCAGCTGGTGGTGGCGGGAGAAAAGGGCGAGCTGGCGGAGTTTAGCGCGGCGGCGGCCCAAAAGGGCGGCCGGGTGGTGCCGCTGGCGGTAAGCGGGGGCTTTCATTCGCCGTTTATGAACGAGGCGGCCGAAAAGCTCGCCGGTTATCTAAAGACGGTGCCTTTTTCGGCGCCGCGCATCCCGCTTTACGCAAACGCCACCGCAAAGCCTTACCCTGCCGACGGGCGGGAGCTTGCGGCAACTCAAGTCAACCATCCGGTCCGCTGGCAGGATACGGTGGAGCAGATGCTCAAAGACGGCATCGAAATCTTCATCGAGGTGGGCGCGGGCAAGACCTTGAGCGGCCTGATTAAGAAAATCAGCAAAATGGCTACGGTGTTCCATGTAGAGGATAAAAAGAGCTTGGAAGAAACCCTGGCCGCCTTGCAGAAATAAGCAAGTCTCGGTGCTTTGCTGGGCCCGGCGGCCTAAGCGAAGCGAAAGCCATATTCTTTCCGCCGGAGAAACGGAGATTAGCAACCTATGGTGTTAGAAGGAAAAACAGCCATCGTCACCGGCGGCTCTAGAGGCATCGGCAGGGCCATCGCGCTGGCGTTCGCGCAAAACGGAGCCAATGTGGCTATTTTGTACGCCGGCAACGAAGAAGCGGCCAAGGAAGTCTGCAGCCAGGCTATGGCTTTTGGCGTGAAGGCCGAAAGCTACCGGTGCGACGTGTCTGACTTTGCGAAGACGGGCGAAGTGGTCAAGGAAGTCATCGAGGCCTTCGGCGGCGTGGACATTCTCGTCAATAACGCCGGCATCGTCCGGGATTCTCTGGTCCTCTCCATGAAGGAGGAGGACTTTGACGCGGTGATTTCCACGAACCTCAAGGGCGCTTTCAACCTGATCAAGCATACCTATTCCCACTTCATGCGCAAGCGCAGCGGCCGGATCATCAACATTTCTTCGGTTTCCGGGCTCATGGGCAACGCCGGTCAGGCCAACTATTCGGCGGCCAAGGCGGGCATTGTGGGGCTTACGAAGACCGTGGCCAAGGAGCTGGCGGCCCGCGGGGTCACCTGCAACGCCATCGCCCCCGGCTTTATTGAAACCGATATGACCGGCGCTTTGTCCGATAAGGTCAAGGACGCGGCAAACGGCATGATCCCCATGAAGAAAATGGGCTCGCCTGAGGACATTGCCCAGACGGCCCTGTTCCTTGCATCGGAAGGAGCACGGTACATTACCGGCGAGGTCATCAAGGTGGATGGCGGCCTGTATATTTAACGGGAGATTCCTTCCCATAGAAGTATGATCGAGCAAAGAAAGGAAGTTTCTATGAACAGAGTAGTGGTGACGGGTCTGGGCGTTGTTTCCCCGGTGGGCAACGACGTGGCGACCTTTTGGAAGAACCTGACCGACGGCGTTTGCGGCATCGGTGCAATCACCAAGTTCGATGCGGCGGAATTCAAGGTGAAAATTGCGGCTGAGGTCAAGGACTTTGACCCAACCCAGTACATGCCCAAAAGCGAGGTGCGCAAGACCGACCTGTACTGCCAGTACGCTCTGGCGGCGGCGGCCCAGGCCATGGCAGACAGCGGCATTCAGGACCAGGTGGACCCGGAGCGCCTTGGCGTTTACATCGGCTCGGGCGTGGGCGGCATCAATACCTTCCTTAGCGAGAGCGACAAGCTGCGCTCTGGCGGCGCGCGCAAGGTTTCCCCGTTCTTTATCCCCATGATGATCGCCAACATTGCCGCAGGCAACGTGGCCATCAAATATAACGCCCAGGGCCCCTGCGTGCCCATTGTGACCGCCTGCGCCACCAGTACCAACACCATCGGCGAAGCCTTCCGCGCCATCCAGCACGGGTACGCGGACGCGATCCTTGCCGGCGGCGCGGAAGCCACCATCAACCCTCTTGCCGTGGCCGGCTTTACCAACTGCATGGCCCTGAGCACGAGAAACGATCCCAAGAGCGCCTCCATCCCCTTTGACAAGCGCCGGGACGGCTTTGTCATCGGCGAGGGTGCGGGCATCCTGGTTCTGGAGGAATACGAGCACGCAAAACGCAGAGGCGCGAAGATTTACGCGGAAATCAAAGGCTACGGCAACACCTGCGACGCCTATCATGTGACCGCGCCCCACCCGGAGGCCATCGGCGGTGCCAGAGCCATCAAGCAGGCGTATGAAGAGGCAGGCATGCCGGAGGCGAAGATTTATTTCAATGCCCACGGCACCAGCACGCCTTTGAACGATAAGTCGGAAACGCTCGCCATCAAAAAGGCGCTGGGCGAGGAAAAAGCGAGAGAAGCCATGATCAGCTCCACCAAATCTATGACCGGCCATATGCTGGGGGCAGCGGGCGCTGCCGAAGCCATCGCCTGTGTGCTTTCTTTGCGCGACGGGATTCTCCCGCCCACCATCGGCTATGAAGAACCCGATCCCGATTGCGATCTCGACTACATTCCAAACGAAGCCCGCAAGGTTCAGGCGGATCTTGCCCTTTCCGTATCCCTGGGCTTTGGCGGACACAACGCCTGCATCGCGTTAGCGAAGGTGTAAAGGAGGAGGACGACGATAATGGACATCAAGCAATTGCGTTCCCTGGCCAAGATCATGGAGGACACCGGTTTGTCGGTGCTGGAAGTGACCGAGGGGGACCTGAACATCCATTTTGAGCGCCCCACGGCGGGTTTCGCCCCCATGATTCTTCCTGCGGCAGCGCCCGCTTCGGCCTCTGCCGCGCCTGCAGCCGCCCCGGCGGCTTCTTCCGAAGTGCCCGCTACCCAGCCGGTGGACTTTAACAACATTACCGAGGTCAAATCCCCCATGGTGGGCGTATTTTACGATTCCCCTTCTCCGGACGCCGAACCTTACGTGAAGGTGGGCAGTAAGGTCAAGAAGGGCGACGTGCTGTGCATCATTGAGGCGATGAAGCTGATGAACGAAATCACCGCGCAGGTGGACGGCGAGATCGTCGACGTGTGCGCGCAGAACGGCCAGGTGGTGGAATACAACCAGCCGCTCTTTAAAATCTTTTAAGAGGGCGGGGAGACAAAATGAACCGAGAAGAAATCAAGACCATCCTTCCCCATCGGGAGCCGATGCTCCTCATCGACGAGGCGAATGCCGTGGATGAGACCCACGCGGTGGGACAATATACCGTAAAGGGCGACGAATGGTTTTTGCAGGGCCATTTCCCGGGAAACCCGGTGGTGCCGGGTGTGGTGCTGTGCGAAATGATGGGGCAGGCCTGCTGCGTGATGCTGGCGGGCAAAGCCGAAGGCGCCACCCCGTATTTTACCGGGCTTAACAGCGTCAAGTTCAAGCACCCCGTAAAGCCAGGGGATACCCTGCAGATCCAGTGCTCCATTGAACGGGTCCGCGAGCCCTTTTACTTTGCCAAGGGCAAGGGGTATGTGGGCGATAAGCTGGCGGTCAGCGGAGAATTCTCTTTCGCGTTGATGAGATAGGAAAGGGGAGGAAACCGTTGTTTTCCAAAATTCTAATTGCCAACCGCGGGGAAATCGCCGTGCGCGTCATCCGCGCCTGCAAGGAAATGGGCATCTCTACGGTAGCGGTCTATTCCGAGGCCGACCGGGAGGCGCTGCACGTGAGCCTGGCGGACGAGGCCATCTGCATCGGCGGTCCCCAGGTGAAGGACAGCTACTTAAACATGACGGCCATCCTGTCGGCGGCGGTGGCGACCGGCGCCCAGGCCATCCATCCGGGCTACGGCCTTTTGTCCGAGAACGCCAAGTTCGCAAAGCTCTGCGAATCCTGCCGCATCGTGTTCATCGGCCCCTCGGCTGAGATCATCAACAAGATGGGGGACAAGGACGAAGCGCGCCGCACCATGAAGGCGGCCGGGGTGCCGGTGGTGCCTGGGTGCGACGTGATTGAGGATGTGAAGGAAGCCCATAAAAAGGCGGACGAGATTGGCTATCCGCTGCTTTGCAAGGCGAGAGCAGGCGGCGGCGGCCGGGGTATCCGCCTGGTAAACCATACCGACGAGTTTGAAAACGCGTTTCAGACCGCCTCCAACGAAGCCCTCAGCGCCTTTGGTGACGGGGCGGTGTATTTGGAGAAGTTTTTAAGCCCGGTTAAGCACATTGAAATGCAGATCATCTGCGACGACCACGGCAACGTGGTGTGCCTGGGGGAACGGGACTGCTCGGTGCAGCGCAAAAACCAGAAGCTCATCGAGGAAAGCCCCTCGCCGGTGGTCACCGAGGACATCCGCGCAAAGATGGTGGAGGTGTCCACTAAGGCGGCGAAAGCCGTGGGCTACCGGGGCGTGGGAACCATCGAATTCCTTTTTGACCGGGACAACCACTACTACTTCATGGAAATGAATACCCGTCTGCAGGTGGAGCATCCGGTTACCGAGATGGTCACCGGCATCGACCTGGTGAAATGGCAGATCCGGGTGGCGTCCGGTTTGCCCCTGTCCTTTACCCAGAAGGACATCAAAATCGAAGGTGCCGCCATCGAATGCCGCATCAACGCCGAGGACCCTAATAACAACTTCTGTCCCTCCTGCGGGCGCATTACCCTGCTGCACGTGCCGGGCGGCCCCTGGGTGCGGTTCGATACGGCCCTTTATCAGGACTATTTTGTTCCGCCCTTTTACGATTCCATGATGGGCAAGCTGATTGTGTACGCCAAGACGAGGGAAGAAGCCATCCGCAAAATGCAGGCGGCTTTGTGCGAGCTGGTCATCGAAGGGGTGGAGCACAACAGCGAGCTGCAGATGGATATTTTGAGCGACGAGGAATTCAAGTCCGGCCGCTATTATACCAACTTCATGTCGAAAAGAGGATAGGCCATGCTGAAAAAAAGCTTATTCAAGCGTCCGAAGAACGAGCTGGAAACCTACGACAGCAAGCATACCAAAACCACAAGCCCCACCGTGCCGGACGAAATGTGCAGCATCTGCCCGTCCTGCCGCGCTACGCTCTTTACCAGCGACTTAAGCGACAATCATCACGTCTGTCCCAAGTGCGGCCATCATTTCCGGGTAAACGCCCGCCAGCGCATCAGCATGACTGCGGACGACGGCACCTTTTCGGAGATGGACGGGGACTTGCAGTCGGAAAACCTCATCGGCTTTCCCCACTATGACGGCAAGCTCAAAAACGCCCGCCTGGAAAGTGCGGAAAAGGAAGCAGTGGTTTGCGGCACCTGTGAAATCGACGGGTTTCCCTGCGCCCTCTTTGTCATGGAACCCTATTTTATGATGGGCTCCATGGGCACGGTGGTCGGGGAAAAGATCACCCGCCTTTTTGAATACGCGGCGAAGGAAGGCCTGCCGGTGGTGGGCTTTACCGTGTCCGGCGGCGCCAGAATGCAGGAGGGCATTTTGTCCTTAATGCAGATGGCGAAAACCAGCGGAGCGGTCAAGCGCCATTCCGACGAAGGCCTCCTTTACATCACCGTCCTCACCGACCCCACCACCGGCGGCGTCACCGCCAGCTTTGCCATGGAGGGCGACATTATTATCGCCGAGCCGGGCGCGCTGGTGGGCTTTGCCGGACCCAGGGTCATCGAACAGACCATCCGCCAGAAGCTGCCCGCGGGATTCCAGCGGGCGGAGTTTTTGCAGGACAAGGGGTTTGTGGACGCGGTGGTCAGCCGGCTCGAGCAGAAGAGGTACTTGGCGAAGCTGTTGAGCCTGCACGCAAAGGAGGCGGAGTAAAGAATGGAAGCGATTGAACGCGTCAAAGCTGCCCGGGCGAAGGGCCGCCCCACCGGCACCGACTTCATCCATAAAATCTTTACCGACTTTACCGAGCTGCACGGGGACCGCCGTTACGGCGACGACAAGGCGGTAGTCTGCGGCATCGCCAGGCTCATCGACATGCCGGTAACCGTCATCGCCCTGGAACGGGGCCATGACACCACCGATAAAATCAAGCGCAACTTCGGCTGCGCTCACCCGGAAGGGTACCGCAAGGCGTTGCGGCAGATGAAACTGGCGGAGAAATTCCACCGGCCGGTCGTCTGCTTTATCGACACCTCCGGCGCTTACTGCGGCAAGTCCGCCGAGGAGCGGGGCCAGGGGGAAGCCATCGCGGAAAACCTCATGGAAATGATGACGCTCAAAACCCCCGTTATCTCCGTGCTCATCGGGGAAGGGGGCAGCGGCGGGGCTTTGGGTCTGGCGGTGGCCGACGAAGTCTGGATGCTGGAAAACGCGGTCTATTCGGTCATTTCGCCCGAAGGCTGCGCAAGCATCCTGTGGAAAGACCCCAGCAAGACCGCCGAAGCGGCGGAATGCCTCAAGCTCACCGCGGGCGATCTTCTGTCCCTGCGGGTGATCGAACGAGTGTTCAAAGAGCCGGGCGAAGACTTTACCGAGCTTTATGAAACCATCCGCGCCGAGCTTTACAGCACCATCCAGAAAAACAAAGCGCTGCCTACCGAGCAGCTTTTGGACCACCGGTACCACCGGTTTCGCAGAATCGGGTGGGACGGCCGATGATTACCATTGTCACCGATTCCACCGCGTACCTGACCAAAGGCCAGGCCCACAAGCTGGGCGTCCGCCTGGTCCCGGTGAGCTTCACCATCGACGGCCGGTCCTTCAGCGAAAGCTTTGCCGACCAGAAGGGCCGGTATGAGGCGCAGGTGGGGGAGCACATCTTTCAGTGCACCACCGCCCATCCGCCCATCTCCACCTTTGTGGCGGCCTTTGAACAGGAGCTTGAGGCGGGCAACGAGGTGCTGTGTATCGTTATGTCCTCCCGGTTGAGCGGCACCTATTCCAGCGCCACCCTGGCGGCCCAGGAGTTAAATGACCAGCGCATTGCGGTGGTGGATTCCCTTTCCACCGCCGGCGGGCAGTACCTGCTTGTTCAGAAAGCCCGGGAGCTGATAGACGCGGGTATGGGGCTTTACGAGGTGGCTGCCCAGCTCGAGCAGATCAAAAAGCAGGTGGGGACCGCTTTTTCCGTGGACAATATGGACGCATTGCGCCGCAGCGGCCGGCTGGGGCTGGTGCGCCAGTCGGTGTCCGCCATTCTCAACATACGCCCCCTGCTTACCCTCAAGGACGGGGCGATCGTGGCCGACGGCATGGCAAGAGGCCGCACCGAGCAGATCAAAGCCTTGATCGCCAAGGTTCCGCCCCAAGCGGGCCGGGTGGTGGTCGAGTACTTCGGCCCCGGCGTAGAGCCGAAAAAAATTACCGCCGCCTTAAAGCAGGCGGGAGTGGGGGCGGATATCACCGTTTCCCGGATCGGGCCGGTGCTGGGCATCCATCTGGGCCTGGGCGTCGTGGGCCTCGCATGGCTGTGCGACTAGGTTTTAAGCGGGTCTTTGGTGCTTCCTGCCCAGATCGAAAAAAAGACATTGTGGTTTCTTTGTGAGAATGCCGAAAATAGCTTGACAGGCGCCGGTGAAATCATGTATAATATGATTTGTTATAGGCTCACAAGGTCTAATACCCCTGTCGCAAGACGGAGGGGAGGGAATTGCAGAATGCCGGAAGTCCGTGTCAAGGAAAATGAATCTTTGGATAGCGCGCTCAGACGCTTTAAGAGACAGTGTCAGAGAGACAGCGTGATTGCCGAGGTGCGTAAGCGTGAGGCGTATGAAAAGCCTTCCGTTCGGCGCAAGAAGAAGTCCGAAGCCGCCCGCAAGCGTAAGTTCCGCTAAGGAAAGGGCCGGTTGCGGTACAGTTGTATGCAAAAGCGGGCAGTGATGCCCGCTTTTTTCATGTTTGGTCCAGAATCGGATTTGTTCACAGATTTTCTCTTGCATTTGAACGAAGAAATCCGTATCCTGTTGCATAAGGAAGTGAGCGTTATGCCAAAACTGATTCCGGAGCTCATGCGTAAACGGGTGACGCAGATCACCTTGGAAGACCTGCGCGCCCTTTCGGTGAAAGGGCTTTTGCTGGATGTGGACAATACCCTTGCGTCCCACGGCCATCCGGACCCCCTTGACGGGGTGATCGAATGGCTCGCCTTGATGCGGAAAAACGGCATTGCGCTCCTTTTGATTTCCAATAACCGGGAAAAACGGGTGCGCGATTTTGCCGCTCGTCTGCACCTGCCCTTTGTGGCAAACGCTTGTAAGCCCCTGCCCTTTCGCATCCGGCAGGCGGCAAAAAGAATGAATCTGCCGGTATCCGCCATTGCCGTGGTGGGCGACCAGGTTTATACCGATGTGCTGGGCGGCCACGGTGCGGGAATGAAGGCGATTTTGGTGGAGCGGGTGGACGAAGCGGAAAGCCTGTCCTTTCGCATCCGCCGCCGAATGGAAGAAAAGGTGGTACAAAAGTACCAGGAGCAGGAAAAGACCGAGAACAGGAGGGATGACCGTGACGGCACGGTTCGGACCGGCGGGAAATTGTGAGGATTTCTACGAGGCCGGCTATAAAGCGACCATCCAGGCCCCCCAGTATGTAAAGGAAAAGGGGCTTGACGCCTATGAAATTCAGTTTGGACGCGGCGTGCGCATGTCCCAGCCCACTGCTGAGACCCTGGGAGAAAACGCAAGGCAGCAGGGCGTTTCCCTGTCCATCCACGCCCCTTATTATATCTCGCTGGCCTCTCCGGAGGAGTCAAAACGAGACAATTCCGTGGAGTATATCCTGCAAAGCGCCAGGGTGGCCAGGTGGTGCGGGGCGAAGCGGATCGTGGTGCATCCGGGAGGGCTTGGCAAGCTGTCCCGGGCGGACGCCACCGCCCTTGCATCGGTGACCCTCAAGAAAGCGCTGGACGCCATGGACGAAGAAGGCCTGGGGGACATTCATCTCTGCCCGGAAACCATGGGTAAGATCAACCAACTGGGGGACCTGTCCGAGGTCATTGCCCTTTGCGGGATCGACGAGCGTCTGCTCCCCACGATTGACTTCGGGCACCTGAACGCCCGCACCCACGGCGGCCTTGGCTGTGAAGAGGCCATTGAAAAAGTGTTCGAGGAAATTGAGAACGGCTTGGGCCGGGACCGGATGCAGCGCATCCACTCCCATTTTTCCAAGATCGAATATTCCAAGGGCGGCGAGGTGCGCCATCTGACCTTTGTGGACGAGGAGTTCGGCCCTTCCTTTGAAGAGGTGCTCAACGTCACCGTGCGCAAAAACGCGGCGCCGGTATTCATCTGCGAATCGGCCGGCACCCAGGCGCCCGATGCCCTTTTGATGAAGCAGTATTACGACCGTATCCGGTCGAAGTAAGAAAAAAGGACGGCGAAATACCATGAAGAAGATTCTGGTCATCCACGGCCCCAACCTGAATCTGCTGGGGGAGCGGGAAACGAACATCTACGGCAGGGAAACCTTGGGCTCCATCAACCTGCAAATCGCCCAGAAGGCGGAAAGCCGGGGAATAAACTGCGAGATTTTCCAGTCCAATTCCGAGGGCGCGCTGATTGACAAGCTGCACGAGGCGCGCAAAACCTGCGACGGCGTCATCATCAATGCAGGCGCCTACACCCACTACAGCTATGCCATCCGGGACGCCATCTCTTCCATTAAGATCCCGGTGGTGGAGGTGCACTGTTCCAACATCCACGCCAGGGAGGAATTCCGGCACAATTCGGTGATTGCGCCGGTGTGCGCGGGCAGCGTCATCGGCTTTGGGAAGAACAGCTACCTGCTGGCCATCGACGCCATCAAGGACCTGATTTAACGGAAAACAGGAGGCGTTTTGCCATGCAAGGGAGAAGAAAAGCCCTGCTCGACGCCATCGACTGGCGGGCGGACGGGGTGCTGATTTTGTCGCCGGTAAACCGGCGGTATTTTACCGGCTTTGACGCCAGCGACGGCGCGCTGCTGCTCACCCGCCGCGGGTCGGTGTTCCTGACCGACTTTCGCTACATCGAGGCGGCCAAGGCAAAAATCAAGGATTTGGAATGCTTGTGCTACGACCGGTTTTATGACTGCTTGCTAGCCCAGCTGGACCGCTTTGGGGTAGGCCGTCTGCTCATCGAGGAGGAGTACGTCACCGTGCGTCAGGAGCAGAGCCTGCGGGAGCTGCTGGAGGGAAAGGTAAAGCTGGCGGGCGGGGCGGACCAGCCCATTTTCGCTTTGCGCTCGGTCAAGTCCGCTCAGGAAATCCGGTGGATGCAGCAGGCGCAGGCCATCACCGACCAAACCTTTACCCACATGCTTTCCTTTATAGGGGAAGGGGTCAGCGAACGGGAAATCGCTTTAGAGCTGGAGTTTTTCATGCGCAGGCTGGGATCGGAGGGCGTGGCCTTTGAGACCATCGCCGCCTCCGGGCCCAACACTTCTCTGCCTCACGCCGTCCCCACCGACCGCAAGGTAAGGAAAGGGGACTTTGTCACCATGGATTTTGGCGCGGTGGTAAACGGTTACTGTGCGGATATGACCCGTACGGTGGCGGTCGGTGAGGTAAGCGAGGAGCAAAGAGCGGTTTACGAGGTGGTGCTCAAAGCCCAGCAGACAGCCCTTTCCACGCTCGGCCCGGACGTTCTTTGCAGCGACGGGGACGCGGCCGCACGGGATGTGATCGAGGCCGCCGGGTACGGCAAGGATTTCGGCCACGCCACCGGTCACAGCGTGGGGCTTCAAATTCACGAGGACCCGCGGCTCTCACCCAAATGCCAGGCGATGCTTGTCCCGGGAACTACCATGACGGTGGAACCCGGCATTTACCTGGAGGGCCGGTTCGGTGTGCGCATCGAAGATCTGGTGGTCATCACTGAGCAGGGCTTTAAAAACTTGACGAAGTCGGAAAAATCCCTTATAATATTATGACGGCAAGTTTTTCTTGTAATTGGCCTTTGTATCCGGTAAAATGAGAATAATCTTACGTTTTGGGGGTAAAACCAATGGTATCAGCAGGAGATTTTCGCAACGGCGTGACTTTTGAGATGGACGGAAACGTCTATCAGATCATCGAATTTCAGCATGTCAAGCCCGGCAAGGGCGCGGCATTTGTCCGCACGAAGATCCGCAATGTGATTGCGGGCTCTGTGGTAGAAAAAACGTTCAACCCCAGCGATAAGTTCCCGACCGCCTACATCGAGCGCAAGCCGATGCAGTATCTGTACAGCGACGGCGATCTGTATTATTTTATGGATACCGAGACCTACGAGCAGCTGCCGATCAACGCTTCCATTCTGGACGACAATTTTAAGTTCGTTCAGGAGAACATGGAGTGCACCGTTCTCTCTTATAAGGGCAACGTCTTTGGCGTGCAGCCGCCGAACTTTGTGGAGCTGACGGTCACAAAGACCGATCCGGGCTTTAGAGGCGATACCGCCACCAATGTGACCAAGCCCGCCACCCTGGAAACAGGCGCGGAAATCCGCGTGCCGCTTTTCATCGACGAGGGGGAAAAGATTCGCATTGATACCCGCACGGGCGAGTACATGGAGCGCGCCTAATTGGCAAAGAAAACGGACGTGTTTCATCAGACCCATTTGAATAAAGGAGGAGCAGCCATGACTGTGACGGAAAAGGTAGCATATCTCAGAGGGATTCTCGACGCTTCGGAATTGAGTGAGGATGCAAAGGAAACCCGTATTTTTAAGGCAATCGCGGATGTGCTGGATGACTTGGCTATGACGGTGTCCGATCTGGAGGATGGCTTCTCCGAGCTTTCCGAGCAGATTGACGCAGTGGACGAGGACCTGGACGCCCTCGAGCAGGACTACTATGACGATGAGGAGTATGAGGACGAGGACGACGATGAGTTTGTCGAGGTCAAGTGCCCCAACTGCGGCGACACCATCTGTCTGGATGAGGAAACGCTGCTGGCGGGCGAGGTGGACTGCCCCAACTGCGGCGAGACGCTGGAATTCGATCTGCAGTATGCCGACGAGTGCGGCTGTGAGGACGATTCCTGCGCCTGCGAGGAATGCGGCCACGACGTGGAAGAAGAGGATAAATAACTCTTTTTTACCAGGATGATGGCAAGGCCGCCGGACTATTTTTGTCCGGCGGCCTTTTTGCGTCTCATTGTAGGATCAATTTGATAAAATGGAGGTTTCTATTCTTTTCTTGAATTTTATTGTAAAACAATGGTTATTTTGCTTCTTATATGCTATTATTTAAGAAATAGATAATCGTTACAATGGATAAAGAGAGGGAAAATTGATGAAACAACGAGGAATCGCTCTTTTTTGGCGGTAGTGATTGCATTGTTTGGTTCCGGCTGCATTCGGCTCAAATTTTGGAGTAATGTCAAAGATAGCAATATCCAAGAGACGAAAGATACCAATTCCGAAAATCAGTTTGGCAAGACCCACGATTTGTTTACCGGCACCTATAGAGAAATGATAACAGTTGATCGACCTGTGGACTTGTACGGCATGGTGGAAACATTTCATGGAGAAATACGCATCGGGATAACCGACGGGAATGGGAATACTTATTTGAAGAGGGAAAAGGTCCCTTCTACCTCCTTTGTTGTCCACCTGGACCATGCAGGGAACTACTTCATTTTAGTTGATGCGAAGAAGCATATGGGACAATTTCAGTTCGATTGGAATGAGGATGATCCCGATCGAACCCTGCCATCTGTGTCATAAAAAAGTCCGCAAAAGTCGGTATCACCAAGCCGATTCACAGAAAAAGGCCGGAGCGAATCATACGCTCCGGCTTCTCTTATCGTATTTAATCATCTAGTACCATCTGCTGGATGACGCTTTGCCGCAGCGATTCGGCGGCATCGAAATCCATGGCGGAAATGTAGAAATTCTCCAGCTCGTCGTGAATGGCCTTGGCTTCCAGCATCCGGGCGGAGGCCTCGGAAATCAGGTCGCGGCTGGCGCGGCGATTGAAGGAAAGGCGTTGACGGCGCTGGCGCAGCAGCTCGTTGGAGGTAAAGCGCTGCATGTGGATGCGGCGGAAGGGCGAGAGCTTTACTTGGTACCAGCTGTTGGAGGTGACAAACCCGATCCCCAGATCTGGAATCAACAGGTGGTCCAGCTTATCGAGAGGGGACATGGGGCAGTAGCAGGAGATCACATCGTGGCCGCAGGTGAGCGCGTGGGTACGCAGGTGAGCCAGCAGCAGCCGGGAAGAGGCGCCGTATTCGTCCTCAATGACGAAGACCCTGGAACAAAGCTTCTCCACCGTCTCCTCAAAGAAGAGCACCCCGTGGGGCGTGACGGCCGAAAGCAGGCGGATTTCCTCATGCCCCAGGTTTTCCTTGGGCTGGCCGAATTCCCGGCGGGAAAGGCGGGAGGCATAGCGGGCTACTTTTGCCGTGTCGGTGCAGTCGAGGGCGAAGCGGTAGCTGTCGGATAAAAGGCTTCCCGCCGCCGCCAGATACCGAGTGGCCCGGGCGTGCTGGGCCGAGCAGGCGGCCGACGTCTTCATGATTTCGTCCCGATTTTCCTGTAAAATATCTTTATCCCAGTAGGCGCCGATGTTGACGATGGTTTCGCAGGCGCCGGGGAAGGAGGGTTCGAGTACGTGGGGCGAGGTGGCGTCCAGAATGCAGCATTTGCGTTTAGGAATCACCACACCGTCCAATGAATTGGGGTCGGACGAGCAGAAAATCAGCTCAACCTCATACCCGTTTGCTTCCGCCGCCTGGGCGATGCTTTTCATAAAGGTGGATTTTCCCGTACCGGGTCCCCCTTTGAGTAAGTATGCCTGCCACCCGTCATGAGGGTCGTACACGCGGTCAAATTTTGATACAAAGCCTATCGGCGAATTGGAACCTAGAAAAAAGCGGGTGCGCAGCATATCATCTGCCATAAAATCTCCTCCGTTTCCGTTTGATCAGCCTAAGGAATCGGAACTATGAACACCATAGAACCGGCTGTTTCCAAAGCATTGATACAGTTTCATACTATGTCGGCAAAAGGAGGAGGTGACAGTTTTCGAAGAGGAAGGGACGGAAATTACCGTTTTTTTCAATAAAAGCGGAGAGGCCGTGATTAGCCGGATGGGTTTTGCGCATTGTACCAAAAATAAAAATATGGTATAATTCTTTTTAACCAGACGCGTCAAAGCGTTTTGACCGGCTGGCGGGACGCTCCGGATCGGCAAACGCCTTTTCCCGTCCCCACTTGGTTGACCGGAGGATCGTATTCATGCAGACAGATCGTTTTGTTTCCCGTTCGCCCGAAGACACCGAGCAGTTTGCCCAAAAGCTTGCGAAAACCCTTTTGCCCGGCGACGTGCTTGCGCTGTATGGAGGGCTGGGAATGGGGAAAACCGCTTTTGTCCGCGGCCTTGCCAAAGGGCTCGGGGTCGGGGGAGAGGTGTCCAGCCCCACCTTTGCCTTAGTGCATGAGCACCCGGGAGATTTGGAGCTCTATCACTTCGATATGTACCGAGTGGAGGGCTGGGATGACCTGGAATCCACTGGCTTTTTCGAGTATCTGGCCCGGGGCGGCGTGCTGGCCGTGGAGTGGAGCGAGAACATTGAGGGCGCTTTGCCGGCAAATGTCATCCGCGTGGCCATCGAGCCGGGGCAAAACGAGTATGAACGCGTTATCACGGTGGAAAGAGGCGAAGACTCATGCGCATCTTAGCGATGGATTCCTCCGCGGTTTCCGCCTCCTGCGCCCTGCTGGAGGACGAGAAGCTGATTGGAGAACAATATTTGAACGTGGGGCTTACCCACAGCCAGACCCTCATGCAGCTGGTGGAACACCTTCTGGCTGCGGCGCATGTAAAACCGGCCCAGGTGGACGGCTTTGCCGTAAACAGCGGTCCTGGTTCCTTTACAGGAATTCGCATCGGGGTGGCGGCAGTAAAGGGAATGGCCTTCGCGCAGGGGAAGCCCTGTGTTGGAATTTCTACCCTGGAATCTATGGCCTATCTTTTCGAGGGTTTTGACGGGGTGGTGTGCGGGGCGATGGACGCCAGGTGCCAGCAGGTGTATCAGGCGCTGTTCGAGGTTCGGAATGGGCAGGTCATCCGCCTGTGCGAAGACCGGGCTTTGACCATTGCCGAACTGACAGCCGAACTAAAGTGCTTGGGAAAACAGGTGCTTTTGACCGGGGACGGCGCCCATGTTTGTGAGAAAGCCTTTGCCGAGCAGGGGATTCCCTTCCGCCTGGCCCCGCTTCACCTGCGCTACCAGCGCGCCTACGGGGTTGCCCGGGCGGCACAGCAGGCATTTGCCCAGGGAAAGGGCGTGGACGCGTCTGCCCTGCTGCCCTCCTACCTGCGCCTGCCTCAGGCCCAGCGGGAACTCAAACGCCGGCAGGCGGCGGGAAAATAATCGAGTGGAAAAGCCGCCGCGTCTTAACCTGGGAGCGCAGACAGGCGGACCGAATAAATAAGAAGAAATACGGAGGAAAAACAAATGATTGCATTGGGATCGGACCATGCGGGCTTCCCGCTCAAGGAAGAAATCCGCGCGTATTTGGACAGCAAGGGCATTGCTTACAAGGACTATGGAACTTATAGCTGCGACTCGGTGAACTACGCCCTCTTCGGAGCAAAAGTAGGCAAAGCAGTGGCTGTCGGCGAGTGCGAGAAGGGCATTCTCTGCTGCGGAACCGGTATCGGGATCTCCATCGCCGCCAACAAAGTCCCCGGCGTGCGTGCTGCCTGTTGCTCGGACTATTTCAGTGCCAAGTACACCCGCCTTCACAACGATGCAAACATCCTGTGCATGGGCGCCAGGGTGGTGGGCGCGGGCCTCGCTTTGGAGCTGGTGGACGTGTTTTTGAACACGGCTTTTGAAGGCGGCCGGCACGCTGACCGCATCGCTGTCTTCGAGCAGATCGAAAAGGGCGAGCTATAAGCGATAGGCGAGACGAGAAAGGCCCGGCGGAAAGGATTCTTTCCGCCGGGCCTTTCTGGTTTGGAAGCCGGTTATTACTATTAAAAAATGCAGAGCCAACGTACCATCTGATCCGTTGGCTCTGCGAATTTACAGCAAACATTTGTCCATTTCACTTCATGCTTCCGTCGCCGCCCATCAGCTTTGTCATTTCCTCCACACGCTCTAAAGGGAACGGCGGGGTGCACAAAGGCTGCATGGCGATGGACATCAGCTTCATGGGATTGTCATCGGCCGCCACCCGGTTGGAGGACAGCTTGCCGCAGCGCTTACACCGATGGATCACTGCCCATTCGCCGCGCTTGCGCACCCAGACGCCGATGGGTTCCATAATGCCGCCGCAGTCCGCCGCCCGGTCGCCCGGCTCCTCGTCCACATGGAGGCTACAAAGGCAGTTGGGACAATGGTTGCGATGGTCGCTGCCCGCACCGGCGGCTACCACCAGGCGGCCGCAGACTTTGCAGGTAAAACTGTCGCTGCAGGGGTGAGTTTTATAATACCCCTTTTCAAAGGTTTTTCGTTTATTTTCCCGATTCATGGGGATAATTCCTCCTAAAAAGTTTTAAAACCTTTTGGGAGGCTTGAGCAATTGAATTGTTACGCAAACCTCCCGGTCAGCGCACAATTACCGATTTACAATAACGTTTCAAAAAGCAAACTCCTTTTATTTTAGATCGTTTTCCTTTGCGGCGGTTCGCCGTAACACCATCCTATCACAACCAGCGGGATATAGGAAGACCAAACCGTCTTTTTCTTTCTTCCATTTTCAGAAAAATATAGCTTTGTTGGTCGGCCTATACGTTTGCGCTCGCCTGAGGCTGGGGATACGGATTGGCGATGGCATACTCCATTTCGTTGACGCGGGCCTGCAGCATTTTTTTGATGGCGATGCCCCAGAAGCCCTTGAGACCCATTTCGCCCGCATAGACGCCGGGAAGAATTGCAAACTTAATCCACGCCTGCACGCCCACCGAGTCGCCCAGGTACTCGTACTTGAAAAACTGCGGAGCCGTCATCAGCCCCACGCCTTTTTTCCAGACATCTTCGCCTTCGTATTTGACATAGGTAAAACCTTCCCGTTGTAAAATCGGCACCAAAAGGGCGTCAATTTCCTCCTTCGAACGGGTGGTCGCAATGCGGTTGACATACCGAGACATCTTTATTTCCCCTTTCTTCCTGCCTGGCGTTTTTCTATGAAACAGTATACCATAGCATGGAATTTCTGTAAACGTGATTTCCACGGTTTCTCCGCAGCACCGTCAAATCCCGCCCAAGCTTTTCCGGTTCTCCCGTGAATCCTGCCCAAACGCGGGGAATGGTGGATTTTCTTATTTACAACCGTTTTGGTCTGTATTATAATAATAACATCCATATAGACATGGTGTAAATTTCCAAATCTATTGAAAGTGAGGAATGATTTGTCACATATAGAAAAAAGCTTTTGAATTCGCCCGTGAAGCTTACGCGGCAGCGGGTGTAGATGCTGGCAAAGCCATTGAACTGGCCGGCCGTACTCTCATCTCTCTGCATTGCTGACAGGGCGACGACACGCCCGGTTTTAAACGAAGCGATTCTATGACTGGCAGCGATCCTGACCGCGCCCGTACGCTGGAAGCGCTGCTCGAGCCGGTTGCCACTGTCAGGAAGTACAAGCGGGAAGGTGACAAATCCCGCCGCCTGGCCCTTTCCCAGAAAGCCCTCACGATGCCGGGATTACCACTGTGACAAGAAGAAAATGCCGGTGGGTATGGACTGGACCGACGAAGTCCGTGCCTACGAGAAGGACACCTTTTCAAGAGATAAGCGGCCAATAAATGAGATTTTTATCGGCGGGGCGCGGCAAAAGCCGTACCCCGCCGCATAGTTACATAAGGGAGGAACAAACATCATGGCGAACAAACGCGTGCTTGCCTTTGACTTCGGTGCGTCCAGCGGCCGCGCCATCTTAGGCACCTTTGACGGGAAAACCATTTCCCTGCAGGAAATTCACCGCTTTTCCAACGACCCGGTCAGTCTCAACGGAACCCTTTATTGGGACATTCTGCGCCTCTACCATGAAATCAAACAGGGCCTCATCAAGGCGAAGTTGGCCGGCGGGTTTGACTGCGTGGGCATCGACACCTGGGGGGTGGACTTCGGCCTGTTCGACGAGGAGGGCCGCCTCTTGGAAAACCCGATTCATTATCGGGATGCGCGCACCGAGGGGATTATGGAGGAGCTGTTCAAAGTGATCCCCAAGGAAGAAATCTATGAAAACACGGGCATTCAGTTCATCGCACTCAACACCATCAATCAGCTCTTCTCTTTGTCAAAGAACCGTCCGGAACTTTTAAAGCGGGCCCACAAGCTGCTGCTGGTTCCCGACATGATGGTTTATTTCCTCACCGGAGCGGAGCATTCGGAGTACACCATGGCATCCACCACCCAGCTGATGAACCCCAACACCGGCGACTGGGCCTATTCTCTCTTTGACCGGTTGGGAATTCCGAAGGACATTTTTTGTGACATTGTGGATGCGGGTACCTGTGCTGGAAATTTGAAGGACGATTTGTGCAAGGAGCTGGGAATCCCCAGTGTTCCGGTTTATTATGTGGCCGGCCATGACACTGGTTCGGCAGTGGTTTCCGTTCCGGCCGAAGGGGACGACTTTGTGTACATTTCCAGCGGCACCTGGTCGCTGATGGGGACTGAATGCGAAAAGCCGGTCATCAACGAAAAGAGCCTGCAAAACAACTTTACCAACGAAGGCGGCTATGGACGCAACGTGCGCCTGCTCAAGAACATCATGGGCCTGTGGTTAATCCAGGAATCCCGCCGTCAGTGGCAGCGGGAAGGCTTTGAGGTCAGCTTTGCGGACTTGGAGCGGGAGGCTCTGGCCTGCAAGCCGTTTCAGTGCTTTGTGGACCCGGATTACGAGGCCTTCAACACTCCCGGCGATATGCCGGGCAAAATCCGGGACTACTGCCGCATGACCGGCCAGTATGTGCCCGAAAGCCGAGGCGAAGTCATGCGCTGCATCTACGAGAGCCTGGCCCTCAAATACCGCATGACCTTTAAGGCGCTTGAGGACCTGACCGGCCATCCTTATCCTTGCCTGCACATTGTGGGCGGCGGCACCAAGGACGGGCTTTTGTCCCAGTTTGCTTCCAACGCCTGCGGCGTCGAGGTCATCACCGGTCCCATTGAGGCCACCGCCATTGGTAACATTTCGGTTCAGCTTATGGCTATGGGCGAAATCGCCAACCTCAAGGAGGCCCGCAAGATCATCGCTTCCTCCTTTGAGCAGAAGAAGTACCAGCCCAAGGACGTGGACGCTTGGAACGAAGCGGCAAAGCGTTTTGCTGAGATAATCAAGCGGTAAAAGAAGAACCAATGTGTTTGGAAACAGAGAAAGAGTGTTTTAGCGGAGATCGCAAGCGCAGGAATAGAGAGTCCAACGGCATCTGAAGGAACGCTGGGGCTGCTTTCTGGAAAAGAGAGAATGAAAGACAATGAGCAAAAAGAGCATTTTGCTGGTGGGTGTGGGCGGCTACGGCCGCACCTACGTAGACCTGCTGCTAAACCACCTGGACCGGGAGGAATACCCGGTGGCAGGGGTGGTGGACCCTTTTGTGGAGAAATGTCCGCTGTATGACCGGATCCAGGAGGAGCAGATTCCCTGCTATGACACGATGGAAGCCTTTTACGAGGAGCATGAGGCGCTTTTGGCTGTGCTCGCTACCCCGATCAACCTGCATGCCGGGCAGGTAATTGAGGCCATGGAACACGGCTCTCATGTGCTGTGTGAAAAGCCTCTGGTGCCCAGGCTGCAGGACTTGGATGCCATTCGTCAAACCATGGCCCGTACCGGCAAACAGCTGAGCGTAGGGTTCCAGTGGTGCTTTTCCGATGTGATTTTGAAGGTGAAAAGGGCTATTCTGGCTGGGGAGTACGGCAGAGCCCTGCGTTTGCGCTCCTATACCGCCTGGCCCCGGGACTTTGTTTACTACGGCCGGGGCGGCGGCTGGGCCGGGAAATACCGGGCTCGGGACGGCAGCTATGTCTTGGATTCCATTGCCAGCAACGGCATCGCCCATTATCTGCACAACATGCTGTTTTTGCTGGGGGATCGGGTGAATACGAGTGCGCCCCTGGTGTCGATGAAGGCTGGGACCTACCGGGCCAACGCCATCGACACCTATGACACGGTGGCCTTTTCCGGGAAAACAGAGGAAGGAGTGCCGGTGTATTTCTACGGTACCCACGCCTGTAATTTCAGTATCGACCCGACTCTGGTCTATGAATTTGAAAAGGCCACCGTCACCTACAACCTGTTCCCACCCAAGGACCAAATCGTGGTTCACTACCGGGACGGCCGGGTGGAGCCGCTGGGTTCTCCCAACGATTCTAAGGAAAGCGGTAAGCTTCTGGGGACTTTGGGGCAGATTCTGGGGAAGAACCCCGCCTATTGCGGGCTTGATACCATCGTCCCTCACCTGGCGTGCTTTGACGCCTTGTCGGACTTTGTGCCGGTGTGGAATTTTCCGCAGGAGCTGGTGGTGGATACAGGGGAGCAGCGGTATGTTAAGGGGCTTCACTGGGACCTGTGGCGTTGTTTCGAAGAAGGAAAACTCCCTTCTCAGATGGGATTTGTCTGGGCGCAGCCGGAGGTAGCGGTGGATCTCACCAGTTATACGGCCTTTCAGGGATAGCTGATGGAAAAATTCTTAGGATAGAGAAAACGGGAGCCAAAGCGTTTCTCCTTCCGAAGAGAATCCCTGCGGAGGACAGAGAAGGTGCTATTTGTTTCTCCCAGGCAAATTGCGAGCATCGGTCTGCCTTTAGAAATAATCAAAGTTTTTTTCCAGAGCCTATGACGGAAATAGAAAAGACGTGCCTATTTCACGAAAAAGCGCAGCCGCCCATCAGGGCGGCTGCGCTTTTTTTGATAAAACGGCGCGGGAGCCGCAATTAGTTTCGCACCAGGCGCTTGAGAAAGAAGGTGGCGAAGAAGAAGACGGCGCTGACCAGGACAATGGTAGGTCCTGCCGCCGCCCCGTAGTAGTAGGACGCCACCAAGCCGATTACCCCTGCCGCCATAGAAAACAGCACGGAGAGCAAATGATACTGGCGCATGTTGCGGGCTACGTTGCGGCTGGCGGCGGCGGGGAGGATCAGCAGGGAATTGATGATGAGAATCCCTACCCAGCGGATGGAGATGGTGACGATCACGGCGATGACCAGGATAAAAATCAGCTCCATGGTCTTCACCGGAACCCCCCGGCTGGAGGCCAGGGTACTGTTGACGCTGATCTGCAGCAGCTTATTGAAGCAGAAAATCCAGAAAATCAGCGTCAGCACCAGAACCACCGCCAAAATGGCGATTTCCGCCGGCCGGATGGTCAAAATATCACCGATCAGATAAGAGGAGTACTTGGAGAATCCACCGCCAGAAGAGAGAAGCACCAGACCAAGTGCCACCGCCGTGGAGGAAAAGACGCTGATGACCGTGTCGCTGGACGAAACCCGGGAACGGCGGATGCTGTTTAACAGAATGGCGAACACGATGGCAAACAGGGTCATAGCCACCACCGGCTCGGAAATACCGAGAAGCACCCCGATGGCAATGCCGGTCAGGGCGGAATGGCCTAAAGCATCGGAAAAAAAAGCCAGCTTGTGGTCCACCACCATGGTCCCGATCATGCCGAAGATGGGGGTCAGCAGCAGCACCGCCAGCAGCGCGTTTTTCATAAAATCGTAATGCATGAAGGAGAACGGCAGAACCGATTCCATACATTCATAAATTGCTTCCATTACCGGTCCTCCGCTTCCACAAAAACGTTGAATTCCCGCTTAAAGGCGTCGCTTGCCATAACTTCTTTGGGTGTCCCCATGCTCAAAACCGTCTGGTCCAAAAGCAGCATTTTGTCCGCATACTGAGCCACGTAATGCAAGTCGTGGGACACCATGAGGATCGCCATATCCCGCTCCCGCTTGAGAGCGCCGAGCTTTTCGTAGAACACGCTCATGCCATTGCTGTCGATGCCGGAAACCGGCTCGTCAAGGATTAAAAGCTCAGGGGCCGGATGGGTGGCCACCGCCAGCAACACCCGCTGCAATTCGCCGCCCGACAGGTCGCAAAGCCGCCGGTCCAGCTTGTCGTCCATTTCAAATTCAGCCAGGTATTCCCCGATCTTTTGGTGGAGAAACCGCCCCTTGCTCAGAAAGACCGGACGGCGGGAAATCATGGCGGCAAAAAAGTCGTACACGCTCACTGGAGAATTGGGGTCCAAGTCCAGCTTTTGGGGGACATAGCCGATGCGAATGCGCCGTTCTTCCCCGGAGGGATCGTGAAACTGGATGCTGCCGGTGTGGCGCAGTTCCCCCAGCAGCGCTTTGAGCAGCGTCGTCTTGCCCGCCCCGTTTGGGCCGATGATGACCGTCAGCTCCCCGCAGTGCAGGTGAAAGCTTACATCGTGCAGAATTTGCGTTTTTCCCGAGGAAACCCCGATGTTTTTTATAGTCGTGCAGCACGACCCTTTCACATGCCTCATTGTCCCAATGCCTCCACTAACTGATTGAGATTTTCCTCCATGGCCTTCAGATACGCGTCCTTTTCATATGCGCCGGACACGCAAGGGTCCAGCGTGTAAACCTTCGCGCCTGTTTCCGCCGAAATGGTCTGAGCAAGCCTGGGTTCGTACTGGGGCTCGGCAAACAGGGCCCTGCATCCGCTTTCCTCCACCTTGTCGATGGTTTCGGTCAACTCCTGTACGGTCGGGTCGGTCCCCGGCTCGCGCTCAATGACCGCTTCCACATGCAGGCCGAATTCCTCGGCGAAATAGCCGAACGCCTCATGAAAGGTAACAATGCCCCGGTTCGGCAGGGGATCGATTGCCCCGTGCATTTTGGTTTTTAAATCGGAAAGTTTTGCTTTGTACTTCTGGGCGTTGATCTGATAAATGGCTTCATTCTGCGGGTCCGCCCTGGACAGGCCGTCGGCAATGTTCTGCACGTACTGCATATAGTTGGTGATGCTTACCCAGACATGGGGATTGCCCTCCTCACCGTGGTCATGATCCTCCGCCTCATGGTCGTGGCCTTCATGGTCGTGCTCTTCCTCGAGCAGTTCGATGCCGTCGCTGGCGGTGATCAGGGTGACCGACGGGTAGCTTTCCAGCACCTTCGAGAGAAAATCCTCCATGCCCGCCCCGTTGATCGCCAGCACGTCCGCTCCTTCCATGGCGATCAGGTCCTGGGGGGTCAGCTGATAATCATGCAGGCAGCCGGTGGTGGGCTGGGTTAGGTTTTGCAGCTCAACTCCATCCACCCCGTCTACCAGGTTGAGAGCGGCGATGTACACCGGGTAAAAGGAAGTCACCACCTTGATCCGGGCGCTTTCGCCGGACGGATGGGGATCGGAACAGCCGGAAAAGAAAAGACAGGCTGTCAGCAGCAAAGCCAGAATAATTGCAGTTTTTTTCTTCATAGACACCTTCCAAATGAAAAACAAGTTTGTTCGAATCCTATTTATTATAATAGCAGTATAACATACAGGGCAAGAGGAAACCGCGCATCCACCGGGATTTTTCCGAAATTTTCTTGGTCACACACTGTTAAAAATCATTTCATGTTGTATTTACCGGAAAAGCAAAAGTTTGAAACATCCAATGGATATGATAAAAGCACAGCAAGCGGGAAGGCCCGCACAAGCGTAGAGAAAAATTAGAATGACAGGAGAGGACCTATCATGTTGGATAACGAGAGAAACAACGGATTTGATTTTCAGGAGAATACTTATGGCGACGCCAACCAGCCCACTCCTCCGGTGCAGGACCCCCATGAAGAAAACGCAAGGGAACCTTACCAGGCCGGTGAGTCCCAGCCGACCGCTTCCGGCTGGCAGCAGCCTGTAGATGAAAACAACTGTACCTACCATTACGTCCGCCCGTCGGTGGACGAGACCAAATACAGCGGGTACCAAGCCCCAGGCTATGAAAATCCCGCTGCCGCCGTGCCGCCGTCTTCTGGGCAAGGCCAGGACCCTTATTCTTCCTATCAATATGGTTACCAGCCAAAAGACCCCATGGAGCACCTGCCCAATCCGCCGGTCACTCCGCCGCAGCAGCCCAAGCAGAAAAAAAAGAAAGAGAAACGGTCTTACAGCCTTGCTTCCATGATCGCCGTTTCGCTGGCTTCCGCCCTCATTTGCGGCGTTATTTCTTCCTCTGCCGTGGTGGTGCTCGGCGGCAGTCTCCAAAACGCTACTGCACCAACCTCTTCCCAGGGCGACTCCAGCACGCTCAACACCAATAACAATAAGACTGTCTACGTCAACGAAACCGACGAGGCCAACATCGGCACCGCCTACAACAAGGCTGCGCCCTCCGTGGTGGGCATCCGGGTGTCCACCCCCAGTACCGGCGGTTTCTACTATGGCCAGGGAAGCACCTCCGCCAGTGAAGGTTCGGGTGTGGTTTACACCACCGACGGTTACATCATTACCAACTATCACGTGATTTCCAGCGCTGTGGAGGGGAACACGTCCTCCAACAATCCCTTCGGCCAGCAGCTGCCCGCTCAAAATACCACCATTGAGGTTTTCCTTCCGGATAATCCGGACGAAGGCATCGCCGCTACCGTCGTCGGCTATGACGCAAGTGCGGACCTGGCGGTTTTGAAAATCAACAAAACCGGCTTGACCGCTATTGAAATCGGCGACTCCGATTCCATCCAGGTAGGCGAGAAGGCCATCGCCATCGGCAACCCTGGCGGCCTGGACTTTATGGGTTCGGTCAGCTCCGGCATCATCAGCGGCTTAAATCGTAAAATCCAGACCGAACAAGGGGTGGAAATGAACCTCATCCAGACCGACGCGGCCATCAACCCCGGTAATTCCGGCGGCGCCCTCGTCAACGTCAACGGCCAGCTCATCGGCATCAACAACTCCAAGATGGCCGGCGATAATTTCGAGGGCATGGGCTTTGCCATCCCGGTCAACGAAGTAGTGGAAATCTGCGACCGTCTCATTAAAAATGAGAACGCTCCCACCCCGTACATCGGCATCACTGCCAACTCCAGTTATGACGCGGAAACGTTGCAGCGCATGGGTTATCCGGCCGGCGTAGTGGTTTACTCCGTGTCGGTGGATTCGCCTGCCGCCGACGCAGGTATCCAGAGAAACGATATCATCACCAAGTTCAACGGTGTGGAGATATCCAGCTATCAGATGCTCAACAGCGAAAAGAACAAGTGCGCTCCCGGCGATACCGTCACCGTCACCGTTTACCGCAATGGCCAGTCCATTGACCTGCAGGTAACGCTGGGTTCCGCCTCCTAAAGGAGCGGCTGCTTAAAAAAACTGCCCGGCATGCGGGACTGATAACCGCCTGTTGCCTGCCATTATCCATTTGTTAAAAAAGGCGTGCGCCCGCACTGCGCAGGGCAGATCAAATACCGGGCGTCCGGGTTGCCCTTTCCTTCCCGGACGCCTCGTAAAGGAAAAAAGAAATCCCCCGGCTTTTGAGGAGACGCCGCCTGGTGCGGTACTCCTTCCCCGCCGGGGGATTTCTGCGCAAAAACAGGGTTTCTCTCAGACCGGATAGGTCGGCTCGTTCATCGACGCCGAGGCGGCCATATGAACAGGATAATGCAGATCCGCCGCAATGGAATCGGCGTTGCGGCGGATGGTTCCCAAGGTGTCGAAAAATTGCGCCGCCTGCAACTCGGTTACTCCTTCCATCATCCGGGAATACCAATCTCCCACCAATTGATCGATCTGATCGCGTTTTTCATAGGCCTTTTCCGTCAAATAAACGCTTTTGACCCGCTTATCCACCTTGTCCTTGACCCGGAACACATAGTCTTTCTCCTCCAAAGACTTGATGCCGCGGGATACTGTGGCCTTGTCCAGGTAGGTCAGTTTTGACAGTTCATCCTGGCTGGTGCCGTTGGCGTTGTAGAGCATATACAGCAGGGAAAACTCAATGTTGGTCAGACGAAGGGAAGCCAAATGTTTGGAGAGAAACATTTGAAAGTTATAGAAAATCCCCAGAAAGTCCTTTCCCACGGTAAAAAGAGACATGCCGCATCATCCTTTTCTTTTGTGTTGGTGAAAGTTCTAGGAACCCAAATCGGGTACAGCTGGAAAGAATGCAAAAATTATAGCATATTGGAAGACAAATAACAATGTTTTTCCCTTAACCATCCGGATTTTTTACCGAAAAATATACAGCAAAACTGAAATTTTATTCCAATATATCTTTGATTTTGTCTGGTTTTTTCAATGAGAATCGACAAAATTTGCGATCAAAATGACAACTTACATAAATTTTCCTGTGAAAAGATGAATAGTTTGTAAAGTCGTTGGGAATGATAGACATTTTTTCGATTGTGTTGTATAATCAAGTCGGAAACCTATTGAGAAAGGCAGTTGGAAAACGTTGAAATTATTAAAACGTGCTGCCGCGGCGGCGATGGCGTTGGTCCTCGCGCTGGCGGCAACCGGATGCGACCGCATCCGACAGGACGATATCGCGGTGACCGGCGTGGAAAACTCCGTTTCCGTCGGCGTCTACCGTGCGTTCCAGGTAGACAATACTGGCAACGCCATGGCGTATGTGGAAAACACGGAGGACTTGGCCAGCCAAACCATCGACGGGAAACCCGCGGCCCAGTGGATCAAAGAGCAGACTGAATCCCAGCTGCGGTACTACATCGGTGTGGAAGCAAAGCTGCGGGAGCTGGGGAAAATCCCGCTCACCAGCGAACAGCAGGAGAGTATAAAAGAAAGCGCTGAGACTCAATGGACCACCAACGGAGCGTCTCTCTATTACGAGCCCAACAACGTTTCAAAGAAAAGCTTTGAGACATATATTTACTATAAGTCTCTGCCGCCCATCCTTTTGGAAGCTATGTATGGCAAGGACGGGGCCGAGGCGGTTTCCGACGAGCAGCTTCTGGCCTTTGCGAAGGACAATGTGCTGATGGCCAGCTATATGTGGGTGCTTAAAAATGCGGCCGTCGTTTCCGGAGCGGAGGAAAAGAACGCCGCGCTGGTGGAAACCTTTGAAGGCTACCGGGACGGCGTCAACAACGGTCAGATGACCTGGGCGGACGTGGTCGCGGCGGAAGAGAGCCGGATGAATTCCGATTCCACCCAGCCCAAGAGCAGCAACAAGGAAACCTGGGTGAATTCCAAAACTGCGGTCAATCTGACCGATGCGATCAAGGAACAGTTCTTTGCCACCGCGCCTGGAAAGGCGCTGCTGGTTCCCGACGCGCCCAGCAACATGATTTATTTCTTCGTGCGCTTTACCGACGAACAGATGCTTTCCTACATCAATGAAAACCGTACGGAGATTCTCAGCCAGTATACGGGCGGTTCTTTGGAAGAGGACATGACGACCTACGGAGAAGCCCTTTCCATCACGTTTGACGAAGAAAAGCTCAGCGTCCTTTCCATAGAAGACATTGTCATCGACACCGGGGACGATGAAGAATAACCATACACCGAACACAGGAACTTTATCTGCATCCGTGCGGCACCGCGCCGCACGGATGCATTTGATTCGGGAGGATGTTTATACTATGAGGAAAAAAGCGGCGGTGATCGGATGCCTGGCCGTGCTTTTGTTTGCGGTCCTGTTTTCCGGCTGCAGCCGTCTTCCCCATGAGCCCATCCAGCGGCAGGACTTTTTGTTCGACACCATCGTCACCGTCACCATTTATGACAAGGAGGACGAGGGGCTGCTTTCCCAGTGTATGGAGCTGGGGCGGCGGTATGAGAACCTGTTCAGCCGCACCAAGGAAGGGAGCGACATTTGGCGGATCAACCACGCGAACGGGCAGCCGGTTGCCGTTTCCGAGGAAACCGTTCAGTTGATCGAAACAGCCCTGTCCTACTGTGACCTGTCGAACGGCGGGTATGACATCACCATCGGCGCGGTGTCCGAGCTGTGGGACTTCCGGGCCGAAGAACCGTCGCTCCCCGCAAGCGGGCGGATGGCGGAGGCTCTTAAAACAGTGGACTACCGAGGCGTAAAAGTGGACGGCGGCACCGTGGCCCTCGCCGTACCCGGCGCGCAGCTGGATTTGGGATCCATCGCCAAGGGGTATATCGCCGACCGGATGGCGGACCTGCTGCGCGGACAGGGAGTCCAAAGCGCGATTCTCGACCTGGGCGGCAATATCTATGTGTTGGGCGGCAAACCAGATGGGACGGAGTTTCGGGTAGGGCTTCAGTCTCCGTTTGACGAAAGCCAGCTGGGCGCCGTGTCGGTAAAAGACAAATCCCTGGTTACTTCCGGGATCAACCAGCGGGGATTCACCATAGACGGCAAGCGCTACCATCATCTGCTTGACCCTAAGACCGGCTATCCCATTGAGAACGGACTCGCCAGCGTGACGGTGGTCACCGACCGGTCGGTGGATGGGGACGCACTGTCCACGGTGCTGTTCTGCCTGGGGGAAGAACAAGGGATGGAGCTAGCCGAACGTCTGGGAATCCAGGCGGCGTTCGTGCGCGACGACGGACAGATCGTGCAGACGGCTGACATGAGGCTTTCGTAGCCCGGAACGAGCGAACGGCCGCTTTCTTCTGCGCTTGTCTCCTGCCGGCAACCATACGTCAAAAACCGCAAAACGAGCGGGATTTCCGCTTGCGGCGGAGCAATCAAAAAAGCGGATTTCATTCAAAATTTTTTAAGAAATAAATGAGAAAAATGCGCTGCCTGATTTTTTCATCTTCATATCCATCCATTGACACGGTTTAAGGCACGCATGGAGGACATGCTATTGATGCGGCGGAAAAACCGCCGCGTCAATAGCAGCTTGAAAAAAGCCCGAGCGCAAAGGGCGGAGATTTTATGAAAAAAGCAATCTCAGTATTGTGTGCAGCGGTTTTTATGATGGCGGTGGGAACTCCGGTTCTCGCAGCGCAGTCCAACGTGCGGATTCAATCGGTCCAGGAAGAAATCACAGGCGAACGGGCACGGTTTTCAGTATCCTATCCAAGACTGACCTGTATGAGCGATGAAAAAGCCCAGGAACGTCTGAATGTGATGCTGGCCGAACAGGCCAAACGTGCCAAGGTTGAAGTCAAAGCGGCCATGGAAAAGGGCGACCCTGTCGATGGGGAAATCGGCTTTGAAACGGCTCGAAACGGTGGCGGCATTGTAAGCCTGGTCATTCACGAATATCTGTACACCGGAGGCGCAAATGGGCGGACCACAAAAGAAGGGTTTACCTTTTTGAGCACCACCGGACAGAAACTGGAATTGATGGATCTGCTCAAGCCCGACAGCGGAGCCCTGGAAACCATCAATGGAGAAATCAGCCGGCAGATTGAGGAGAGAGGCCTTGTAGACGAGCAAATCGAAGAATTTACGAGCATTGCAAGAAATCAACCCTATTATCTGACCTGTGATTCTCTGGTGATTCTCATTCCGGAAATGACGCTGTTTGCACACTCCGCTGGCGTCGTGGAATTCCCAATTCCTCTGACCCAGATGGAAGACCAAGTGCAGGATTTTGTAAAACCGTGCTGACACACGGCAGCGGACGGCAGCAGCCGTCCGCTGTTTTTTTACAGGAAGATGCGGTTGCTTTTTTCAAAAATGGATTATAATGAATCAATAGCCTGCCAGCCTTCAAATGCCGCCTGGCGAAAAGAAAAAACCGGTACATAAGAAACCTTTCGCGGCAGAGGACCGGAAACGGTTTGAAGATGAATCAAACGCACCGGTCCGGCGAATCGGCTTTCTAAAAAGGAGCGCTTCATGAAACACAAGATTTCTTTTTATTGGAAGTTATTTTCTTCTACTTTTTCCTTAAGCGCCTTCACGTTTGGAGGCGGTTATGTCATTATCCCGCTGATGCGAAAGAAATTCGTTGAGCAGTACCAATGGATCGGGGAAGAGGAGATGCTGGACCTGACCGCTATCGCCCAGTCCTCACCAGGGGCCATTGCGGTCAACGCCTCCATCCTCATCGGGTACCGCCTGGCTGGAATCCCCGGGGCGCTGGTGACGATTTTGGGAACCGTCCTGCCGCCTTTGCTGATTCTGTCGGTCCTTTCCTATATTTACTCCGCCTTTCGCGCCAACCGGGTAGTAGCCGCGGTACTCAAGGGAATGCAGGCGGGAGTGGCGGCGGTCATTTTTGATGTGGTAGTGGGTATGGCGATCCAGGTGGGCAAGGAAAAGAAGCTCATTCCCATTCTTTTGATGATCGGGTCATTTGCCGCCGCCTATCTGCTTGAATGGAATGTAATCCTGATTCTGCTCATCTGCGGCCTGCTGGGAGCGGGCCGCGCTCTTTACGGGGAGCGTAAGGGAAGGGAGAAGGAATGATGGCCTATCTTGCACTTTTTTGGAGTTTTTTTCAGATCGGCCTTTTCAGCATCGGGGGAGGGTACGCCGCCATGCCGCTGATCCAGGAGCAGGTGGTGGGGAGAAACGGCTGGCTGAGCCTGGGAGAGTTTGCCGATGTAGTAACCTTGTCCCAAATGACGCCCGGCCCCATCGCCATCAACGCCGCCACTTTTGTGGGTATCCGGGTGGGCGGAGTCGGCGGCGCCATCGTGGCTACGCTGGGCTGTATCGCGCCCTCCTGTATCATCGTGCTCATCCTGGCAAAGCTTTATTACAAATACCGGTCTCTGTCGCTGATCAAGGGAGTGCTTGCAGGGCTGCGCCCGGCAGTGGTGGCGCTGATCGCGGCGGCGGGCATGTCTATCTTGACTCTGTCCTTCTGGGGAACAGGTGCAGAAATCGGTCCGGCTTCTACCGATTGGGTCGCGATCGTCCTTTTTGCGGCCGGTTTTTTCGTACTGCGCAAGTGGAAGCCAAACCCAATTTTCGTCATGCTGGGAGCGGGTGCCTTGGGCGGCGCGCTTTATCTGATTCTGGACCTTCCCGTGTGAACACGGCCTTAACATCCAAGCCGGTTTCTTTATGGGATCTTTTCTTGAGTTTTTCCTCTCACAGGACTATATTGATACCAGCAGGCACGCCACCTGCACCAAAAGGAAATTTTCCAAAAACGAGAGGGTTTATCATGAAAAAAACCGTGTTTCGAGGTTGCGCCACCGCCATCGTCACTCCCATGAAGGATGACGGCGCCATTGATTACCACATACTTAACGCGTTGCTGGAGCACCAGCTTGCAAACCATGCCGATGCCATCGTCGTAGCCGGGACCACCGGGGAAGCTTCCACCATGACCGATGAAGAGCATCTGGAAGTCATCCGTTTTACCGCCTCGGTGGTAAACGGCCGGGTGCCGGTGATCGCCGGCGTGGGAGGCAACTGCACCCAGCACGCGGTCAGCCTTTCCAAGCTCGCTCAGAAAGCGGGCGCGGATGCTCTGTTACACGTAACCCCCTACTACAATAAGACCTCCCAGGAGGGGCTCTATCAGCATTTCAAAGCCTGCGCCCAGGCAGCCGACCTGCCGGTTATCCTTTATAACGTCCCTTCCCGCACCGGCGTGAACATCCAGCCGGATACCTGTGTGCGGCTTTGCGAGGTGGAAAATATCGTCGGTATCAAAGAAGCCAGCGGCAGCGTCTCCCAGATGGCTCAGATCGCCGCCCGCTGCGGCAACCGGCTGGACATCTACTGTGGCAACGACGACCAGATCACCCCGTCCCTTTCACTGGGCGCCAAGGGTGTGATTTCGGTGCTGGCCAACCTGCTGCCTCATGTAGTCCACGACATCTGCCAGAGCTACCGGGACGGCAACGTCCAGCACAGCACGTCGCTGCAGCTGCAGTATCTGGATTTGATCGGAGCTTTGTTTTCCGACGTCAATCCTATTCCGGTCAAGCAGGCCCTGCGGTTTATGGGCGTGCCGGTGGGGTCCTGCCGTCTGCCCTTGTGCGAGATGGAGCAGGAGAAGGCGGAAAAGCTGTGGAAGGTGATGCAAAAGCATGGCCTTTGTGCGGCGAGCCGGACATATTTTGCCTTGCCGATTCTAAATGGGAAAATGGTTTCCGCGTAAAATTCTGGAGATATCCGCTTGTCTGCGGTTTTATTTGAACAGGAGGCAGCCGACTGTTTCGGCGGCCTCCTTTCTATCTTTTGCGGTGGAAACTTTTATGTTAAAATAAAGTTATGAATTGATGGAACAGGAAAGAAGGGCATTTTCGTGAGAAAAGAGTCTATGCTATTAGAGGTTACGCAAGAAAAATTCCAGGAACGATTTTTGGAACAGATAGATACCTCCTGTTCTTTTCATCAGGACAGGGACTTTCGGGGAAAACTGTTGGAAAAGCATTCGTTTTATTTCTACCGCATTCCTTGTATCCGCAATTCCTGGGTAACGGTGTTAAAGGGTGAGATTGTAGGGGATACTATCTCCTATACATACACGAAAATGACAGTGGCGATTATCCTTTCCATTGTGATCGCAGCTATCCCATTTTTGTTGCTATTGTCTTCTTTTCTGCCTCTTTTTCTTCTACCTATATTAGAGGATTCAAAAAAGCTGGTTTTCGATATGGTCACGAATGGGGTCTGGATCTGCGTTCCTGCGGCTGTCATAAGTGGAATTTGCGTTCTTCCTCTTTTTATTAAAACCAGAGTGGCAAAGGATGCGCTCAAGCAAAAGCTTCGAGAGCTCTGTGAAGCGGGAGAGAAATAAAAAATGCAAAAACGCGGGACCATCATGGTCCCGCGTTTTTGCATCCGGCGTACTGGGAAAAAAGAGCCTATTCTTTTCTCTCCAGCTCAGAAACCCGGTAGCTTAAAGTCAAGAGGCTGTCCCCCAAATGAACGTTTTCGATGACCGCATCAGGGAAATGGACCGACAGGTCATAGTGGCTGAAATTCCAGAACCCCTTGATGCCGAGCTTGGTCAGGCGGGTTGCCATCTCATGGGTGGACTCTCTCGGGATACACAGCACCGCCACCGCCGGATGGTTGCGGCTGCAAAATTCCTCCAAGCCCCGGCTGTCCTGCACCGGGATTCCCTTGATGACCTGGCCGATGAGGTTGGGATTTTGATCGAAAATGCCGATCAGGTCGAACCCGCGGGTTTCAAACGCCATGTGGTTGGCGATGGCGCGCCCCAAATTGCCAGCGCCGATCAGGATCGCCCGGCGGCGCTTGTCTGTCCCCAGGATTTTCCCGATTTCCCGGTACAGCTGGTCCACGATATACCCGTATCCCTGCTGCCCGAACCCACCGAAGCAGTTGAGATCCTGCCGGATCTGCGACGCGGTCAGCCCCATGCGCTGGGAAAGCTCCCGTGACGAAATGCGGGTGACCCCGTGCTTGAGCAGGTCCCCTAGAAACCGGTAGTACCGGGGAAGGCGCCGGATTACCGACATGGAGATGTTTTCCCGTTTGTTGCTCATCGTTTCTCATCCTTTGTTCTGATAGCCGTGGGGTTGCAAGAAAAGGGCACGGCCCGGGCCGTGCCCTTTTTGTCCGCCTGGAATTAGTTCTGCATGGCCTCGATGGTCTGCATCACGTATTCGCCGAACTGGCTGCAGGTCGCGCCCGTGTCCCGCCCGGTGATGACGTACTTCTTCTCTTCGTACATGCACTTGTCCAGCGCTTTTTCCAGCAGGTCCGCCTTTTCCTGGCGGCCGATGTGGGAAAGGAGCATCACCGCCGCGCGCAGCATGGAACAGGGGTCGGCGTACTGGCCGCGGCCTTCGTTCATCATGCGGGGAGCGGAGCCGTGGATGGCTTCGAACATGGCGTAATGCTTGCCCAGGTTCGCGCTGCCGGCGGTACCTACGCCGCCCTGGAACTCCGCAGCCTCGTCGGTGATGATGTCGCCGTAGAGGTTCGGCAGGATAAACACCTTGAAGTCAGTGCGGCGCTTCTCGTCGATCAGCTTCGCGGTGGTGATGTCAATGTACCAGTCGTCGGTGATGATCTCCGGGTATTCCTTGCCAATCTCCTGGCAAAGGCGCAGAAACTTGCCGTCGGTGGTCTTGACCACGTTTGCCTTGGTGATGATGGAAACCCGCTCCTTCTTATTCTTGCGGGCATAGTCGTAAGCAAGGCGGGCGATACGCTCAGTGCCCTGGGTGGTGGTAACGGTAAAGTCCACCGCCAGGTCGTCGGTCACGTTGACGCCGCAGGAACCCAAGGTATAGGCGCCTTCTGTGTTCTCCCGGAAGAAGGTCCAGTCAATCCCCTTTTCCGGAACCTTTACCGGACGGACGTTGGCGAACAGGTCGAGCTCCTTACGCATGGCCACGTTTGCCGACTCGATGTTGGGCCACGGATCACCGGCACGGGGCGTGGTGGTCGGGCCCTTCAGAATGACGTGGCACTTTTTCAGCTCGGCGAGCACGTCGTCGGGAATCGCCTTGCCCACTTCGGCACGATGCTCAATGGTCAGCCCGTCGATGGTGCGAAACTCCACCTTGCCCGCCTCAACCTCATCCTTGAGGAGGTACTCGAGCACCCGGGCGGCTTCATTGGTGATGATCGGGCCGATCCCGTCCCCGCCGCACACGCCGATGATCAGCTTGTCAAGGTGCTCAAAATCGGTGAACTCCTTGTCCGCCTTCATCCGTTCGACCCGTTCGAGCTGGGCGCGCATGACCTGTTCAAATTTTGTTAGGGCTGCCGTGATTTTGTCTTCCATTCGTGTTTCCTCCTGGCTCAAAATAGAAAAGCTTATTCCGCCTGAAGCTTCGTGTAATTGAGAAGGCCGCCGGCCAGCAGCATCTCCCGCTGGCGCTTGGACAGCTCGCAGCGCACCGGGAACTTGGTCCCCTTGGTCAGATTCTCCACCACAATCTCGCCGCCTTCGGCGATGGCCTTGCGGATCTCCGGCAGGCGCAGCTCATCCATCTGATCAATCCCGTCGTAATCCGCGTCCTTTTCAAAGGTCAGCGGCACGATGCCGGCATTGATCAGGTTTGCCGCATGGATGCGGGCGAAGGACTTGGCGATGACCGCCTTGACCCCTAAGTACAGCGGCACCAGCGCCGCATGCTCTCTCGAAGAGCCCTGGCCGTAGTTGGAACCGCCCACTACGATGCCCTTGCCCTCTTCCTTACAGCGGGCGGGGAACTCCTTGTCGCACACGCCGAAGCAGAACTGGGACAGATAGGGGATGTTGGAACGGTAGGGGAGGATTTTCGAGCCCGCGGGCATGATGTGGTCGGTGGTGATGTTGTCCCCCACCTTGAGAAGTGCCTTGGCCGCAATGGTGTCGGCAAGCGGTTCGGACTGGGGGAAGGGCTTGATGTTGGGCCCGCGCAGGATTTCCACCTTGTCCATTTCCTCCACCGGGGCGGGAGCGAGCACCATGTTGTCGTTGATCAGGAATTCCTCGGGCAGGTCTATGGAGACCATCTCTCCTAAGGTGCGCGGGTCGGTGAGCACGCCGGCGATGGCGGAAACCGCCGCCGTTTCCGGGCTTACCAGATAAATCTTGCCGTCCGCCGTGCCGGAACGGCCTTCAAAGTTGCGGTTGAAGGTGCGCAGGGAGACGCCGCCGGAATTGGGGGACTGGCCCATGCCGATGCAGGGGCCGCAGGCGCATTCGAGCACCCGTGCGCCCGCTGCGATGATGTCCGCCAATGCCCCGTTTTTCGCCAGCATGTTATACACCTGCTTGGAGCCGGGAGCGATGGACAGGCTTACGTCCGGATGGACCGTCTTGCCCTTTAAAATGCGCGCTACCCGCATTAAGTCTAAGTAAGAAGAATTGGTGCACGAACCGATACATACCTGGTCGATTTTGATTTTTCCGATGTCCTCCACGGCCTTGACGTTGTCCGGGCTGTGGGGCATGGCGGCCGCCGGGCGAAGAGAACTCAAATCAATGGCGTATTCCTCGTCGTAGGTAGCGTCCTCGTCGGAAGAAAGAGCCGCCCAGTCCTCCTCGCGGCCCTGGGCCTTGAGGAATTCCCGGGTCACCTCATCGGACGGGAAGATGGAGGTGGTGGCGCCCAGCTCCGCGCCCATGTTGGTGATGGTGGCGCGTTCGGGCACCGTCAGGGACTTGACGCCCTCTCCGGCGTATTCGATGATTTTGCCCACGCCGCCCTTGACCGACAGCATCCGCAGCACTTCCAGAATCACGTCCTTGGCCGAAACCCAGGGACGCAGCTTGCCCGAAAGGGTGATACGCACCATTTTGGGCATGGAGATGTAGTACGGGCCGCCGCCCATGGCCACCGCCACGTCCAGGCCTCCCGCGCCGAAGGCCAGCATCCCGATGCCGCCGCCGGTGGGAGTGTGGCTGTCCGACCCGATGAGGGTCTTGCCGGGCTTGCCAAACCGCTCCAAGTGCACCTGGTGGCAGATGCCGTTGCCGGGACGGGAGAAGTAAATCCCGTGCTTTTTGGCAACCGACTGGATAAAGCGGTGGTCGTCGGCGTTTTCAAAGCCGGACTGGAGGGTGTTGTGGTCGATATACGCGACGCTGCGTTCGGTCTTCACCCGCGGCACGCCCATGGCCTCGAATTCCAGATAGGCCATGGTGCCCGTGGCGTCCTGGGTCAGCGTCTGGTCGATTTTCAGGCCGATTTCGCTGCCTACGGCGGTGTCGCCGCTGAGCAGGTGCGCTTTGATGATCTTTTGTGCTAAGGTATCGCCCATGTTAGACTGCTCCTTTCCGAATCAAACAGAAATTTCAATACACATATAATAGCTTATTATCGCCCAATTCGACCCGTTTGTCAATTCCCTAACAGGTAAAAGACACCCCAACCGGTTGTGGTTTTGAGAAGGAAAAGGCTGGGACAGGCCACAAAAGGCGGGAAGTGCATGCCCCACGGCAGGCCGGGCTAAAGCTGCCCGCCAGCGGGCCCAGCCGGTTTTCCCTTGCGGCAGGCGGATGCTCCGGCCGAACCTAGGGCGAAAACTCCAGCCTACTCCCAAACGAACGACGTTTGAAGCCTGTGAGGCCTCATTTGTGGTATCCCAGTCCGTTTCATTGCCAGTCCAATTCTAGTAAAATCTAGGAGAGGTGGGACGGATGGAACCATACCAGTGGGAAAAGTATCGGCGGTTGGGGCTGAATATTGCCTATTACCGCCGGATGCAGGGGCTGACCCAGATGGAGCTGGCCGAACAGCTGAACATCGACCGCACCCATATGAGCCGCATTGAATCCGCGCGCACAGGGGTCTCCCTTGACCTGCTTTTCGCCATTGCCGACCAGCTTCACGTCCCCGTGGAAAAGCTTTTTGAAAGGGAATGACAATGGATTTCGAAAGGGAAATTTTGCTCCACCTGCTGGCCCGGTACGACGTGTCCGTGCGCTTTGAGAACCTGGACGATTCCATCCGGGACCTGGCCCATCTGGAATGTATGCTGGCGCTGCACGAAATCCGCGCCATCCTGGACGATGAGACCTTGGAGGACTTTCAGTGCGTCGAAGCCATCGTCCAGGTTTATGAAAAAATCGGCGCAAGCGGCGGCTCCAGGCACGATTTCTAAAAAATGCGTTTTTTGGCCGCCCGACGTATTTTTCTTGCGGTTTTTGCCCGGCTGTAGTATCCTTATGAAAAAAGCTCCGCGTTTCCTCGTCTGCCCAAGGCCGAGGACAGGCGGGAAAGGATGGAGAAGCATGGAGGATTCCTACAACCAGGCGGTGCGAAACGCCTTGCAGCCGGGAGAATATGTCCTTTGGGAAGGCTCGCCCAGAAAGGGCATTCGATTGCAAAAGAGCGATGCGGTTTTGATTCCGTTCAGCTTGTTTTGGTGCGGGTTTGCGGGCTTTTGGGAGTATACTGTGATTGCAGGCGGCGGCCCTCTCATTATGGCGCTGTTTGGAATTCCGTTTATCCTGGTGGGGCTTTACCTGCTTTTCGGGCGGTTTGTATCCCGGGCGAGAAGTCTCAGTTCCACCCATTATGTGGTGACCGACCAGCGGCTTTTGTTCCTGTACCGGAAAAACACCCAGTTTCTTTTGTACCAGAACATCGAAACCCTGGAAAAAGAGCAGACCAAGGACGATCGGGGAACCATCTACTTTTCCCCCAGGAATTTCTATTATGATAGGACCGCATCCTATCGCGGGAGCACGAACCTCTTGCAGGGCAGAGCCTTTGAAGACATCGAAGATGTGGAGCGGGTTTACCGCCTGATTGAAGGAAAGGTGCTGGAAGCCTCCCGCATAGAACCGGCCGACCGCTGAAAAAAACGCAGAACAAACGCCCCGGTACTTTGGTTTGAGTACCGGGGCGTTTTTCTTTGGATCAATGTATGTGGCAAGCTTCGCAGTCCCCGATTTCCCCGACGATGGGCAGCGGGTCGATGCCGATGCGGGTGTAATAGTCGGAAATGGCGGCCTTGATGGCCTGCTCAGCCAGCACCGAACAGTGCACCTTTACCGGCGGCAGCCCGTCGAGCGCCTCCATGACCGCTTTGTTGGTCAGCTTGAGGGCCTCGTCGATGGTCTTTCCCTTGATCATCTCGGTGGCCATGGAGCTGGTGGCCACCGCCGCGCCGCAGCCGAAGGTCTTGAAGCTCACGTCCTCGATGACGTTGTCCTTAACCTTGATGAACATCTTCATAATGTCCCCGCAGCGGGAGTTTCCCACCTCGCCCACGCCGTTTGCGTCGGCAAGCTCGCCCACATTGCGCGGATGGGCGAAATGATCCATTACCTTTTCACTGTATGCCATACTCGAAACTCCTCTCAGTTCGGTTTCTTCTCGTTTTTGATGATTTCGTCCCACAAAGGAGACATGTCCCGCAGCCGCTGCACGATGGGCGGCAGAACTTCCGCGATGTGTCTCACGTCTTCCATGGTGTTATAATCCCCCAGGCTCAGGCGCAGGGAACCGTGGGCAATCTCGTGAGGCAGGCCGATGGCCAGCAGCACATGGCTGGGGTCCAAAGACCCGGAGGTACAGGCCGAGCCGGAGGAACCGGCTACCCCGTTAAAATCCAGAAGCAGAAGGAGGGATTCCCCCTCGATGCCCTCGAAGCAGAAGTTCGCGTTGCCGCACAGGCGCTGCTCCCGGTCCCCATTTAAGCGGGAGCGGGGGATTTTGAGCACCTCTTCAATGAGCGCGTCGCGAAGCTTAGCGATTTCTTTGGTCCGGCCCGGGATGTCCCGGCAAGCTTCCTCAATGGCGACTCCCAGCCCCACGATGGACGGCACGTTCTCCGTGCCCGCCCGGCGCCCGGATTCCTGGGCGCCTCCCTCGATGAGGTTCGGCAGGCGCAGGCCACGGCGGCAGTACAAAGCGCCGATGCCCTTGGGCCCGTGCAGTTTATGCCCCGACAGGGACAAAAGGTCGATGCATTGGTCCTTCACGTCGATCTCCACCTGGCCCACCGCCTGCACCGCGTCGGTGTGAAACAGGACGCCGTTGTCCTTGCAGATGCGGCCGATTTGAGGGATGGGCTGGATGGTGCCGATCTCGTTGTTGGCGTACAGGATGGTGACCAGACACGTGTCCGGCCGGATGGCGGCCGCTACGTCTTCGGGATGAACCACACCGTTGTGGTACACGTCCAGATACGTAACCTCGAACCCTTCCTTTTCCAGAGCCTGCACCGTATGGAGCACCGCGTGGTGCTCAAATTTTGTGGTGATGATATGTTTCTTTCCCTGAGCGCCCAGCTTGCGGGCCACGCCCTTGATGGCCCAGTTGTCCGCTTCCGATCCGCCCGAGGTAAAGAAAATCTCGTTTTCCGCCGCGCCCAGGGCCTTGGCGACCTTTTTCCTGGCTTCATCCACCGCCGCGTGAGCCTCTTGGCCCATGTGGTAAAGGCTCGACGGATTGCCGTAATGCTCGGTAAAATAGGGCAGCATCGCCTGCACCACTGCATCGGATACCCGGGTGGTGGCGGCGTTGTCCGCGTAAACAAAACGATCCATAACAGAAACTCCATTCCGCCGCTGTGCGCCGGCAATAAAATAAAGAAAGCAGAGAAGCGTCCCGCACAGCCAAAGAAAGCACAGGGCGAAGATCCGCCCGTCTTGCTTTCCAGTGGTTTATGGTTTGCACAAAAGAAGGAAAACATACCTGCCCGGGCAAGAAGACCGGATGGCAAAACGCGCAATACTTTTGTGCGCAACTAAATTGTATACTAATATAGTATAGATTTCAATTGTCGGTTTGGATAAAAGAAGACGGATTTTTGCCTATCATACTGGAATAATCCCATAAAATCCAGGAAGGCACATCCAAAAGCATTACCGGTTGATGCCGCCCGCCGCTTTTTTGGCCGCCGCCACCGCCAGCGCGTCGCACCGCTCGTTTTCCGGGTGTCCCGCGTGCCCCTTGACCCAGACAAACATCACCTCATGCCGCTCCAAGAGATTCAACAGCGTTTCCCACAGGTCCGGGTTAAGGGCCGGCTCTTTGTTGGAGCGTTTCCACCCCTTGGCGCGCCAGCTTTTGGCCCAGCCCTTTTCCACCGCGTCGATGAGGTATTTGGAATCGCTGTAAAGGGTGACGCGGCAGGGCTCTTTGAGAGCGGAAAGCCCCGCGATGGCCGCCGAAAGTTCCATGCGGTTGTTGGTGGTGGCGGGAAAGCCTTCGCTGAGCTCCTTCTCCACCGCCCCATAGCGCAAAACGACCCCGTATCCGCCCGGCCCCGGGTTCCCGGAACAGGCGCCGTCGGTAAAAATCTGGACTTGCTTTTTTATCTTTTCCATGCAGCGACTCCTTTGCATGCCGCTCGCGGCATTTCCTAGTGGCTTGGTAAAAATTCATTATAACCAAAAAAAGGCCCGGCGGCAAGGGTTTCCTGCCGCTGGGCGAAAAAACAGGGAAATTACGATTTGTAAGTGTCGCACTCCTTGCAGAACCGGTTGTCGGCCTTATTGCGCGCGCCGCATTTTTTGCAGACCCAGTCGCCGCTGCCGGGCGCCGGGGATGCGTACGGGGCGGCAGAGGCAGCGGGAGCGGAGGAACGGGAAGCCTGTTCTTCCTGCTGCTCGGCGAGGACGATTAAGTTATTATTCGCCGCCACCAGCAGGTCGATAAGCTCGCCGACGGCGTACAGAAAGAGACAAAACAGGAAACTGCAGATCCATGCGGTTATCATGGAAACAAAGTCGAAATCCCTGCCGCCAAATACCTTGCCCATGACAATGCCGCCGAAGAAACACAAGATACCTAAGACGATAGAACTGATTTTACAAACTTTTGAAACGGTGCTGGACATAAATACCCCTCCTTTTTGTTGTATTTAGTATATAAGAATTGATATTCGATGTACAATTGGCAATTTTCATAAAGTATTTATAAAATCTTCTACATATGGAAATCCTTCATAAGATGCCGGCCAAAAAACACGTGTATGAAGGCTCCCTTTTTGCGGGAATACTATCCGTACGAGTTTGCCCATGGGCGACCGTACCGAATGTATTTTTTGCAAAGAGGTGTCTGATCAAATGAAAGCGGTAATCATGGCGGGAGGAGAGGGAAGCCGGCTGCGCCCTCTTACCTGCGACCTTCCAAAACCCATGGCGCGGCTGTGCGGCCGGCCGATTTTTGAGTATATTTTGGACCTGCTGCTGCAAAACGATTTCGACGAAGCCGCCGTTACCCTGCGGTACCTACCCAATGCCATCACCCGCCGGTTCGGCTCGGACGGCAAAACTGGGCGGTACCGGGAGATGGACCTGACCTTTGTGGAGGAAGAGCAGCCTTTGGGCACGGCGGGCGGCGTAAAAAACGCGGCCAAGGGGTTTGACGAGCCGTTTTTGGTCATCAGCGGCGACGCGCTGTGTGATTTCGACCTGTCCGCCGCCATGCGGTTTCATCAGGAGCGGGGAGCGGCGGCCACTATCCTGGTCAAGCAGGTGGAGGACCCGCGGGAATACGGCCTGGTAAATTATGATAGGGACGGTACCGTCACCGGCTTCTTAGAAAAGCCGGACTGGGCCCAGGCCAGCACCGACACGGCCAACACCGGCATTTATCTGCTAAACCCCGAAATTCTTGATTTGATCCCGGACCGGGAAAGCTATGATTTTGCCAAGAACCTGTTCCCGAAGCTTCTCTCCATGGGCCGGACCGTCTGCGCCTATCCCTGTTCCGGCTACTGGTGCGACATCGGGGATCTGGATACCTTCCTCGCCTGCCAGCGGGATATTCTTAACGGCAAGGTACGCTGCGTCATGCCCTCCAAGGAGGCCACCGGCATCTACTGCGCCGGAGCCCTGCCCCAGGGGGACTATGAGATCATTCCGCCCGTCTATCTGGGCGAGGGGATTACCGTGGGGGATGGGGCGGTCATCGGCCCGAACACGGTAATCGAGGACGGCTGCCGCATCGGCCGCAGCGCCAAGGTCAAGCGGGCGGTGCTGCTGCGCGATTGTTACCTGGGGGACCGGGCCGCCTGCACCGGCGCCCTGCTGTGCGCCAATTCTTCCGTCAAACGGGGCGCGTCCGTCTACGAAGGCGCCGCCCTGGGCGCGGGCGCTGTGGTCGGCGAAGGGGCAACGGTGCGCCCGGGCGTGCGCATCTGGCCGGGAAAACGGGTGGAGGAAGGCGCCGTTGCGGCAGTGAACCTGCAGTTTGGCACCGTGCGCTCCGGCTTTTTTGACGACGACGGCGTATCCGGCGAGACCGGCGTGGAAATGACGCCGGAATTCATGGCCCGGTTCGGTGCCGCCGTGGGCACCGTGCTCAAAGGAAAGACCGCGGCCGTCTGCGGGCTGCCGGACGAATGCTCAAAAATGATGAAACGAGCGCTCATTTCCGGCATCCAGTCCACCGGCGCGGGGGTGCTGGACTTCGGGGAGCTTTTCGAATCCGCCCTGCGCTACGGCACCCAGCTGTGCGGCGCGCAGATGGGCGTCTTTGTTTCCGGCGGGCTCAAAACCCGCCTGGCCCTCTGCACTGGCCAGGGCCTGCCCTTGCCCCGCAGCATGGAGCGGGATTTGGATGCTTGTATGCAGCGGGGGGAATTTTCCCGCTGCGCCTACGAAGAAATCCGGGAAGCCGAGCCGGTGCCCGGCGTTCTCGAACAGTATAAGCTCGCGCTCAGGGAGTATGCACCGGGCGGCCTTTCCGGGATGAACGCGGCCGTTAAGTCCGCTTCTCCCTTAGCAGGGCGGGTGCTGCGGGAGGTACTGTTCGGCCTTGGCTGTACGGTGGAATCGGGTCTTCAGCTGCATATCGGCGCATCGGGGACCCGGCTGGCGGCGGCCGACGAGGAAACCGGCTACGTTTGGGCCGAAAAGGTGCTCACCCTATGCTGCTGGGACGAATTCCAAAAAGGAAACGACGTGGCCCTTCCCTATGAGGCGCCCCGGGCCATCGATCGTCTGGCGGGACGGGAAGGACGGCGGGTGCTGCGGTATCTGGACTGTCCCACCGGCGCCTGCGACAAGGAAGCGAGAGCTTTGGCCGAGCGGCAGCCCTGGGTGCGCGACGGGATGATGTGCGCAGTAAAGCTTTTGCGGATGCTAAAGGAAAGAAAGGCCACTCTACGTGAGCTTTTGGATCAGATTCCCGGCTTCTCCATCGCCCAGAAGAGCATTCCCTGGGAAGGAAACCCCGGCCGGGCCCTCAAGCGGCTGGCCGGGGAAGGCTACCGGGGGGACGCAGCCGAAGGGGTGCTCATCAGCACGGGCAAAGGGAAGGTGCTGGTGCGCCCGGCCAAACGGGGCAAGGGCTTTAAAATTCTGGCCGAGGCGGCCAATTTCGAGACCGCCATGGAGCTGTGCGAAGGGCTCCAGGAGGCCATTTTCCGCCAGGAGGCCCCAAAAGAAACGCCGCCTTTGGATTTGTAAAGAATCTATGTACAATCGGGAATCCCTGCCGGCGTCCTTGACAGAAAGGGTGCCGGCAGGTACAATAAAACAATATACATGTTGCATTTTTTGGATACAGCAGGAGGAACCAAAAGGGATTTCCCCTGCGCCGCGCGCCTTTTTGACGCCGGCTTTACTTATCGCAGGGCTTCGTTCCTTTCTGACAAAATGATTCGTTCTACCGTTTTATACTAAACTGAGATGGACTTTTGACAGCGACGGGCTGTTTTTATATCCGCAGACCGGGTTTGCGGATTCCGGCCGGATGGAGAACATACGGGCTTCAAATTTTTCCTTTCTCCGTGTACGACAGGCGGCTTTTTGGGGAATACTGAAGACAACCGATGAAAATCCCCTTCCGGCAGGAAGACTGGGAACATGCAAAATGTGTACGGAACCATTAGGACAGTCGACAAAACACACCTGCCCGCGCAAGACAAACGGACAGGTTTGGTTTGCTGTGCTTCCCTTTGAAAAAATATGGAGGTTATCGAGTGGCAAACGAAAAAACTACAACACTGGCTCCGGCGGCGGAAACCCAACCTAAGCCGAACCAAACCAAACCCAAGCGGCGGGCAAAGCCCGCAGGCCAGGGAAAGAAGGTCGAGAAAAAGGAAGTGGAGGCGCCCGTTTCCAAGAAGAAACCGGAGAAAAAGGCGTCTTCCCAGGGTAAGGGAAAATCTCGTTTCGGCCCGCGCCCGGCTGCGGCAGCAAAGCCCAAGGGGAAGGATGTGGCGGCAAAGGCCATCCGCAAGGACGGCAAGGACCAGCCGGTACGGATTTATTTTCTGGGCGGCCTCAACGAAATCGGCAAGAACATGACTTTGTACGAGTGCGGCGACGATATGTTTATCGTGGACTGCGGCCTTGCCTTCCCGGACGAGGATATGCTGGGTGTGGACCTGGTGATCCCGGATTTCACCTTTGTCGAACGCAACAAGAACAAAATCCGCGGCATCCTGCTCACCCACGGCCATGAGGACCACATCGGTTCTCTGCCCTTCCTGCTCAAGAAGTTCAACGTCCCTCTCTACGGCACCCAGCTGACCCTGGGCCTGGTAGCGGGCAAGCTGCGCGAGCACGGGCTTTTGAACAAAACCAAGCTCAACGTCTGCGCACCCGGGCAGGTGGTCAAGCTGGGCTGCTTTTCCATTGAGCTCATTCACGTCAACCATTCCATCCCGGGCGCGGTGGCCTTCGCCATCACCACTCCCGCCGGCGTCATCATCCAGACCGGTGACTTTAAGATCGACTGCACCCCCATTCACGGGGAAATGATCGACCTGGGCCGGTTCGGGGAATACGGGCGCAAAGGAGTTTTGGCGCTGCTGATGGATTCCACCAACGCCGAACGTCCCGGCTACACCAAGTCCGAGCGCAGCGTGGGCGAAAGCTTTGATGTGCTCTTCAAGCGGGCCGAGCACCGGCGCATCGTCATCGCGACCTTTGCTTCCAACATCCACCGGGTTCAGCAGATCATCGACGCCGCCGCCCGTTACGGGCGCAAGGTGGCCCTTTCCGGGCGCAGCATGGTCAACGTGGCGAGCGTGGGGATGGAGCTCGGGTATCTGAAGGTGCCAGACGGGATTATCGTCGACCTGGACCAGATCAACCATTACCCTAAGGAAAAAATCGTCCTCATCACTACCGGCAGCCAGGGCGAGCCCATGTCGGCGCTGACGCGCATGGCCTTCTCCGACCACCGTAAGGTGGCGGTAGGCCCGGAGGACTTTATCATTATCTCCGCCACCCCCATCCCCGGCAATGAAAAGACGGTGGGCAAGGTGGTCGACGAGCTTCTGAAATTGGGCTGTGAGGTAGTCTACGAGCGGATGTATGAGGTGCATGTGTCCGGCCACGCCTGCCAGGAGGAGCTCAAGCTCATGATGGGCATCACTAAGCCCAAGTTCTTTATTCCCGTCCACGGCGAACAGAAGCATTTGCAGAAGAACGTGGGCCTTGCCAAGAGCATGGGCATTCCGATAAAGAACATCTTCACGCCGGACATCGGCAAGGTGGTGGAATTCACCCGCAACACCATGAAGGACGTGGGCACGGTTCCCGCCGGCCGGGTCATGGTGGACGGCATTGGCGTGGGCGACGTGGGCAGTATCGTGCTGCGCGACCGGCGGCATCTGGCCGAGGACGGCCTGATCGTGGTGGTCGCCACCATCGACTCCATGGACGGGCACATCATTTCCGGACCGGACATTGTATCCAGAGGCTTTGTGTATGTGCGCGAGTCGGAGAACCTGATGGATGACATCAAGCGCAAGGTACAGACGGCGCTGGAGGACTGCAGCGACCACAACATCCGCGAGTGGGGCAACATCAAGACCCGGGTGCGCGACGATCTGAGCAAGCTGATTTTTGACCGCACCAAGCGCAACCCGATGATTTTGCCGGTTATCATGGAAATCTAGCAGAAAACCTGGGCGGTAAGCGTACAAGGAACGGGGGAAGACGGCATGAAGAAAGGACTGACCTATCTCAACAGCGTACCGGCGGTGCTGCTTTGCCTGGTGGGGCTCTTTACAGGGCTTAGCTGGTTTTGGGACCGGCGGGTGTTCTTCGGCTGTCTGACCGTCTTTGTCTTGGCGCTTACCTTTACCTTGATTCATATGGCGCGGGTGCGAAAGGAATTGTTTCGATACCTGCAAAAGCTTACATCCACCATGGGCAGCGCCGAACGGGAGGTGCTCGCCACCTTTCCGCTGCCCATGGTGGTGCTGGGAAAGGACGAGCAGATCGTCTTTTACAACGCCCTTTTCCGGGAACGGGTGCTGGGAAACCGAGATGCGTTTCAGATGCCCTTTCGCCGGGTTCTGCCGGACTATGCGCCGGATACCTTGATCGGCAAGGCGACCCCGGTAACGGTGGGCAGCCGTCAGTTTACCATTTACGGCGGAAAAGCCTCGGCTGCGGACGGCATGTATATGCTTTATTTTATTGACGATACGGTTTTAAAGCTGACGGCGGAGGAATATAAGTTATCCCGCCCGGCGGTGGGCCTGATTGTGCTGGACAATATGGACGAGCTTATGCAGTACGCCAAGGAAAGCGAACGGGCCCAGCTGGCGGTTCAGATCGAAACCCTTCTGGAACGCTGGATGGGGATGACCACCGGTTTTATCCGAAAGATCGGAAGCGACCGGTTTTTGATCGTCATGGAGGAGCGGCATCTCGTGGAGATGATCGACAACCGGTTTCCTGTCCTTGACGAGGTCCGCTCGGTTACCGTGGGCGAACGCATGAGCGCCACCCTGTCCATCGGCATCGGCCGGGGCGGGGACACCTTGCGTGAATGCGAGGAAATGGCCCGGCAGGCGCTGGATATGGCCCTTGGCCGGGGCGGCGATCAGGCGGCGATCAAATCCAAGGCAGGGTACGAGTTCTACGGCGGCGTGTCCAAAAGCGTGGAAAAACGCACCCGGGTGCGCAGCCGGATCATCGCGTCGGCCCTGGCGGAGCTGATCGACGGCAGTGAAAACGTGCTGATCATGGGCCACAAGGCCGCGGACCTGGATTGCCTGGGCGCGGCGGTGGGGCTGACACGGATGGTGAAAACCCACAATAAGCCCGTGTCCATCGTGTTAAACCGGGAGACCTCCCTTTCGGGAGCCCTGACCAAACGGATGGATGAAAACGGGATGGGCAAGCTTCTCCTTTCGCCGGAAGCGGCGGTGACCTCGGTGACCAGGCGCACACTGCTGATTGTGGTGGACACCCACCGGCCGGATTTTCTCGAGTCCAGGGAGCTTTACCAGATGTGTAAGGCGGTGGTCGTCATCGACCATCACCGCAAGATGGTGGATTACATAGACAACGCCGTCATTTTCTTTCACGAACCGGCCGCTTCCTCCGCCAGCGAAATGGTGGCGGAGCTGCTGGAATACACCGACGATTCCTCTCTGACCCGGTTTGAGGCGGAGGCGATTCTGTCGGGCATTATGCTGGATACGAAGAACTTCATTCTACGCACCGGCGTGCGCACCTTTGAGGCCGCTGCCTATCTGCGGCGCAAAGGGGCGGACACGGTGGAGGTGCGCAAGCTCTTTTCCAGCAGCATCGACACCTATCAGAAAAAAGCGGCGCTGGTGTCCGGCGCGCAGGTGTACAAATCCTGTGCCATCTCTGCTTCCGACGGGAGCGGGCCGCACATGCGCATCTGTTCCGCCCAGGCGGCGGACGAGCTTCTTTACATCGACGGGGTGGACGCCTCCTTTGTCCTTTACCGGGAGAACGGGACGGTGTTCGTCTCCGCCCGCTCCATGGGGGCGGTCAACGTACAGCTGATTATGGAAGCTATCGGCGGCGGCGGTCATCTGACCATGGCGGGCGCGCAGCTGCAGGGGATGACCCTGGCCGAAGCGCGTCAGAAGCTGATGGAGGCCATTGACGTATATCAGGCGAGCCGGGCGGTCAAAAAGCTGCCGGCGAAAGTTTAACATAGGGGGAATCGGTATGAAGGTGATTTTAAAGGCGGACGTGAAGGGCTCCGGCAAGGCCGGGCAGCTTGTAAACGTGTCCGACGGGTACGCGCGCAATTTTCTGCTGCCGAAGGGCCTGGCGATGGAAGCCAACGCCCAGGCGATGAACGATTTTAAGAATAAAGAGCAGGCCGCGAAGCACCGCCAGGAGATGGAAATCAAAGCGGCAAAGGAAGCGGCGGCAGCGCTTGCCGGAAAGACGGTGAAGATTTCCGCCAAGGCGGGCCAGGGCGGCAAGCTTTTCGGCTCGGTGACCTCCAAGGAAGTGGCCGAGGCGCTGGGCAAGCAGCTGGGTGTGGAGATTGATAAGCGCAAAATCGCCATGGACGGCGACATCAAAGCGTTCGGCACCTATGAGGCCCAGGTCCGGCTTTACACCGGCATTACCGCGGATATTTACGTGCTCGTAGGCGAATAAACAACAAAGCCGTGCGGTTTATCGGCACGCAGGCGCAACCGATAAGACGGATGCAGGCGGGGAATTTCCCCGCCTGCATCTTGGTGCATAAATGAGAAGGAAGGGAGGGAACCGGAATTTATGTGTGCGGCGTCGAATTCGTTTGGAATGGACGGGCTGAATCTGCCTTATAGCCTGGAAGCGGAGCAGTCGGTTTTGGGTGCTATTTTGCTGGACAGCTCCTGTCTTTCCCGGGTGCGCAGCGTGTTGCGAAAGCCGGAGTATTTCCATCTGGCCCAGCACCGGGCCATCTACGCCCAGATGTGCGCACTGGAGGACTTTCAGAAGCCGGTGGACTTTGTCACCGTTCTCGAAGCGCTCACGGCGGCGGAGGTGTATGACGACGCGGCGGGCAAAACCTACTTAACCCAGCTCGCCCAGATGGTCCCGTCCATCGCAAACGTCATGACCTATGCGGAGATTGTACGCAATAAGTACGACATCCGCACCCTGATCCTGGCGTCCCGGGAAATCATCGACACCGCCGCTGACGGGCAGACTCCTGCCGACGTGCTTTTAGACAGCGCCGAGCAGAAAATCTACGACATCCGCCAAGGCCGGGACACGGGGGAACTGCGGCACATCGGCAGCGTCATCGTGGAAGCCTACGACCGGCTGCAAAAACTCTCCACCGACGAAACCGGCGAATTTGCGCCCTTGTCCACCGGCCTTTCCGGGGTGGACGCGGTGCTCACCGGCTTCAATAAGTCAGACCTGCTTATTCTGGGGGCCCGCCCTGGCATGGGCAAAACCAGCTTTGCCTTAAACCTTGCCTACAACGTGGGAGTGAAGCAGAAGAAAACGGTGGCGTTTTTCTCCTTGGAAATGTCCTGCATGCAGCTTGTCATGCGTATGCTTTCCTCGGAAGCGCGCATTTCCGGGCCGCAGCTGACCTCCGGGCGTCTGTCGCCGGAGGAGTGGAAATCCTTTTCCATGGCGGCTTCCATGCTCCATAACGCCCCTATTTATTTTGACGATACCTCCACCATCACCGTCCCGGAAATTAAGGCGAAGCTTCGCCGGATGAAGCAGGTGGACCTGGTGATGATCGACTATTTGGGTTTGATGACCACCGGCCGGCGCACGGAAAACCGGGTCCAGGAGGTTTCCGAGATCACTCGGACCCTCAAAGTTATGGCCAAGGACCTGGACGTGCCGGTTTTGCTGCTGGCCCAGCTCTCCCGCGGCAGCGAGCACCGGGCGGAGCACCGCCCTCAGCTTGCCGACCTGCGCGACTCCGGCTCCATCGAGCAGGACGCGGACGTGGTCATGTTCTTGTACCGCAGCACGTACTATAAGGACGGGGAGGACGGCGGCCAGTCGGAAAACCCCAACGCCGCCGAGCTCATCATCGCCAAAAACCGCCACGGCGCGGTGGAAACGGTGCCGCTCCACTGGGAGGGCCAGTTCACCCGCTTTACGACGCAGGAGTTTATTCGACCCAATGGATAAATTTGTTGAGACTCTCGAGCAGTTTCATATGCTCTGCGCAAGCGAAACCGTGCTGGTCGCCCTGTCGGGAGGAGCCGATTCGGTTTCGCTTCTTCATCGTTTTGTTCTGCTTCGGAAAACCCGGAAGCTGACGGTGCTGGCGGGGCACGTCCATCACGGCCTGCGTGGGGACGAGGCGGACCGGGACGAGGCTTTTTGCCGAACCCTTTGCGAAGCCTGGTCGGTCCCATATTTCAGCACGCGGGTGGACGTCAAAGGGGAAGCGGCGTGTACCGGGGAATCGGTGGAGGAATGCGCCCGGCGGCTTCGTTACGCCTTCTTGGAGGCGCAGGCGAAAAAGCACGGTGCCGTACTTGCCACCGCCCACACCGCCGACGACAATCTGGAAACCGTTCTTTTAAACCTAGTCCGGGGAACGGGGCTCAAAGGCTTGTGCGGCATCCCACCGGTGCGGGAAAGGATCATCCGCCCGCTGCTTTTCTTTGAACGAGCGGAAATCGAGGCCTACTGCAAGACCCACGGCCTATCCTATGTGACCGATTCTTCCAACCTTTCCAGTGAATTTGCCCGCAACCAGCTTCGTCTTTCGGTGACACCGGTGCTAAAAGGTCTCAACCCAAGCTTGCTTTCCGGGATTTCCCGCATGACTCGGTTTCTGCGGGAGGAAGAGGAGCTCTTGGAAACCCTGGCACAGAACGCCCTTTCGGCTGCCAAAAAAGACGAGGGGTTCGATGCCGCCGCTTTGGCAAAGCTGCCTTCCCCACTGCGGTTTCGCGCCTTGGTGCGGTTGGCAAAGAATGCGGGCGGGTCCATAGGCGCGGCGCATGAACCGGCGCTTACCGGGATTCTCCATGGAGGAGGAAGCACAGACCTGCCCGGCGGCGTGCGTATGACGGTGCAGCGCGGCAGGCTGACGGTTTCTGGAAAAGAGGAGGAAGAGAAAACGTTCCTGCCGGCCACAGCCCTTGCCGTCCCGGGAGAAACCAAAGTAGGCTGCCGCTGGATTTGCACGCAGAAAATGGAACGGGACGGACAGAATGTTTACAATTTTTTATTTTATCATGCCCTTGACTATGCTAAAATAAAGGGAACTTTACGGGTCCGAAGCCGCCGGCCCGGCGATAAGCTCACTCTTTCCAGGCGAAACTGCACCAAATCTCTGAAAAAGCTCTTTCAGGAAGCGAACATCCCGCCCAAAGACCGGGACGCGGTCGCCGTGGTGGAGGATGACGAAGGAATCGTGTGGGTGGAAGGGTTTGGATGCGACCGGCGGGTAACGGCCACGGGGGAAACGATTTCCCTGCTGCTACTTGACGTTAGGGAGGAAGATGGCTTATGATGGAGGATGTGGAGTCGGTTCTTTTTGATGAAAAGGAACTCATGCGGATCGTCAGCGGTCTGGGCGAGAGAATAAGCCGGGACTATATCGGAAAGAATTTACTTATAGTAGGGATTTTAAAAGGCTCGTTTATGTTCATTGCGGACCTGATGCGCGCCATCACCGTGCCCTGCTGTGTGGACTTTATGGCGATTTCCAGCTACGAAGGAACCAAACCCTCCGGCATGGTCCGGATTCTTATGGATTTGAAAAAGCCAATCGAGGGTTATGATGTGCTGATTGTGGAGGACATTCTCGACAGCGGCATGACCCTTTCTTATATACTCAAAACATTAAAAGCAAGAAACCCGGCCAGCATTAAAATCTGCACTCTGCTCGACAAGCCCGCCCGGCGCTTAAGCGAGGTGTTCCCGGATTACACGGGTGCCCTGGTAGAGGACCGGTTCATTGTGGGCTATGGGCTTGACTATAATGAAAAGTACCGCAATCTCCCGTTCATCGGGGTATTGAAGCCAGAGTTCATTGACTCGTAATTGAGAGATTACGCCTGTCACAAAGGCGCAAGGAGTGAATAAATACTTGAATAAACATGTCCGGAATCTGTTAATCTACGCGGGTGTTCCCATTTTGATCATCATCGTGGTGTACATGTTTTTGATGTCCACGCCGCAGAAAACCCTGCAATACTCGGAAATCCTCCAGTATTTTAAAGACGAGAAGGTCTCTGAATTTGTGGTGGACACGGGCAGCGGTAACATGGAGATGATCGTCAACGAGGAAGACGGCACCAAGAAAAAAATCAGCTATAAGCTTGCGAACCTGACCATCTTCCGGGAAGACACCCTGCCCTACATCGAAGCGTACAACGAAGGCAAGGCTCCCGCCGACCAGATGAAATACGAATACCAGCCGGCGTCGGATATGCCCTGGCTGCTAAGCTTCCTGCCCACCATCATCCTGATCGTTGCCATGGTGCTTCTGTACGTCTTTATGATGCGGCGGATGACCCAGGGACTCGACGGCGGTTCGAAAACCATGAACTTCGGTAAGGCCAAGGTCAAGCAGGTTTCGGACGAAAAGAGGAAAACCACCTTTGCAGATGTGGCGGGCGCGGACGAGGAAAAGGAAGAGCTCCGGGAAATCGTGGACTTCCTCAAAAACTCCCGCAAGTTTAACGAGCTGGGCGCCCGGGTGCCCAAGGGCGTGCTGCTGGTGGGCCCTCCCGGTACCGGTAAAACCTTGCTGGCCCGCGCGGTGGCGGGCGAAGCGGGCGTTCCGTTTTTCTCCATCTCCGGCTCTGACTTTGTGGAGATGTTCGTAGGCGTAGGTGCGTCCCGTGTGCGCGACCTGTTTGAGCAGGCCAAGAAGAACGCGCCCTGCATCATCTTTATCGACGAAATCGACGCGGTTGGCCGTCAGCGCGGCGCGGGTCTCGGCGGCGGCCACGACGAGCGCGAGCAGACGCTAAACCAGTTGCTTGTGGAAATGGACGGCTTTGGCGCCAACGAAGGCGTCATCATGATCGCGGCCACCAACCGCGCGGATATCCTGGATCCCGCCCTGATGCGTCCGGGCCGGTTCGACCGCCAGATTATGGTGGGCTATCCGGACATCAAGGGCAGAGAAGAGATTTTGAAGGTACACGCCAGAGGCAAGCCCATTGCCCCGGACGTGGACCTGTCCACCATTGCGAAAACCACCTCCGGCTTTACCGGCGCGGATTTGGAGAACCTGCTCAACGAGTCGGCGCTCCTGGCCGCCCGCAAGGGCCTCAAGGCCATCACCATGGCCGAGGTGGAGGAAGCCACCATCAAGGTGGTCATGGGCGTGGAGAAGCGTTCTCACGTGGTCAACGAGCGGGATAAGAAGATTACGTCCTATCACGAGGCGGGCCACGCCATTGCGTCTTATTTCCTGCCGACTCAGGACCCGGTCCATCAGATTTCGATTATCCCCCGGGGCATGGCGGGCGGTTATACCATGTCTCTGCCCAAAGAGGATAAGGCTCACATGACCAAGCTGGAGATGAACGAGCAGATCGTCAGCCTCTTGGGCGGCCGGGTGGCGGAAGCGGTGGTGCTGGGCGACATTTCCACCGGTGCTTCCAACGATATCGAGCGGGCCACCGACATGGCCAAAAAGATGGTCATGAAATACGGCATGAGCGATACCATCGGCCCGATTTCTTACAGTTCCAGCCAGAACGAGGTATTCCTGGGCCGTGACTTCGGCCATACCCGCGAGTATTCCGAGGAGCTGGCCAACAAGATTGACAACGAAGTGCACAACATCGTGATGACCGGCTACCGTCACTGCGAGAAGATCCTCACCGATCATATGGCGAAGCTGCACGAGGTTGCCATGGCCCTCTTCAGCGGAGAGAAGCTTTCCGGAGAGGAATTCCGGGCTATTATGGAAGCGGAACCCAAACAGGTGGAGGAATCGGCAATGCCTCAGAACTACCTGGGCACCGACTCCTCTGAGGAGAACCATACCTTGAACGACAAGGAATAATGGCTTCATATGCAAAGCAGGAGCGCCTTTTGACGCTCCTGCTTATCGTTTTCCCAAAAGACGGCAATCGTCTCGGACAAAGAAAGGCTTTTGTACGTTGGATTGACATTTCTCCCAACGGTTGATAAAATAAAAAAGCAGAACATCCATCGGTTGAGCACCTTTTCCGTATGCAAGGCTGGTCCTTGCATACGTTTTTTATTTTCTCAATACGGCAGAAAGGGGTATTAAAATGAATTTTGAACTGAGAAAACTAAGTATTGCTGAGAGTGGAGAAATCCGGAATTTGATTCGTGACGCCTTTTCAGCGGCCCCATGGAACGATGATTGGAGCGATGAAGCTCAGTTTTGCGCGTATATTGTGGATTTGGTCGGAAACCCCAACTCATTGGCGCTCGGGTTATTTGAGAATGGACAAATGATTGGCGTTTCGCTTGGAAGAGTTAGGCATTGGTATACCGGTACGGAGTATTGTATTGATGACCTTGGGATCAAAACAGAGAAGCAGGGCTCTGGCGCGGGTACGGAGTTCTTGCGGCAAATCGAAATATTTCTCCGGGAAAGAGGAATCAAACGAATTATATTGAAAACGAATAAAAATGCTCCTGCATATTACTTTTATAAAAAGAATGGGTTTATAGAAGCGCAACAGGACGTGTTTTTTGCAAAAGAGGTCGAATAAATGAGTCGTACGCCATCTTTTCATAGGTCTCAACGCCGAGAGCCGAAGCGGATGAAAACAGAGGACCGTTTTTTCCATAACAATAAAACATATACCCAGCAGTATGGAATTCGGTTGTATCTGTGTAAAGAGGACCATCCAGCTGGTATACTTGACAGAGTTTCGGGAATGGTGTAAATTGAATAAATATAAGCGTTTTCGATAATGGAAAAATTTTCTACATTTGAGCGTATGCCGTCTTTGCGGCAAAAAGCAATCCATGCCGGAAGGAGAGGCAACATGGCAAAGAAAAAACAGGAGTACGGAAATGACAGCATATCCTCGCTCAAAGGGGCGGACCGGGTGCGCAAACGCCCGGCGGTTATCTTTGGGTCGGACGGGCTGGAGGGCTGCGAGCATTCGGTGTTCGAGATTCTTTCCAACTCCATCGACGAGGCGAGAGAGGGCTTCGGCAAGCAAATTATCGTCACCCGCTATGGGGACGGCTCGGTGGAAGTGGAGGACTTTGGGCGCGGCATCCCGGTGGACTATAATCCCAAAGAGGAGAAGTTCAACTGGGAGTTGGTTTTCTGCGAGCTGTACGCGGGAGGCAAGTACAACAATATGGACGCGGAAAGCTATGAATTCTCTCTGGGCCTCAATGGCTTGGGCTTGTGCGCCACCCAGTATTCTTCCGAGTATATGGACGTGGAAATCTACCGGGACGGCACAAAGTATACCCTGCATTTCGAGCGCGGAGAAAACGTGGGCGGGCTTCACAAGGAACCGGCGTCTCCCCGTCATCCCACCGGGACTCGAATTCGTTGGCGCCCGGACTTGCAGGTGTTTACCGACATTGCGATCCCTCTCGAATACTACCAGGATATTTTAAAGCGCCAGGCCATCGTCAACGCGGGGCTGCGCTTTCTTTTGAAGGACGAGGGAAAGAACGGGTTTGAAACCTACGAGTACCTCTATGAAAACGGCATTGCCGACCATGTGGCGGAGCTGGCTGGGGATACGGCCATGACCGGAGTGCAGCTGTGGCAGACCGAGCGCCGGGGCCGGGACCGGGCGGACAAGCCGGAATACAAGGTGAAGATCAACGCCGCCGTCTGCTTTTCCAACAAGGTCTGCACCGCGGAATACTACCACAATTCCAGCTGGCTCGAGTATGGGGGCGCGCCGGAGAAGGCGGTGCGCTCCGCCTTCGTTTCCCAGATCGACGCCTGGCTCAAGCAAAACTCCAAATACAAGCAGTCGGAAAGCAAGATTACCTTTCAGGACGTGGCCGACTGTCTGATCGTGGTCATTTCTTCCTTCTCCACTCAGACCTCTTACGAAAACCAGACCAAAAAGGCCATCAACAACAAGTTCATCCAGGAGGCCATGACCGAGTTTCTGCGCCATCAGCTGGAGGTTTATTTCATCGAGAACCCCCTGGACGCAGAGAAAATCGCCGCCCAGGTGCTTGTGAACAAGCGAAGCCGGGAGGAAGCGGAGAAGTTGCGCATCACCAGCCGCAAAAAGCTCTCTGGCAACATCGACCTGTCCAACCGCGTGGAAAAGTTCGTCGACTGCCGCAGCAAGGACACCTCCATCCGGGAAGTGTACATCGTGGAGGGAGACTCCGCCCTGGGCGCCTGTAAGCAGGCCAGAAACCCGGATTTTCAGGCCATTATCCCGGTGCGGGGCAAAATTTTGAACTGCCTGAAAGCCGACTACGACCGCATTTTTAAAAACGACATCATCACCGACCTTTGCAAGGTGCTCGGCTGCGGGGTGGAGGTCAAAACCAAGGCCAACAAAGACATCTCCTCCTTTGATCTGAGCGCCCTGCGCTGGAACAAGGTCATCATCTGCACCGACGCGGACGTGGACGGGTTTCAGATCCGTACCCTGATTCTCACCATGCTTTACCGGCTTATGCCCACCCTCATTGACGAGGGAAAGGTATTTATTGCCGAATCGCCCCTTTACGAGATCACCACCAGGGATGAAACCTATTTTGCCTATTCTGACCGGGAAAAGACCCAGGTGTTGCAGAAGATCGGGGACGTGAAGTACACCCTCCAGCGATCCAAGGGGCTTGGCGAGAACGAACCGGAAATGATGAGCTTGACCACTATGAACCCGGATACCCGTCGGCTCATTCAGGTGACGGCGGCCGAGGTGGAAAAAACCGCCGCCATGTTCGACCTGCTTCTGGGGGACAATCTGCCCGGACGCAAGGATTTTATTTCGCAGTTCGGCCAGGATTACCTGGATATGGCCGACGTATCTTAACGGGAAAGGAGGATCCGTATGCCGCCGAGAAAACGAAAGTCTGCGCCCCAAAGAAAGCCCGCCATGAAGGGGTACATCGAAGGCGCGGGGGAGGTGGTCATCCAGCCCATTACCGATACGCTGGAGAAGAATTACATGCCCTACGCCATGAGCGTCATCGTCTCCCGGGCCTTGCCGGAGATCGACGGGTTCAAACCTTCCCACCGCAAGCTGCTTTACACCATGTACAAGATGGGGCTTCTGACCGGGCCGCGGACCAAGTCCGCCAACGTAGTGGGCTCCACCATGAAGCTAAACCCCCACGGGGACGCCGCCATTTACGAAACCATGGTCCGTCTCTCCCGGGGAAACGAAACCCTGCTGCATCCCTTTGTGGATTCGAAGGGGAACTTCGGCAAGTCCTATTCCAGAGACATGATGTACGCCGCCTCCCGGTACACCGAGGTAAAGCTCGATTCCATCTGCCAGGAGCTCTTCCGGGATATCGACAAGAACACCGTGGACTTTGTGGACAATTACGACAATACCTTAAAGGAACCCACTCTGCTGCCCGCGGCGTTTCCCACGGTGCTCGTCAACGCCAACACCGGCATCGCGGTCAGTATGGCAAGTTCCATCTGCCCGTTTAACCTCAGGGAGGTCTGCGAGACCACCATCGCCCTGATGAAGGACCCGGACCACGACGTGGCTTCCACGCTGCAGGCGCCGGATTTTCCTTTGGGCGGGCGCATTCTCTACGACCGGGACGGGTTTGATAAGATCTACCGCACCGGCCGGGGCGGTGTGCGGGTGCGCGCGGTCTACCAGTACGACAAGGAGAGCCACTGCATCGACATTACTCAGATTCCACCCACCACGACCATTGAAGCGATCATCGACAAGGTGGTGGAGCTGGTCAAAAGCGCGAAGGTCCGGGAAGTGGCGGACATCCGGGACGAGACGGGCCTGGCGGGCCTGAAAATCACCATTGACTTAAAGCGGGGCGCGGATCCGGACAAGCTGATGCAGAAGCTCTACAAAATGACGCCCCTGGAGGATACCTTCTCGTGTAACTTCAACGTGCTCATCGGCGGAGTGCCCAAGGTGATGGGCATTAAGGAGCTTTTAAACGAATGGGTGAAATTCCGCAGCAGCTGCGTGCGCCGCCGGGTGTCCTTTGATCTAAAAAAAGCCCAGGACAAGCTGCATCTGCTCAAGGGCCTGTCCAAAATCCTGCTGGACATCGACAAAGCCATCCGCATCGTCCGGGAAACCGAAGAGGAAGCGGAGGTGGTACCGAATCTGATGATCGGGTTCGGCATCGACGAAATCCAGGCGGAATACGTAGCGGAAATCCGGCTTCGCCATCTAAACCGGGAATACATCCTCAAGCGCATGGAGGAAACCGAGAAGCTGGAGAAGGAAATCGAAGAGCTCACCGCTATTTTAGGCAGCGAACGCAAGGTAAAAGAGATCATCATCAAGGAACTGACCGCCATCGCTCAGAAATACGGCCAGCCCCGCCGGTCGGAAATCCTTTACGAGGTGAAGGATATGGAGATCGAGGAGGAGGTGCCCGATTACCCGGTCCACCTGTTCCTGACGAGGGAAGGGTACTTTAAGAAGGTCACCCCCCAGTCTCTTCGCATGAGTTCGGAGCATAAGCTCAAGGAGGGGGATGCGGTAGCCCAGGCAATGGAGGCTACCAACAATACCGACCTTTTGTTCTTTACCGACCAGTGTAAGGTCTATAAAGCCAAGGCTTCCGATTTTGACGACACCCGCATCAGCACGCTCGGCGACTATATTCCCGCAAAGCTGGGAATGGACGAGGGCGAGAACGTGATCTACTTGGTGGCCACCAAGGATTATGCGGGCTTCATGCTCTTTGTGTTCGAAAACGGCAAGGCTGCGAAGGTGTCCTTCGAGAAATACGCCACCAAGACCAACCGCAAGAAGCTGGTAAACGCCTATTCGGACAAGTCGCCTTTAGCTGGGATTCTCTATCTGCCCGAGGACCGGGAGGTACTCCTCAAGTCTTCCTCCCGCCGGATGCTCCTGGTGCACACGGGAGCCATTTCTCCCAAGGCCACCCGGGATACCATCGGCGTTTCGGTGATGACCCTGAAGAAAAACCACCGGATGGCGGCCGTAACCCCTTATAAGGATGGGATGCTCGCAAAGCCAGACCGGTACCGCACCAAGAATATCCCCGCTACCGGCGCCTTGCCCGCCCAGGAGGACATTGGAGAACAGTTGACCCTATCTTAACCGCCGGGCAGTGTGTATCAAAAAGAGCGCGTAGGGCCTGAATGGCCCTCCTACGCGCTCTTTTTCTTAATTTACGGTATTACACAGGAAAGCAGCCGGCGGAATTAGCCGCCGGCTGCTCTTGCGTTGAGAACAAGCAAACGCAATTGGTTTGTTCTCATTGCGGTAATAGTATGACCGGGGAAAAGAAGAAATATGCGGCGGCCGGTTCTTTTTTCATGCACAGAAAAAAGGGTTGCTTTTTGCATTTGCAGGTATATTTTTCTTTGTATGCGCATACCCTGAATCATGGGAACCAGCGGCAACGAAAAAGGCTTCCGTTTGTGTACGGCTTCTATCGAAGCGGGAAGCATACCAAACCGGTTTCCATTGGAATTTCTGCCGACAAAATGAGCGCTGACATACATGCAAATTTCTTGCCGAAAAATTTTGCATTGGGTGTTGACAATCCCCGCGACTTATAGTAATATATACAAGTCGCCGGTAAAACACCGGGAACACTTGGAAAAGGGAGCATAGCTCAGCTGGGAGAGCACTTGCCTTACAAGCAAGGGGTCACAGGTTCGAGCCCTGTTGTTCCCACCAAACAAATGGCCCGGTAGTTCAGCTGGTTAGAACGCTAGCCTGTCACGCTAGAGGTCGACGGTTCGAGCCCGTTCCGGGTCGCCATATTTGCCTCTGTAGCTCAGTCGGTAGAGCAGGGGACTGAAAATCCCCGTGTCGGTGGTTCGATTCCGCCCGGAGGCACCAGTTTGCGGACTTAGCTCATCTGGTAGAGCGCCACCTTGCCAAGGTGGAGGTAGCGAGTTCGAGCCTCGTAGTCCGCTCCAAATGAATGGACGCTTCTGGAATTCAAGATGTGGATGAGAAGCGTCCATTCCTATACGGCGCCATAGCCAAGTGGTAAGGCACGGGTCTGCAAAACCCTGATTCCCCAGTTCAAGTCTGGGTGGCGCCTCCAGTGAGATCCCCGGTACGCATCGCGTGCCGGGGATTTTTTCACGGCAAACGTAAAAATATTCCGGGTCTTTGCGCTGGGCCAGGGAAGTGGTATACTAGGAAGCAAGGCGACGAAACCGTCGTATGCAGAAAACAGAGACCGTAAAAACAGACAGGGACTATGGACGTATTTTATGAATGGAAGGGAAGGAACCAGTATGACGGTCCAGGAATGGCTGGGAGAACACAATCAATTGGGAATCGATATCTGGCAGAGCAAGTACTGCTACCGGCAGGAAAGCTTTGAAGAATGGCTTGACCGGGTCAGCGGCGGGGACGGGGAGGTGCGCGGCCTCATCGCGCAGAAGAAGTTCCTGTTTGGAGGGCGTATCCTCTCCAACCGCGGTTTATATAAGGACGGCGTCAAGGTGACCTACAGCAACTGCTATGTGCTCACCCCGCCCGAGGACAGTCTAGAATCCATCTTTGACTGCGCCAAAAAGCTTGCCCGCACCTTCAGTTTCGGCGGCGGCTGCGGCATTGATATTTCCGGCCTGGCCCCCCGGGGCGCTATGGTCAACAATACCGCGAAAGCTACCTCCGGCTCGGTCTCCTTTATGGACCTTTACTCCATGGTCACCGGCCTGATCGGGCAAAACGGCCGGCGGGGTGCGCTGATGATTTCCATTGACTGCGCCCATCCAGATTTGGAGGAATTCATCCATGTCAAGTCCGACTTAACCCGGGTGACCAAAGCCAACATTTCCGTGCGCATTTCCGACGCCTTTATGCAGGCGGTGAAGGAAGACGCGGATTTCACCCTGCATTTTACCCGTAAGGCCACCGGCGAAACCATCACGAAAACCGTGCGTGCCCGGAAAGTTTTCAACGAAATTGCCCGGATGAACTGGGACTTTGCAGAACCTGGTGCTCTGTTCTGGGACCGCATTTGCAGATGGAACCTGCTGAGCAATACCAAGGAATTCGTCTTTGCCGGCACAAATCCCTGCGCCGAGGAACCTCTTCCGGCCGGCGGCAGCTGTCTGCTTGGCAGCCTGAACTTGGCCGCCTTTGTCAAAGACAAGCAGTTCGACGAGGAAGCCTTCTGCCAGGCGGTGGCGGTTTCGGTCAAGGCGCTCAACGATGTGCTCGACGAGGGACTGCCGCTGCATCCGCTTGAGGAACAGAAGGACAGTGTCCGCAATTGGCGTCAGATCGGCCTTGGGGTCATGGGTATCGCGGATATGCTGATTGACCTGGAGCTTCCTTACGGTTCGCCTGAATCGGTGGAGCTGTGCGACCGGATCGGCCGTCTTATGAGCAACGCAGCCATGGCCGCCTCCGCCCTTCTTGCCAAAGAAGAAGGGGCGTACCCCAAATGCAACGTGGCGGAAATTATGCAAACTCCTTACTTTCAGGAAAACGCCGACGAGGAAACGGCACAGCTTGTCTCCCAGTACGGCCTGCGCAATTCTCAGCTTCTGACCATCGCTCCCACCGGCACCTTATCCACCATGCTGGGTATTTCCGGGGGAATTGAACCGGTCTTTGCCAATTATTATGAGCGAAAGACCGAGTCTCTGCACGGCAAGGACGTTTATTATAAGGTATATACCCCCATTGTGCAGCAGTACCGCACCGCCCATGGAATAGTGGATGACGAGGAGCTGCCCGCATGGTTCGTTACCGCCCAGACCATTGACTACCGGGATCGTATCGCTATGCAGGCGGTGTGGCAGCGTCACATTGATGCCTCCATCAGCTCTACGGTCAACGTGCCCAATTCCTTTACCGAGGAAGAAACTCAGGCCCTTTACCAGCTCGCCTGGGAAAAAGGGCTCAAGGGCGTCACCATCTTCCGGGACGGTTGCCGCCGCACCGGAATTTTGACGGTGGACGAGAAAAAAGCCGACCGGGAGCCCTCCGGCCTGCGCCGGGGCGAGATCGTCCAGGTCAGTAACAACGTAGTGGGCAAAAAGCGCAAGCTGATGACCGGCTGCGGCAGCCTGCACTGTACGGCTTTCTTTGACCCGCAGACCGGCGCGCTGCTGGAAACCTATCTCAACAAAGGTTCCACCGGCGGCTGCAACAACTTTATGATCGGCCTTTCTCGGATGATCTCCCTATCCGCCCGCAGCGGGTGCGACATTCATACCATCGTCGACCAGCTTTACAGCTGCGGCTCCTGTCCTTCCTACGCGGTGCGTACCGCCACCAAGCATGATACCTCCAAAGGGGCATGCTGCCCCATCGCGGTGGGCAACGCCCTGCTTGATATGTGGAAGGAGCTTCAGGAGGAGCTGGGCCTGACGGAAGAAAAGAAGGAGCCTGAAACGGACGCGGAGAATCCCTGCCCTCAGTGCGGGGAAGAGCTGGTGTTTGAAGGAGGCTGTTCCATCTGCAAATCCTGCGGCTGGAGCGGCTGTTCCTGAAAAAAGGCAGAGAAAAAGGAAAAAGGAGCAAAGCGTTTCGCTTTGCTCCTTTTTGTGCAGGCAAATAGATTTTGCACAGGATTAATCGTTGAGAAGCGCCAGGTTTCCCTGAGTGATCGCGGAAAGGTTTTTTTGGATTTTTTCCGCCGGCCAATCCCACCACCGAAGGGTAAGCAGCCGCCGGACCGTTTCCTCGTCAAAGCGCAGCTTGATCTTTTTGGCCGGAACTCCGCCTACCACCGTGTAAGGCGCCACGTCCTTGGTTACGACTGCCCGGGCACCGATAACAGCGCCGTCGCCGATGTGCACCCCGGACAGGATGACCGCCTCATATCCAATCCAAACGTCGTTGCCAATGACGATATCGCCCTTGTTGTCCCATGCGGACGTGACCTGTTCCTTCTCCAGGCCCCATTCTTCAAAGAAGATGGGAAAGGGATAGGTGGACAGGGATGTTTGGGCATGGTTCGCGCTGGTAAAGAGAAACCTGGCGCCGCAGGCGATGGAACAAAACTTTCCGATGAGCAGCCGGTCCTTGTTGACTGGATAATGATAGAGTACATTATTTGTTTCAAACTGGGCAGGGTCGCGGACAAAATCGTGATAAAAGGTATAGTCCCCCACCTGGATGTTGGGGTTGGTAACCACCCGGTTTAAATAGACCGTATCCCGGTCGTTGGCGCGCGGATATCTATTTTCTGGAATAGTCATGGGAATCCTCCTGTTTTATTTGTTATCCACTATTCCAGACTCGACTATGCAGCGTTTCACGTCATCACCTTCCAAATGCCGCTTGTTTTCCCGGCGGCTTTCTTTTATCATACTACGGCTGCCGTCAAAAAGCCATACTTGCTAGAAAGTTCCAGAGTCTACTTTTGTCGCTTTTGTTTTCCATAAAGAGATACTCTTTTGCCGCTGTTCCTTCTTATGTACGCGCAAGGCGGTGTGTCGGAGAACTCCATACGCCTTCTGCGCGCAGTCGTCCGCACAATTACATGAAACTGGGAAAAAGCAACGTCATTTTTATCGTATATTTTCTATAAGTGGAAAATGCAAGAAATAAAAATGCAGTGAAACCTGGATATCCGGAAAAAAATTGCATTCCGGGAAAAAACACAAGAAATCTTGTACGGAAAATGTATGTAATAAATGTTGCATAAATATGAAATTATGCGCGGCATATGGACGGATTTATCCCAGAACCGGGAGAAAACGTGCTCCGCTCTGAGAAATGCCTGTTCCAACAAAAAAACGTTTAAAAAACCGTTTTTTTCTTCTAAAAATTTAGCTTTATTCTCAATTGAAGATGTAGTACACTAAAAACACATGGGAAACCTCATCAAATTCCGTTGATAGAAAGGATGAATTTGTGCAAATTTTTTCGGGCGCATCCGATGGGGCTACCATTTGCGTATTGCGGCTGCTACATGTAGAAATGTTGCTTTTTAGAGCGAGAAACGGCTGCAATGAGAAAAGAAAGTGAAAGGGGATCAAACATGAAACTCAAAAAGCTGTTGTCTGTGGTTCTGGCTGTTATGATGATCGTGAGCATGATGAGCTTCGGATCGGTCATGGCTTTCGCGGCGGATTCCTATACCGCCAGCGCCGACCGAGAGGTTTATGGAATCGCGGATCCGATCGTCGTAACCGTCAAGGCCCCTGCGTCGGCGGCAAAGGTGTACTTAGCCAATGAATCCGGCGCGGGTCTGGTATCCGACCGTGTCTCTACCCCCAATGGAGACGGCACCAACACCTGGACCATCACTCTCAACGTAGCCACTATGGGTGAGCGCACCCTGAAGGTTATGGCGGACGGCGTGGATACCGGCGTTACCGTTTCCTTCAAGATCGTGCAGAAGTATGAGCCGGACGTCCCGGACTATGAGGAGCCGACCTTTATCAGCGCCAACGGCCCCACTTCCGCGGCGGTCAACGAGCTGTTCCCGGTGACTGTGGTAACCGGCAAAGGCACCACCCAGGTCGCGCTCTTTAACGAGTACGGCAACGGTATGGTCAGCACCCGCCTTTACTCGGAGAACGACGACGGCACCCGCAGCTGGGTTTTGATGACCAGCGTGGGCAGCCGCGGCATCCGTAATTTTACGGTGAAGTATGCGGACGACTCCAAGAGATGGATCGACTCCGGGGAAACCTTCACCGTCAGTGTGGGTGCCTACCAGCCGGAAGAGTTTGACCCGGCCGATTCCAAGAGCCGTTCTTCCGTGCATGACCCGTCCATCGTCAAGGATAAGGACACGGGCGAGTACTACATCTTCGGTTCCAATCAGGGCGTGGCCAAGTCCTCTGACCTGATTAACTGGACTGGCGTGCGCACGAGTCTCTACGGCTCCGATATCGCTTCCAATCTGGACCTGTCCTTCGCAGGCTATAAGGATGGTTCCACCAACGCCGGCAACGGCACCGCCATTTGGGCGCCTTGCGTCATCTATAATAAGGATTTCGTCAATAAGGACGGCACCAAGGGCGCTTACATGATCTACTATCCGGCGTCTTCCAACTATAAGCGTGGCGTTATTGGCTTTGCTACTTCCCAGTCCATCACCGGCCCGTATACCTTCGGCGCCAACGTGGTCTACTCCGGCTTCACCACCTGCGGCGGCCCGGACGAGCCCGGTGTCACGGTGGACACCATCTACACCAACACCCATCTGGATGAGCTGATCGCAGCCGGCACCCTGGAAGGCTTCAACAACGACTGGGTTCTGGCGGACGGCACCTACAACGTGGCCGAATATCCCCAGTGCATCGACCCCGCTGTCTTTACTGACAAGGACGGCAAGATGTGGATGGTATACGGTTCTCACGCGGGCGGCATCTGGCTGCTGGAGCTTGACGCGGCCACCGGCATGCCCAAATACCCGGGCAAGGACGGCACCACCGAGGCCGGTCTGCAGATCGACCGTTACTTTGGTATCCGCATCCAGAGCGGCTACTCTCTGGGCGGCGAAGGTCCGTACATTGTGTACGACCCGGTTTCCGATTACTACTACCTTGACGTGACCTACGGCCAGATCACCGAAGGTTACAACCAGCGCCTTTTCCGTTCCAAGGACGTCACCGGCCCTTATGTGGACATCACCGGTAAGAACGGTGCGGTCGGCGAGGATGTGACCAATCTGGACGAATACGGCGTCAAGATCATGGGCAACTATGACTTCTCCAACCTTAGCAAAGGCTACAAGCACGGCGGCCACGATTCCATGATCGTGGTGGACGGCCAGCTTTACAACATCTATCACCAGCGGTTTGAAACCGGCGGTAACCATCAGAACCGCATCCATCAGATGTTCCGCAACGAAGAGGGATGGCCGGTCATGGCTGTCTATGAGAATGCCGGCGATCAGATTTCTGAAACCGGCTATGCGCTCGACGAAATCGTGGGCGACTACGAGTTCGTCGACCACGGCACTCTCACCAGCTCCTACATGCAGGATACCCTGCTTGTCACGCTCAATGCCGACGGCACCATCACCGGCGACATCGAAGGCACCTGGAGCATGACCGAGGGCACCTATTATATGAACGCGGTCATCAACGGTGTGACCTATAAAGGCGTTTTCTATAAGCAGCAGGATGAATCCGGCCTTAAGCGCCAGGTTATGACCTTCTCTGCTTACGGCAGCAACAACACCGCCATCTGGGGTTCCCGCCTGTCCACCAGCGACAGCGATTTTGAAGCGGTTAACGCCGCGGCGGCTAAGCTGAGCGTGCCCTCCTCCACTTCTGTGGATCTGCCGCTGCGCAGCACCGGCGATTTCGGTACCACCGTGTTCTGGGCCACCAGCGACGCATCCGTCATCAAGGCCTGCGGTGAAATCACCCGTGCCGACGAAAACAAGACCGCGACTCTGACTGCAGTTGTCATGAGAAACGGCGCTTTGACCATCAAGGAATTCAATGTCCGGGTCAATAAGGCTGCCGAGGATACGGAAGCTTACAGCGGTACCCCGCTTTACAACTATAACTTCGGTACCAACGACGGCTTCTATACCAAGAACTCCGGCAGTCTTGTGGGCATCGGCACCATGGTCGGTTCCGCGTCTGCTTATAACGACGCCGATAAGAGCATGGTTCTGTCTGTCACCAACGAAAACGATTCCAAAGAAAACTACCTGAAGCTGCCGTCCGATACCTTCCAGGGCATCACCGAGGGCTTCAGCATCGGCATGTGGGTCAAGACCACCGGTTCCACCTCCCTCTTTGAGGCAAACATTGAAGGAGAGCCGTTCCTCACGATTCCTTCCGAGTTTATTCCCTCCAATCAGTGGTCCTATTTCATGTTCACCACCAGTAAAGACGGCATTGCCGTTTACGTGGACGGCGAGCAGGTCTACTCTTTGCCGGAAGACATGTCCTTTGTCTTTGAATTTCTCTCCAACCTGGACGTCCGCGTAGGCGCAGGCAAGGGCACCGTCTATGTGGACGATCTGACCATCTACGGCACCGCGCTGACCGCTTCCGAGGCCAAGTCCCTGGTCGACCCGAACTCGGCCTGGCAGACCTCCTGGAAGATCGACTTCGGCACCGAAACTTCTCCGGTTCAGGGCGGCTTCACCCAGATGACCGAGAAGACCGTCTACAACAAGAAGCTGGAACTTCTCCAGGCGTACGGTTTTGACCGCGAGATCAATTCCTATAAGACCGCGGCGGGCGGCGCGAAGATCTGCGACTTTGTGTACGCGGAAGGCGGCGCGGAATATAAGTTCATGGTAGACCTGCCCAACGGCACCTATCGTGTCTTTATGTACACCGGCGCGAAGGATTCCATCAACACCACCCACTTCTACTTCCAGGACAACAAGGACGACATACATACCCAAGTTACGCCCGAAGGCGTTGCTTCGGATAACTACGGCGGCCCGAACACCTATAACGTGGAAGTGACCGACGGCAAGCTGACGATCACCATCTGGGGCGACGCTGAGGAAGCGGCGGCTTATGCCCAGGCTTATGGCGGATCGGCTATGAGCGGCCGTATCGGCTCCATTGAGATCACCAAGATCGGCTAAGCAAAATTCCAACGCTTATTGGAGTAAGCGGCAAAAGGGCGGGAGAAATCCCGCCCTTTTCGTTTGTATGCCCCAAGCAAACCGGTCAAACGCGCCGCCGTAAGCAAGCCAAACGGCCAGTTCTGCACGTTTGCGCCCTAAAACAGGAAAAAGGCATCGCCCGTTTCACACAGACGGCATTTACGAAGGACCGCCGGCGTAATGGAAAACGCCGGCGGTCCTGCTGGTTGTTCTATTTTGAGCCTTTGCCGCGCGAACAGACGGCCAATCCTTCCTATAAAAGGGCGTTTCGGCCCTGTTCCAGACAAACACGCCCTCAGCCAAAGCTGCTCAAAGCGCCTTTTGTTTCCATCGCCCGCACAGAAAGTAGATCCCGCCCATCACAGCGGGAAGGACAGAGGAAAGCGCCTGCCCCCAATAGATGCCTTCCACGCCTAGGCTCAGCCAGAAGCCCAGCAGCCAGCAAAGCAAAAGCCGCATGCCGACGGCGTCCAGACAGGCGTTGGCAAAGGCAAGCCCCGCGCTGCCCGCCCCGGTGGCGAAGGAGTCGAATACGTACATGGCCCCATAAAAAAGCGCGTTAAAGGAACAGCAGATGCGAAGATACCGCACTCCTTCCTCGATCACCGCCGGGTCCGAATCGAATATGCCCAGCAGAGGACGGGCCGTTAGGTTCACCAGGAGTGCTACCAAAGCAGTAGCTCCCATCGCCAGGAGAAGTCCGCTTTTACAGGCCTTCTCCGCTCGCTCCGTTTTTTTCGCTCCCAGATTTTGACTGACCATGGTGGTCACCGCCGACCCCACCGCCCAGCTGAACATGCCCGCGAAGGTATTGATTTTCAGCCCCGCGCCTGCCGCCGCAGCGACCGTCACATCAAACTGGTTTAACATGCCGGTAACCAGCAGGTAGGACAGATTGACCACCGCCGTCTGTGCGGCGCTGGGAAGCCCGACGCGCAATATGGTCAGAGCCTCCTGTCTGCCGATGCGGATTCGCTTGACGCGAAAATTAAACAGATCCCCTTCCTGCCTGCGCAGGTAACCCGCAGCCGCCAGAAAGGATACTGCCTGAGAGGCAATGGTGGCCGCCGCCGCGCCCGGGGTTCCCAGATGCAGCCCGCCCACTAGCAGAAGGTCCAGCACGATGTTGAGAACGGAAGCCAGCAGGACGAAGTAAAGCGGGCGTTTGGCGTCTCCCAGCCCCCGCTGGACCGCCACCACCATATTGTAGCCGAAGACGAAGACCGTTCCCGCGCAGAGAATTTCCATGTAAGCGTCGGCGTCCTGCATAGCGGGCTGGGGAACGCCCAGCAGGGAGAAGGCCTGCCGGTAGAAGAGAAGGCTGAGGACCGTCATCACAAGGGCGGCCGCCATCGTCATGGCGAATAAGGTTTCGACGGCGCGTTTTTGCCCCGGTACGTCCCCGGCGCCCTTGCATCGCGCAACCAGAACTGTTCCGCCCATGGTGATTCCCATGCCCACGGCATTGATAACAAAGCTCAGCTGAGCGGCGTTGCTCACCGCGGCAAGCCCCGCGCTGCCCACGAACTGGCCCACCACCGCCATGTCCACCATGCTGTAAAATCCCTGCAACAGGTTCGATAACAGCAGCGGGATGGTAAAGCGAATGAGCTGCTTTGGCACGCTGCCGCTGGTTAGGTCCAAAACGGCGCAAGACACATCCTTGTCCGTTTTTTTTCGTTCCTTTTTGAAGAAACCAAACGGGCGCTTTGGCTGCTGCCCGTTGGAATGGATTTGATTTCGATGGATTGATTTCATAGTTGACTCTGCTCCTTTTGATTGGGATGGTCAAAGGCAGAGTCTGAAGCATTCAGGCGGCCGTTTTGGTTTCTCCATGCAGTTGGCCGCCTTGTTCAGGCCCTGCATGGAGCACATCAATGGGTAGTTTCATCTGGATTCCTTCCTCTCTGATTGCCGTTTCCAAGTTTGCCGGCACGCTTTTGCACTTAGCGGAAAAATTCGACCTTGTTCGTTGCCCGCCATGCGCCTCCGTCGGACACGTGGATAGGTCCCTCTTTGGCGGAAGTTACGCGGCCGTTAAACCGGGTTTTTCTTTAGTATAGCAGAACTTTGCTTTCTTTCCTACCATGCGCAAAAATTTTTGGGATCCCGTACCCAATGGCCCGGAAAACGAAAGAAGACCGCACAGCAAACGGCATAGCCGGGTCTCATTACTGGCGGCTGGCTGCGAACGCGATGCGGCGCCTTACACGGACCAAAATGAAAGAAAGGGGCCTTCCGGGGGAAATCCGGAAGGCCCGAAGTTTACTGGAAATTCGCTTGGCTTGGAAGATAGAAGGACGGATAAAAAGAAGAAGCGTTCTGATACATAGCTGACCCCTGGGGGATCAGCCGGCCGCCGCTTTGATTGAGAATCAGCATAGAAGCCCTCGCGGGATTTTGCATCCAGCCCGGAATGGGATTCTCCTGCGGATTGTTGCAATGAATGATGTTCAAGGAAACAAACCTCCCCTCATTGAAACTTGTACCGGAGGGTACGAAAAAGACCATTACCAGCCTATGCGCGAAAAGGAAAATGAGTGACAAGCATAGGGGAAAGATAGAGAAAGGCCAGGGCGGCGTTTCTGGCGGCTGCCGCTTAAAAAGGCAGACCGCAAACAAACGGTCCGCCCGAAAGAAACAATCTATTTTTCCAGCATGTCGAACAATAAGGACAAGATACGTAGCACTTCGTTCTGTTGCTCAAGGGGCAATCTCTCCAGCCTTCTCTGAAACCAGGCCCACTGCAAATTCGACGAATTATGGATAGAAGCATTGGTATGATTGAAAAGATCCTGGATTTCAACCTGAAGCCCACCCGCGATTTTACTGAGGGTTTCCAAAGTTGGATTCTGTTCGCCCCGCTCAATGTGCCCCAAATGCGCGCTGGTCAGCTTAGATTGGTATGCCAATTCTTCTTGACTCCATCCACGCTGCATGCGAAGTTTTCGGATATGTTTTCCAACGGAAAGGTTGATGTCCGTATTCGACATGATATCACCACCTGGAGTCATCATACGCTATATTCTGATATTTCACAAAGTATTATAGTATAAGCGACAAAATAAAAAATACTCTTGCGCCTAAAAAGAACGCCAATCGTAATTTTTATGAAATACAATCGTTTTTAAAGAAAGAAGAAAAGAAAAAAGGGATGTTTTTACATGAAAATCAGTTTCAAATCTTTTATAATTTTATTTGGAATTATTAGTAAAAAATATTGTATTTTGCAAATTACAGGTCTATAATGTTCCGGGGGGAATTTAGCAAGGAGGAATCAAATAAGATGCACAGGTACACCGTATGTGAAAATGAGATGACTTCAGAGGAATTGGGAACATATCGGTCCTATGGGCTTGCCTACCGGGAAGAGGACGGAAGGCAGACAAGGATTGCGGACATTTCCTTAGACCGCGCACAGGTGGAAATTTTGGCGCAGAAATGCAACGAGCTTGGTCTTGAAACCATACATGTATTTGACGCCATTGACAACTTTTTCGCCGAGCAAGCAGCCCTGTAACAGGAAAGAGCCGCCGAAATGCTTGGGCGGCTCTTTCCTGTTACAAAAGGCCCTGGAAAAATCTTTTTCCAGGGCCTTTTCCTTGATTTTATTTGATATCAATTTGGCGGGTGGGCGGAGGCGTTTCCTCCTTCTTGGGAAGCGTAAGCTCAAGAATGCCGTTTTGATAAGAAGCGGAAATAGCGTCCGCTTTGACGTTGGCAATGTTGAAGCTTCTGGAGAAGGAACCGTAGCGGCGCTCCTTGCGGACGAACTTATGATGGTTTTCCTCCACCTGGGCGTTGTGCTCCCCGTGGATGACCAAATAATCCCCGTCCACGTCGATGTGGATGTCTTCCTTTGCGAAACCGGGAAGCTCTGCTTGAAGGATGTATTTATCGCCCTTGTCTACAATATCGGTGCGAAACTGCGAAACACTGCCGCCAAAGGCGTCGCCGAAGAAGCTGCGTTCAAAGTTGTCCAGATAATCGAACAGGCTCTTTTCATTGTGTCCAAAAGGCATCAGATCAAACATACAAATCCCTCCTATGGTTAACGAGTTGTGAAAGAATGCGGGATGTCAGTTCGTTTTCTCAGGAAACATTGGATTCGCCTTCCTTTGCTTTCTTTCCTTTCAACAGCTTTCATTATAGGAGCCGGTTATGACAAAACATAAGATAAAATATGAAATATCTGTTAAAATTAGCACTCTCCTATTGAGAGTGCTAATTTGGGCGAGAAAAAAACGGGATGGAACACAAGCCCATCCCGGTAATAAGACCATATTGGTCTTTAATGGCAGCGTTTGAGCAAATAGCGGAAGAACAACAGCAATCCCGCCGGCACCCCGGCCAGGACGAAAACGCTTGCCAGAATCAATAACGTGGACATACCGCTCACCTCTCTTTGCAGTTCTGAGTATAGCATAAGAGAGATAAACGCAGTGTTATTTCCCGGTTTGGCCCGGTGAAGATTGTGTTAAGACTCGCCAGGCTCCTCCTCCGATTCCTCCGAGAGAGATTCTACCTTGTCCGAATTTGCTTGCCCCTTTGGTTTGTCGTCGAAGGTGCGCACAAAAAGGAACTTGCGAATGGCGAAAATCCCCGCAACCGCCAGGATGCCGATCAGAGTTTCCAGGGTCGTGGTGTGGTACACGATGATCTGGCGGGCGATGGCGTACAGAAGCACTTCGATGGCGGCGCCGGGCGTGTGTTTGATAAGCATTTTGATAAATTCCAGACCGATGACCAGCGCCAGAGCATGGCCTAGGAAGCCTTCGAAGGTGTCCACCGTCAGCAGCTTGCCGTCAAAAAGGCCCATCTCCTGGACCAAGGAAACCGAAGCCAGCAGGATGCTGATTAGGATGAGAATGGATACGGCAATTTCGATAAAGCCGGCGAGCCGGGTGATCCACTTGTTGAGCCAGTTTTTCATCGCGTTCCCTCCAACTTTTAATAGAATTATTGTACCGTATAGCGCAGTGGGTGACAAGCGAAAATGCAAGGAAAAAGAAAAAGAGCAGAAAAAACTTGAAACGGGCGCCCAATCGTTTCAAACACGGCCTATGAAAAAAGGGCCTCCGCCGCTGCCCAGACCAAAAACACAGCAATATTCCCCATCGCCTCTTCGTGCAACCTTGTGAACAAAGCCATACTTGTGAGGAATGGCGAATATACTCCAATAGAAACAAAAAGGGGGAATACATCGTGTCTTTTGGAATGGCGTTTGCTGGAGGCGGAACACGGGGAGCGGCTCATGTGGGGGTTTTGATGGCGCTGGAAGAAAACGGACTTAGGCCGGACGCGGTGTCCGGCGCAAGCGCCGGAGGCATCGTGGCAGGCCTTTACGCAGCGGGCTTTACCGCAAAAGAGCTGCATGAGGTGGTGGAGGAACTGTCGAAAAAAGGCATGCTGCTCGTCGACCCAGCCTATGGCGACATCCTCCTGGCCCTTGGACAGTTTCTCAGCCGCAGGCCCTTGTCCCTGTCCGGCTTTCTCAAAGGGAATCGGCTCGAGCGCTATCTGGATACCCTCACCGAAGGAAAAAAGCTCTGTCAGCTTTCCATGCGTACGGTCATCCCGGCGGTAGACTTAATCAGCGGCCTGGTGATATCCTACACCAACAGCCTGTTCGGCGTCCGTCCCATGCGGGGCGTAACGTGGGAAAACGAGGCTACGCTCAGCGAAGCCATGCGTGCCAGCGCGGCCGTGCCCGCTGTGTTCCGGCCCAAGGCAATCGGCAAACGCCGTCTGGTGGACGGGGGCGTGGTGGATATCCTACCGGTGGATCTGCTGGTGGCGGCAGGGGAAGAAAACGTGCTGGCGGTGGACATTTCCGGAAGCTATCAGTGCCCCGCGCATATCGACATTCTGGAGGTGGCCTCCCACTCGCTGGGGATTTTGCAGGATAACCTTCGGGAATGCAAAACGAGAGGGGAACGTCTTCTACTCAAGCCGGCATTGCCCGAAGATGCGGGTCTGCTGACCTTTTCCCAGATGGAGGCCTGCGTGCAGGCGGGATACGAGGCGACTAGCCGGATGATCCCCACCATCCGCGCGCTTTTTTCGCTTCAGGCAGGCGGCGGGGAACGGGAGATAAAAATGGCGCGCTAAAGAGAATCGGAAAAAGGGTGGAAGGCCTAGTAGAACTTTTGAAAAAAATATGGTACACTAGGAACAAAATTGATTGCAATAAAAGTGGGAGCCGAATAAACGTATGCGCAAAACATCCATTCTGCTCGTGGAAGACGATGCCGACATCAGCAATATGCTCTGTGATCTCCTCACTCAAAACGGATATGCCGTCCAGCCGGCCTATTCGGGGACCGAGGCGGTTTTGCTGATGGAGAAAAATGCATATGATCTGGTGCTTCTGGACCTGATGCTGCCGGGCATCCCCGGGGAAGAGGTGCTCGCCCGGATCCGGCACAGCTCGGATGTACCGGTGATCGCCGTGTCTGCTAAGGACGACACCCGCACGAAAATTCAGGTGCTCAAAAGCGGTGCGGACGATTATGTGACCAAGCCTTTTCATACCGATGAGCTGCTTGCCCGCATTGAGGCGCTTCTGCGGCGCAACAACGCCCGTCCGGTGGGCAGGGTGTTTCATTTCAAGGACATCACTCTAAATCCCTCCACCTTTGAAGTGAAGGTGGGGGAGGAGCCGGTCAGCCTGACAAAGCGGGAATACCTGATTTTGGAGCTGCTGATGAGCAACCCCAACAAGGTTTTTACCAAGAACAACATTTTCGAATCGGTGTGGAACGAGACCTTTCTGGGTGAGGACAACGCCGTCAACGTGCACATCAGCAACATCCGCCAAAAGCTCGCTAAGATCAACGCCAGCCAGCCGTATATTCAGACGGTGTGGGGCATTGGATTTAAGATGCATACGTAATGAAGAAACACACGCAAGGGAAACCGCAGGCTTGTCTTATGAAACGGCTTGCAGATGCCGCCTGAGCGCTCTTGTTCGATTCTTTTTCAAACAGGCGGGGCGGTACTTTATCGGCTGCCGTAAAAGACGAATCCTGATAAAACAAAAGAGCCTGGGGAAAGTGTGCCCCAGGCTCTTTTCGCAGACGCAGCCTGCCAGCCGAATTGTTTATTTTTGCTGGAGAAATTCCACCAGCCGCTCGTTGAACGAATCCAGCTCATCGTAGCAAACGCCATGGGCGCTATGATCAAACGCGAAAAGCTGGGAATTGGCGATGGAGCGGTTGAGCTCCTGGGCAAATGCAAAGGGGCAGAACTGGTCCTGCCGTCCGTGAAAGATGCCGGTGGGAACGGTGATCTTGCGCAGGTCGGAGCGCAGGTCCTCGTCGCGCATGGCGATGGCGGTCTGCACGGTGGCGATGCCGCTTGCCTGCAGACACAGCCCTTTTATCCAGGAAAACATGGCGTCGCTGTGCGGTTGGGCGAAGAGCAGGCCGGCAAACTCCTCTATCAGCTGCGGCCGGTCGGAGGATGCCTGGCGGATCAGCTCGTCAACCTGCATTTTGGTCATGCCGTGGGGAGAGCCATACTTTTGGATAAAGGCAGGCGCTGCCGCAGAAAAGAGGCAGAGCTTCTCCACCGGGGCGCCTGGAAAGAGAGACAGGTATCGCAGTGCCACCGCCCCGCCCAGGGAAAAGCCAGCCAGTGTAAACTGGGTCAAGCCAAGGCTTCGCACCACGGCGTTTACGTCTCGGGCCAATTGGTTGTACCGGTACCCGTCCGAAGGCCGGTCGGAATCGCCGAACCCGCGCAGGTCCATGAGGACGCAGCGATAATCATATTTGGGCAGCAGGTGCAGCTGATATTCGAACATGTTGCGGTTGAGCGGCCAGCCGTGGAGGAGAAGAATGGTCTTCCCGCCGGCCGGATTGATGTCCTCCACCGCGATCCTGACATTCGGCTGAACATTCACGGTAATCAAAAAAATCCCTCCTGAATCCGTCGTCTACCTTACCATATGAAGGAAAGACAGCGTTCAGAAGCGGATTTTTTCTTTTTTATGCAGCTGGAAAGGTGACCGTGATGACAAAGGTGGACGCTTCCAGGGCAGCGCCGATGGTTCCTCCCATGCGCTCGGTCAGCTTCTTTGCGATGGACAGGCCCAAACCGGTGGTCCGGCGGCTTCTGGACCGGTCAGTGGTGTAAAACCGATCGAAGATGTGGGCAAGATCGGCCTCTTCGATGGTGTGGGTGGTGTTTTCAAACCGGATGCGGCAGCCGAACGCGGTCTGCTCCGAGCAAACGCGGTATCCCCCGTCCCCATGAACCAGAGCGTTTTGCAGGATGTTCTCGAAGACCCGGCGAAGGGCGTCCTGGTCGGCGAAAACAACCGGCGAGCCGTCCGGAATGTCCAGGCTCGGGCTCGCATCCTTCTGGCAGAAATCATCGTAGAAAAGAGACACAGTATCCCGCAGCACATTGTTCACCAGCAGCCGCTTGGGGTTCAAAACCAGCTCGTCCGCCTCAATGCGGGCAAATTCAAAAAGCTGATCCAGAAGCCTTCGCACCGCCCCGATCCGCCGGTCGATCACGTGAAGGTACTGCTCGCGCTTTTTTGCCGGCGTATCCGGGGAACGGAGCATCTGCAGGTAGCCGGAGGCGGAGGTCAGCGGCGTGCGTAGGTCGTGGGAAATGCTCGTGATGGTATCCTTGTAATTGCGGCTGACCCGAAGGAGAGCCTGTTCGGTGCTCCGATGTCGCCCCAGCGCTTCGTTGATGCTCACAGCCAAAGCGTCCACGTCCCGGAAGGTGAGCGTGGTGTTCAGCTGCAGGTTGGTATCGGTTTGCTTTAGAAAGTCCATCTGCCGCTTCAGGGCGCGCACCTGCCGGCGGTACCCATGCAAAAAGGCAGACAAAATGCCCGCCGTCATTGCAAGAAGGATCACTGCCGCCCAAAGGATTCCATTCATGGTCGATCACGCTCCCCATTGAGGTTGAAAGGACGGCAGTGCCATGCCGTATCTCCTTATTTGATGTCCCGCCGGACAAAGGAATATACGCCAAAGAAGGTAAAGACCGCGAAGGTAACCACCGCCACAATGGCGCACCGCAGCACCGCGTCGCCGCTGAGGGGCAGAGCCGACAGCTCGGTGATGTTGGAAAAGAGCCAGTATTTTGAAAGGTCCACCCGGTCTTCTTTCAGCAGGTAATTAAGAAAGGTGCTGATGAGCTGCGGAATCAGGACTGCAAAGGATACCGTGCAGATGTTGACCGCCACCGCGCCGCCGATGCTGCGCAGCAAAAAGGAGATCGCCACCATGACGCCCACAGCGGCCAGATGCATGAGCACCTGTATCAAAAGCAGGGTGAACACATCCGAGGGACTTGCCGTACCGAAGCCCCAGAGGGCCGTACCGGTCGCCAGCGCAGCGCCCGCCATCAAAAGCAGCATCAGAGTACCGGCGACCGCCCCGGTGATGAGCTTGGAAAAGTAAATAGAGGTTCTGGAAAAGCCCTTGGCGGCGATGTTTTTAAACGCGCCATGGGAAAAGTCCGCTGTTACGAACAGGGCGACGAAAATGCCGATGAGCACCGGCAGCAGATTGCCGCCGAAGGACGTGGTCATTGCCCATAGGCCGTTCATATCCCCCTCAAACCCGATGGCGGAGGCGGACATCCCCACGCCGTAGGAAGGAATGTCTCCCTGGGCAATTTCAGGCGGAATCAGCTCCATCATTACCTTCAAAAGCTCATAGGAAAAGACGCTGAAAACCGTGAAGACCACCAGCACTAGCGCACAGATGTAAAAGGACTTCTGCCGCCACAGCTTATAGAATTCGGTACGTAACAGATTAAGCATTCCCGTAGCCTCCCATCCGCTGCATGAAGTACCCTTCCAGGTCCTGCCCCGCTGGGGCGATGGTCCTGACGGTCACGCCGTTTTGCACAAGGGTGGTATTGACCATGCCGGAGTCCTCCAAATAGCCGAACAGGCGTATGGTCTGGTCGGGCAGCACGTCAAACTGGTCGGTTTTCAGTATGCTTTCGAGCACCTGCGCCGCCTTTTTTACGTCGTCCACCTGGATGCGCAGGCAGCGCCGGCATCGGGTTTGCAGCTCGTCTTTGGAAAATTCGTCCACCAGCACCCCTTGGTTGATGATGCCGTAGCAGGTGGCTATTTTCGCAAGCTCCCCTAAGATGTGGCTGGAAAGCAGGATGGTGATGCCCTTTTCCCCGTTGAGTGTGAGAAGGAGGTCGCGGATTTCCTTGATGCCGGTAGGGTCCAGACCGTTGATGGGCTCGTCGAGAATGAGAAAGTCCGGATGCCCCAGCAGGCATTGGGCGATGCCCAGACGCTGGCGCATACCTAAGGAAAAATGCTTGACCTTTTTGTTCCCGGTTTCGGCCAGACGGACGGTTTTAAGAGCTTCGTCCACGCTGCCCTTTTCCGGGATTCCCAGCAGCAGCCGGTGGGCCTCTAGATTTTGTCTCGCCGTCATGTTGGGATACAGGGAAGGATATTCAATCATGCTGCCGATGCGCCGCCGGCTTCTCGAAAAATCCTGTCCGCCGAACAGGGTCATGCTCCCCTTATCCGGCCGTGCCAGGCCGGTGACCAGGCGCATAAAGGTGGTTTTACCCGCCCCGTTTTTGCCGATAAAGCCGTAGATATCCCCTTCTTTTACGTGCAGGCTGACCTGGTTGACAGCCGCCCGGCCGCCGTACAGCTTGGTTAGCCCGTTGGTTTCCAGAATCAGTGGCATACGCTCGCCTCCTTTATTCAATGGAGCTAAGTATACCGCCCAAGGTTTTCGAAATCCTTCAAAAAAGATAAAGAAAAGATAAAGTCCCGTGGTTTTTTCTTAAAAAGACAAACACGGCGGCCGGCAATCCTTTGCCGGCCGCCGCGCGGTTACGCATCCAGCTTTCTGCCGAACACATATGCTTCAAATTCTCCCATCGGCATGGGCTTTGCATACAAAAAGCCCTGGGCCATGTCGCACCCGATCTTTTTGAGGAACGCAGCCTGCACCTCTGTCTCCACTCCCTCGGCAACCACCCGGATGTTGAGCTCCTTTGCCATGGAAACCACTCCGCAGATCACCGTTTTGCCCCGGTCGTTGTTGGCCGTCTCCCGGAAGAATTCCCGGTCCAGCTTGAGGATGTCCACCGGCAGCTCCTTGAGCAGATTCAGCGACGAGTATCCCGCGCCGAAATCGTCCATGGACAAAGCAAAGCCTACTTGGTGCAGCTCCCGCACCAGATCCATAAAGATCTTAAAATTGTCAAATACTACGCTTTCCGTTAGTTCCAGCTCGATGAGCCGGGGCGGAATGCGGTAGTGCTCCGCCACACGCTGGTATTTCTCAATAAATTCCATGTTGTGCAGGTGGACCCTAGAAAGGTTGACGGCGATTGGCACCGGAGTCAACCCGCAGTCCAGCCACAGACGCAGCCGCTTGCAGACCTGCCGGAATATATACAGATCCAGCTCCAGGATAAACCCGTTCCTTTCGAACATCGGAATAAACTGGTCCGGCCCAATCAAGCCTTTGCCCGGCCGATTCCAGCGCACCAGCGCCTCTGCTCCGGATACCTTCCTGGTGCCAAGTTCGATCTTCGGCTGCAGATACACCACGAATTCGCCGTTTTGAAGCGCCGCGCGCATGTGATTTTCAATATCTTTTTCTTCAAGCAGACGGTCACGGATGCAGTCGGAATAAAAAATGCACGCGCCCTTCCCATCGTCCTTGGAGGTTTTGTGGGCCAGGTTCGCCCGTTCGATCAGAGTGGTGATGGGCAGGGCCGGGTCGGTGACCTTATACACGCCGCTGGAGAGAATCAGGGCGTACTGCGTATGTTCATTGGAAGGAGCACAGATGGCGTGGCGGATTTGTTCGATTCGGTTGGACAGATCCTGTGTGGTGGAATAGCGCAAAAGCAGAAGAAAATGATCGTTTGCCACCCGGCAGAAGGCTTCGTTGCTTTTGACCTGCTCCTGTAAACACGCGGCAATGTGGCATAAAGTCCGGTTTCCTTCTTCGTAGCCGAACATGTCGTTGATGTACTTGAACTTGTCCACATCCAACTGAACCATGGCATAGTGCAGCTGGGTATGCTTCTCCAGCAGATTTTTCGCATCCAGCTGGAACCAGGAGAGGTTGTGTACGCCGGTTACGCCGTCATAATAGGCGAGCTGTTCGAGCCGTTTTTTGCTTTGATGCTGAAACACAAGAATATATACAAACAAAAGAGTAAACAGCCCAATCACACCGATGTAAAGAAAAAGCGTGCGCGTCAGAATATAGTTGCTGCGCTCCGAAACCACGCTTGCAGGCGCTACCGAGAGCAGGTACCAGTCGTTGATGCCGATAGGAGTGTAATCCATATATTTCACTACGCCGTTTACCGTGTACTCGAGAATTCCGGATTTGTCTAACAGCATGTTAAACTTAATTTCTCCGCTGTCCGCATATACGGTAGCATCGGGGTTGTGGAAAAGGCTGTCAAGTCCGGTAAAGGCGGGATCGCGGCCGGGATGGGCGGTATCGACCACCAGCTCTCCGGTGCTTTGCACGATATAAGAATATCCGCGGCCGTCAAACGTGGAAATCGAAAGAAGTTCCTGGTACACTTCCATATGATGGGTCGCAAAAATGACGGCAACGGCCTTGTCCTGCTTATAAATCGGAGTGGCGTACACATGGATAGGCTCGCCGTCCGCCTTGTCGATGAGAACACCGGTCACCGATGGATCGCCGTTGATAAAAGCGTCGTAAAAATAGGCTCGGTCAGAAAAGTCCATCTCCATGTGGTCGGTGGTATGTGCGATGCCGTCGGGCGTAATGATGCCCATTCGCTTAAATCCGTTGTTTTCACAAACGCCTTTTAAAGTGGAGAGAATCCGATTCAAATCCAAGTCTTCCTGCGCGCCGATGAACTCCGCCAAATCGTGCAGGGTGCTAAGATCCCCGTCGATCTGTTTTTTCACCGTTTTGACGCTTTGCTGGGAAATCTCAGATAAATAAGCGTTGGTTTCCGCTTTCAGGTTTGTGGTCAGATCCTTCATGTAAAAGACCGCGAAACCGGAGAGAATCGCCAGCATCAGCCCCACCAGCATAATGGAGACGGCGATGGAATTTTTTTTGGTTTTCATCAGGTTCGCTCCCGGGTTCCCATCTGTGAAAGGGCCATAGCTTTAGAAGACGGGAATCGATCAATATATTTTTTTTATCTTATCATAGGCGCACCCCGACCACAAGCAGATTTTTCGCCTTTTCCTTACAAAAAACCAGGCTGTGCCGAATCCGTTCGGCACAGCCTGGTTTTTTAAATGGAGAGTGAAAAATGAAGAAGGAGAAAGAAAAAAGGGGTACAATCGGAAGAGAACAAGCAGAAAATGGGGTAGTTTTCTGTTTTATCCGGCTCCTTCCGACGCCCTTATCATATGTGATATTTATGACTTCCTTTTATCATAGTCGTAAGCATTTCATAAACAAAAAATGAACGAAAAATGAACATGTGCACAATGAACATACGATATAAGTTCGTTTTATAGAAATGATACAAATAAAATACAAAAAAACAGGAAAAGATGCAAATTAACCGGTTTTTCTACGTCCGACGGAAACTCCTGTTTTATTCTTTTTTATCGACGGTTTTATTTTTTACATGCTTTAGGAAGTCCTGTTAAATGCATAACCTCCAGGCGGGAAGAAAAACTTCCAGCAGCGGCGGAATTCTGCATAATCGCAGGGTTTTCGGTGGCATAATAAATCTGGTATTTTTTGGTCGTTTCCCAGCATCCACCGCGAATAGGGTCATTTCCCACCGATAAAAGTCCGTTTGCGTGTGAAGCTATAATGCGGACAAAAACGCAGTATTATCAGGAAAAACGCGGCTGATGCCGCAAGCCAGGAGGTAGAAATGTTTGTAAGAAAATCAAAATTTCTGTTCTCCCTGCTGTCCGGCGTGATTGCCGGGGTGCTTGCCTTTACTCTTACGGTAGGCACGACCATTCCCGACCGGTTCAGCGTGGTGGAGGGCGAAAATTTTTCCATTGAAAGCGGTGTTCCGGTGGATGTGCAGCCAAGCGTGGTTTCCGCCGATTCGGTGGAGGCATCGGTTGCAACCGCCGGCCATAGTTATAAGGTAGATTTGAAGCTTTTAGGCCTTTTCCCCGTCAAACAGGTGACGGTGGACGTGGTGAAGGGAACCACCGTCATTCCTTGCGGCACGCCCTTCGGCATTAAAATGTTTACCGACGGGGTGCTCATCATCGGCATGTCCACGGTGGACACCGAGGCCGGCTCGGTAAACCCCGCCAAGGACGCGGGACTGGAGCTGGGGGACGTGATCGTCTCCATCGACGGCAAAAGCGTCATGAGCAACGAGGACGTGTCCAAGATCATTTCCGAATGCGACGGAAGCCCGCTGGTTTTGTCTGTCCGCCGGGACAACATGACTTTTGACGTATCCTTTACGCCCGCCTTTTCCAAAAGCGACGGCTGCTATAAGCTGGGCGCCTGGGTGCGGGACAGCTCTGCCGGCATCGGGACGCTTACCTTCTATGAACCCGAGTCCATGGTATTCGGCGGGCTGGGCCACGGCATCTGCGACATGGACACCGGGGAAATCCTGCCTCTCATGTCCGGCGAAATTGTGCCGGCCGTGATCGGCGGTATCAATCCCGGTAAGGTGGGACAGCCCGGTGAACTCAGAGGAAGCTTCAGCTCCGACAAGGACATGGGCGTTCTTACCCAAAACGGGGAAACCGGCGTCTACGGCATTCTGGACACTGCACCCTCCGCCCATGAGCCCATGCAGGTAGCCATGCGCCAGCAGGTGCAGGAAGGCAGTGCCCAGATTCTGACCACCATTGACGGGGAAACGCCCCAGTATTACGATATAACCATTGAGAAAGTCAATTTTAACGACAACAGCCCCACCAAAAATATGGTCATCCGTATCACCGACCAAGAGCTTCTCGACAAGGCGGGCGGCATTGTTCAGGGAATGAGCGGCAGCCCCATCATTCAAAACGGAATGCTGGTGGGTGCGGTGACGCATGTGTTCGTCAACGATCCCACACGCGGCTACGGCATTTTTGCGGAGAATATGCTGGATTCCGCCAAACAAGTCGATACCAGCGTACTCGACAAGGCATCGTAATAAACCCGCCGGAACTAGACGGTTTTGCAATGACTTCCAAAATTTTCAAAAATATTTTCGGAAATCTCTTGCATTTTATGGTATTATATGGTAATCTAATAGCACCGGAAAAACTTGGAATGTGAGGGATTTGAAATGGAAAAAGGACTCAAACTTTTATTGGCGGATGACTCTCTGGAATTTGGCAAGGTGTGCGCCCAGGCGCTGGAGAGCCGGGGAATCGAAATGGTAACTTGCCCGAAGGACGGACGCAAGGTGCTCGACTCGATTTCGTCGGTAAACCCGGATGTGGTGCTTTTGGATGTGTTCATGCCCAACCTGGATGCGTTGGGTGTGATCCGTGAAGCGCAGCAGAGGAATCTGGCGAAGACGCCGCAGTTTGTCACCATGTCCAGCTTTGATAACCCGAGGCTTGAAAACGAACTGATGAGCTCGGGTGCCGCTTATTATTTTCTCAAGCCCTTTGACGCGGATTACATGGCCGACCGGATTTGTTCCCTTTGCAGCGAATCGCCTGTACCTGCGCAGCTTCATGCGGCAAGGCCGGTCAATCCCGCCCAGTCGGATTTAGAGGTGCTGGTAACCGACATCATCCATCAAATCGGCGTGCCGGCCCACATTAAGGGTTACCATTACCTGCGCGATGCTATCATGCTGTCGGTGGGCAACAGCGAGTATATCAACGCCGTTACCAAGCTTCTCTACCCCACCGTGGCCAAGCGCTACCAGACCACCTCTTCCCGGGTGGAGCGCGCCATCCGCCATGCCATCGAAGTGGCTTGGGATCGGGGCGACGTGGATATTTTAAACGGCTATTTCGGCTATACCATTCACAATGGCCGCGGCAAGCCTACCAACAGTGAGTTCATCGCTATGATTGCCGATAAGCTTCGTCTTCAGCTGAAGGCCAGCTAACCATAGCGTTTGCCTTTTTCCTCATTTTATGACAAAAGCGTTCCCGCCTCAAAGGAACGCCTGGAAATTTTCCAGGTGCGTGGTCTTGTCTCATCCGTGCGGTTGTGCTTATGAAGGCACGGAAGGCGATGGCCATTTCCTTTGCCGGGCTGGAACGCTTTTTTGTTTTAATGAGACCATGCTTCAAAAGGGGCCGCAGAGAAAATGGAAACCAAGTGTTGTGCGTGTGTTTTATTTTCCATTTTTCATGTGTGTTTAAATCGAAAACGCCACGCGCTTTTGTGCGTGGCGTTTTTCATTTAACAAGAGAAAAAAGACCAGCGGCAGAGCGATGCGCAATGGAATACTTAGGATTCAAACACTCGACAGAAACGCATAAATATGAGATAATTCACGAAAATCAGAATGCGGTTTTCGAAATAAAAATAAGGAATCAGCTTGAATTATGGCCGATTTTTGGGCAAATTAGTTTTCGAATTTTATTGCGTGATTTCCTCATAAAAAACGAATAGGCACCACCTGTAAAAAAAGAAATCCTTCGTAAAGGTAGCCCCTTTGCGAAGGTAAAACACCGCCATTTAATTTAAATAAGCATACCATAAACTAGTGTTTTTGACAAGTGTATTTTGAAAAAATGATAAATTAACTGGAAAATGTTTGTTTTATTTGATTCAAAAACAACCGATAAAATTCCTTTTTCAACCTTTATGAGGGTCATTGGAGTGGTCATCTTTTTTGCTATACTGGTAGATGCGGCAGAGCCGCAAAAGGAGGAATCAATATGTCGAAGACTGGAGAGAACATACGCAAAAGGAAGGACGGCAGATGGGAGGGACGGTATCCGGCCGGCCGCAATCCTGACGGGAAAATACGGTACCGATCGGTTTACGCCAAAACCTATACAGAGGTGAAGGAAAAGCTGTGTGCTGCCCGCCAAGGCCTGGCTGCAATGGAACAGCCGACGGTTTCACGGCGTATGCCCACCGGCGATGTCCTCAATCTATGGCTGCAGTCCATGGAATTGCAGGTGAAAAAATCCACATACTGCCGATACCGGGGCATCGTCGAAAAACATCTGCGTCCTCGGTTTGGATATCTGCGAATCCATGACGTCACGAGCGCTGATTTGCAGGCTTTCGCTGCGGATCTGTCGCGGGATTTGAAGGGAAAAACGGTACGGGATATCCTGACAGTCATGGGACAGGTACTCAAATACGCAGCGAAACAGGGCTACTGTGCGAAAATTGATACCGTATGCAAAATCAAAAAAGATGAAAACGAGATGCAGATCCTGTCGCCCGACGAACAAAAACGGCTCACGGCACGTCTTATTGAAAACCAAGGCCGGGAAAGTATGGGAATCCTTTTATGCCTGTATACCGGCCTGCGCATCGGAGAAATCTGCGGCCTCAAATGTAACGACATTAACTACGCCGCCGGCACCCTAAGGGTACGGCGTACGGTGCAGCGGATTTCCGACGGAAATGGAGGGACCGAGATATGGATCGACGCGCCGAAAACGCAACGGTCCGCCCGTGAAATCCCCATTCCTCCCTTTTTGTTGGATACGGTATGTCGACAGGCATGGAAAGGATGTTATCTCCTCACCGGGACGGATACCCCCATGCAGCCGCGCACCTTGCAGAATCATTTCAAACGTCTTTTGAGGGAGTGCGGGCTGCGAAACCTGCGGTTTCATGCGCTGCGCCATACCTTTGCCAGCCGTGCGATTGAGGTAGGGTTTGACGCAAAGTCTCTTTCGGAAATTCTGGGTCACGCCAGCGTCAACATTACGCTCGACCGATATGTACACTCCTCCATGGAGCTCAAACGAAGTCATATGCAGCGCTTTGCCGCTGTTCTTTAACGGGTCAGAAATATGGTAGAAAAAAGCCGGAATCCCTTGATTGCTAAGGGATTCCGGCTTTTTTGGCGCAAAGGGCCTACCTTTACGAAATTCAGCAAAAAAATACTGCTATCAGTATATCCGATTTTCTGTATCATATTCAGAATACCTGAAAAAGCAAGCAGACAACAGAAAGGCGGGAAAGGAACGACTATGACAACTGTAAAAAAAATAAAAAAAATAGGGAATGCCGGCATCACCCTCATCGTCGTACTGCTGGCCGTTTTGGCTGCGCTGATTGCAGGCCCGCGTTTCTTCGGCATGCAGGTGTATTGCGTGCTTTCAGGCTCCATGGAGCCTTCTTTTCCCACCGGCTCGCTGCTTTATGTGCAAAAAACGGATCCATCCTCCGTCCAGGTGGGAGATCCGATCACCTTTCTGTTGACCAACGAGATGCCGGCCACCCACCGGGTGACGCGCGTCGATACGGAAAAACAGCAGTTTTATACCAAGGGCGACAACAACGACCACGAGGACGCTGCTGCGGTACCGTTTCAAAATCTTCTGGGAAGGCCGGTCGCTTGCATTCCCTATCTCGGCTATGTTTCCAATTATATTCAGCATCCGCCCGGCCTGTATCTTGCCATTGCCGCCGGTGCGGTTTTTGTGCTGTTGATTTTGATACCGGACCTGTTTGAACGCGTGGAAAAACGAAACCGGCGCCGTCCGGCGCGAAAGGATGGGCCACAGATTCAGGGGTAACGCCGTAAGGCTCCCAGATAAATTACTTTAGGAGGTTTTTTTGATGAAGGCAGGAACAAAAGGATTGGTGCTATCGCTGTGCGCGGTGTTGCTTGTGGTCGCAACCGTATTTTCTACGGCTGCGTTTCTCACCTCGCAAGACCAAGTGACCAACACATTTACCGTAGGAAATGTCAAGATTGCGCTGGACGAAGCCAAGGTAGACGAATACGGCCAGGCGACGCCGGATGTTCCCCGTGTGCAGGCAAACGAGTACAAACTCATCCCCGGCCGCACTTACACGAAGGATCCCACCGTCCATGTGGATGCAAACAGCGAGGACTGCTGGCTGTTTGCCAAGGTGGAGAACGGCTTGTCCGCCATTGAAACCGCCGGGGATACGACCATCGCCGCACAGATGGAGGCCAACGGCTGGACCGCGGTGGCGGGTGCTCCCAATGTGTATGCTTATAAGGACATTGCAAAAGCTTCGCAGAATATCCCGGTGTTCGGCAGTTTTTCGATTGACGGCGCCGCACAGACTGCGGGTTATGAGACGGCCGTGGTCTCTGTCACCGCTTATGCCGTGCAGGCGGATGGTTTTGCCACCGCTGCCGACGCATGGACTGCCGCGCCGATGAATTAACAAAGGTTAAGCTCACCTGTCGTCATTTATTTTACATTTCGATAAGCCATGAAAGGAAGGACAAAACATGAAAAAGAACATTCTCATTCCGGTTTTAGCCCTCGCGCTGGTGCTGTGCTGTGTGGTGGGCGGCTCGCTTGCCTGGCTGGTGGACCAGACGGATCCTGTCAAGAACACCTTCACCGTCGGCGATATCAACATTGATCTGACGGAAACCACTACCGATTACAAGATGGTACCCGGCAACACCATTGCGAAAGATCCCACCGTTACGGTAGAAGCCGCAAGCGAAGCGAGCTGGCTGTTTGTCAAGATTACCGAGTCCGCAAACTTCGATGACTTCATGACTTATGCCATCGCGGACGGCTGGACGGCTCTTTCGGGAGTGGACGGCGTGTATTACCGCCAGGTTCCCGCGACCACGGCCGATACCACCTTTGCCGTGCTCAAGGACGATACCGTATCGGTGAAGGACACCGTGACCAAAGAGCAGCTGAGCGTGTTGGAGGCCGATACATATCCAACCCTGACCTTCCAGGCCTATGCGGTGCAGAGTGATAACGTTGCCACCGCTGCGGACGCCTGGGCAAAACTCTAATTCATCTACTTCCTTAATTTCCTGACCAATGCCGTAAACGACCTAAGAGAAGCCTTTGTCCGCGTATCACAACCGGCCACATCATACGCGTGGCGCCCTCCGGGCTTGTTTGCGGCTGCGGCCGGAAAATGCGTGTGCTTGTTCCTGGCGGTTCAGGCCGCGGGCTTTTCCTTGCCCATGCCGCGTTTTGGGTCTCTCCTGACAGGAAAGGTCGCAGGGTTCCTGAATCCGCTCTTGTTTTGCTTTCGCGTATGCCCCGCTCTCATTGAGAGCAGGGCATACAAGGGTATCTTAGCACAACACAAAAGACGCGAGGATATCCTTGTGTGCCCTGCGGCGTGCAGCAACAACGGTCAGGCTGAAACGAGAAATCACAGAAAGGAAATGCGTTATGAGACGAAAGCTTTTGGCACTTGTCCTGTTCATCACGTGTCTTTCCGTCGCGGCCTATAGTACCATCGCGTATTTTACCGCGGAGGATACGGCTACCAATGTCATTACAGCGGGAAATATCAGAATTGAACTCGAGGAAACCGCTGTCTCCGAGGACGGCGAAATCGTCCCATTCAAGGACCTGGCCGGCGTCATGCCTGGGGCGGATGTTTCCAAAATCGTTCAGGTGAAAAACACCGGGTCTCAGCCCGCCTATGTGCGCATCCGGATGGAAAAAGTGATTACCCTGGCCGAGGGTGCGGCGGGGGAGGCGGACGTAAGCCTGCTTTCCTGCGACTTGAATGAAGAGGACTGGATGCACAAGGACGGGTATTACTACTACAAGAAGCCTTTGGCCCCCGGCGCGCAAACCGAGCCGCTGTTTACGAAAGTAACCTTCGCAAAGGAGATGGGTAATCTCTATCAGAACAGCAAGGCCCAGATCAACCTTGTGGCGTTCGCCACACAGGCAGCCAACAACGGCGCGACGGTTTGGGACGCCGGCGGTTGGCCCACAGGAGAATAAGAAAGGAGGTTTTCGCGGATGAAACGCAGTCGAGCATCGAAATGGCTGTCTCTCCTGCTTTGCCTTGCCGTGCTGGCGGCGGTCATGACCTGCGGCGTTCCTGCTGTTTTTGCACAGGAGGGGATGGAAGATGCCGCCGCAAACGAATTTACAAGCGAGGAAACCGCCGCCTTCACAAAAGGGTTTTATGTAGATGGCGCCTTGCCCCTTGCCGGGGAACTGCGCGACCAGCTTTTTTACAGCGGTCTGGATGACCACGGGTTCCGCCTGGCGGTCAACCGGATGAATCTGGAGCAGGCAGGCAGCTTGGAAAGCGTGGTGGACGAGGGCCAGGCATGCAGCATTCTCGACGCCATATGCCACAACGGATATCAAACCGAAGAGAAAAACGGCGTTTACGGCGCAGCTCTTGCGGCGGCGGGCATCCGTGCGGCGAAACGTAACGACGCACCCATCTGGCCGGAACCGGGCGCCATTAAGCTGGATAAGGACGCCAAAGCGGTGGCAGGCCAGGAGAACCTCTGGGAAGTTACCTTAGGGATCCAGGGGAAAAATTATCAGTCCACCACCGATGTGGTTCTGGTGATCGACCGGTCGGGCAGCATGAGCGGAAAAAAGCTCAGCAACACCAAAAAGGCGGCCAAAGCGTTTGCGGAAAAGCTGCTTACCGAGGGCAGCCAGACCCGCATTGCCATCGTAACCTATTCCAACAGCGCCTCTACAAACGGGATTTTTTATACCTATGAAACCAGAGACGCTTTTGACAAAGCCATCGACGCCATCCAGGCAAGCGGCGGCACCCACCAGCAGGCGGGAATTCACAAGGCGGATGCGCTTTTGTATTCCGCTGCCTCTACCGGCGTGCTCAAAAACATCGTGCTCCTTACCGACGGCGCGGCTACCTATAGCTATCCCTTTGTGGGAACAGCCACCTACTCGGATTGCAGCTCGCTTCATCTGCTAGCGGGGCAATACGGCGGCACCATTATCAATGCAAGCTTTGTGCCGACGGTGGATTATACCACGACCGTGGGAAACGGCAGCTCTTTTAATCTGTATTATAACGCCTATGTAGACGCTACCTGCAGCCATGGCGTCACCGAGCGGCATGCGTACGGCCAGTATTCTTACGACAACCGCGGCAACCTTGTTTTGACGACTGATACCACCACGGACAACGGCGTGGGCACCGTCTGGGAAGCCAACCAGACCAAGGCCAAGGGTGCCACCATTTACTCGGTGGCTCTGCAGGCGGGAGACGACGGCGAAAACGTCCTCAAGGCCTGTGCTACCGACCCGGCCAAGGGCTACTATGAAATCAAGGCCAACGACAACGTGGAGCAAAAGCTGGAGACCGCCTTTGAGGCCATTGCCGGAAGCATATCCATCGCGGCTTCTCAGGGCATTGTGACCGATCCCATGGGGGAGAAGGTGGCGTTGGCCTTTGACGGCGCCAATCCGGTCATCACCAACAATCCAGAGGACTATAACGCCGGCAGAGCCGATGTTTATATCAGCCAGGGCAGCGCTTCTTATGACTCTGCCACCCAAACCATCCAATGGAGGGTGGGCAACGTCAACGAAGGCGCAAACCCGGTAATGAAGTACAAGGTTGCCGTGAAGGAAGGCGTCACGGTACAGAAGGGCGAAGTCATCGAAACCAATCGGGAAACCACTTTCCAATATAAAGACTATCAGCAAAAAGACGCCGAAGATCAATTCCCCATTCCAAAGGTCACGATTGGCGGCGGCACGATTCTGGTGCACTGGTACCGGGTTAACGAAAGCGGCCAGCCTGTAAATGAGGACGGCCAGGTGGTGGATTCTCCCTCTCTGGCGCAGCAGCTGGAGCCACCGGCGTATTTTGAGCAGGACGGCAGCCAGGGCCTGGATTATGACACGCCCTATACGGTCACGCCCAAGCGGTTTGAAGGCTACCAGTATGACCGCTACATTCTAAACGACGGGCCTTCGGCCCAGGGCGACGCGGTGACCGTAACCCTTACCCCGCAAAACAGTAACCAGCATGTGTGGTTTTCCTATTATCCGCGTGAGGAAACCTGCACGCTGACCATTTCGAAAACCGGGTCCCAGCCGGTGGATGAAAACCAGACCTTCCAGTTTCGCGTTACCGGCGCCGACACGGATACCCAGGGAGTGGACCTGATTGTTACCGTCCATGGGAACGGCTTAATTGCCGTTGCGGATTTGCCGGCGGGCACATATACCGTCCAGGAATTGACGGACTGGTCCTGGCGGTACGAGCCTGATTCTATGACCAAAGAGGTTACGCTGGCTCCCGGTGAGGAAAAAACCGTGCCTTTTGCGAATACGAGGGTAGAAATGCAGTGGCTTGGCGGCGATCATTACCTGGATAACCGGTTTGCAGGCACCAGGCCCGCAGCTTGAGAAAGGAGGCATGGGGTATCGTGATCCGATGGAAAACGGAAAAGAAATCGTCCTCAGCTTGGAACAAAAAGCGGCTGTGGCTGACAGTGTTGCTGGTATTGCTCCTTACCGCGGCCGCCGGGACTACTCTGGCCTTTCTTGCCACAGGAACCAGTCCAATCGCCAACCTGTTTACGCCTTCCAAAGTGGCCTGCCAGGTGGAAGAAACGTTTGACGGCGTGACGAAAGAGAATGTGTCCATTGAAAATACCGGGAATACCACTGCGTTTATCCGGGCGTCTTTGGTGGTGACCTGGAAAACGCCCGACGGGAGCGTGGTTTTAGCCCAAAAACCGGAGAACGGCACCGATTATTCCCTGACCCTCGCCGAGAAAACCGGCTGGATGGAAGGTTCGGACGGATATTATTATTATTCCGAGGCCGTCTCGCCTGGAGAGAACACAGGTCTGCTCATGGAGCAGTGCAGGCCGCTGACCCAAAAGGAAGGCTATGTGCTTTCTGTGGAGATTGTGGCCTCTGCCGTACAGTCCTCTCCGGAAACGGTTGCCTCAGACGCGTGGGGCGTTACCGTTGAGAACGGAATCATCACTGCGGTCCCGGCCGGACAGTAAGGAGGTGCGGATATGAAAACGTTGAGAAAAACACTTGTCCTGCCTCTTGTGGTGCTGGCGCTGCTGATGAGCCTGACCCTTCCGGCCTTCGCACAGGGGAGCGTCACCTATGATGGGAGCGCGCAGAAGTTTGTGTTCGCTCCGGGAAGCGAACAGTCTCCCACCGACTTGTTTATGGATTTCAAAGAGGTGATGCCCGGTGACAAGCTGACGCAAACGATTGAAATTCACAACGACGCTTCCAACCAAGTGAAGGTCAAGCTTTATCTGCGCGCGCTTGGCGCAAAGGAAGGGTCGGAGGAATTTCTTTCCCAGCTGGGGCTGACGGTGGCCCAGGAGGGCGATTCCCCCCTCTTTGCCGCTCCTGCGGACCAGACGGGCGGACTGACCGATTGGGTGTACCTGGGGACCTTTTATTCCGGGGCTCAGGTGGATTTGGAGGTGACGCTGGACGTTCCGCTGACGCTCGGAAATGCCTTTCAGGATGCCGCCGGGTATTTGGACTGGCAGTTCAAAGCAGAGGAGCTTCCGGTTTCTCCCGACGATCCGCGGCCGCCGGATACCGGCGTCTCTGGCAGCGCTGCGTTTTGGCTGGCGATGGCGGCCGTCGCCTGTGTGGCCCTGCTTGTGATTCTTCTTGTTCTCAGGAAAAGAAAGGCCCGCGCATAGTAAGCGCATGAAAAACAAACGCAGGGGACGGATTTTAATCCGTCCCCTGCGTTTTGCCGCAAATGAGATCATAGAAAAAGCGCCCCCGTTTCCTTCAAGGAAATCGGGACGCTTTTTTTACAATCGGTCGATTCCAAAGGGTATCCGGTTACTGCCGGGTTAACCTTGCAAAATTAGCCATGAGCTTTTTGGTACCTACTTGATCGAAGGCCACCTCCACCAGGGTATCGTTGCCCACCGGCTTGACCGAGATGACCATACCCGGCCCAAAGGCTTTGTGAGAGACCCGGTCGCCCACCGAGAAAAGAGCCTTCTTGGTCATGTGTGCGGAATTGTCCGACCCGGTGCCGACCCGCCGGGCGGCATTGGCGGCAATGGCAAAGGCCTGCTTGCGTTCGTCCGGCTGACGTACCCGTTGTGCCGCCGGGCGGCGCATGGTGACCTTTTCAATGCATTCCACCAGCTCTTCCGGGATTTCCTCGGAAAAGCGGGAAACCTTGTTGCGGGCGGTGGAACCGTAAAGCATGCGCGAGCAGCACGAGGAAAGGTAAAGCTGTTCCTTCGCCCGGGTGATGCCCACATAGGCAAGCCGCCGCTCTTCCTCGATCTGGTCGGGGTTATAGATGGCCTGCATGCCCGGAAAGATGCCTTCCTCCATGCCGGGGATAAACACCACCGGGAATTCCAGGCCTTTGGCCGCGTGCAGGGTCATCAGAGTCACCGCGTCGGCGCTGGAATCGTAGTTGTCCACATCGGTCATCAGAGAGATTTCCTCCAAGAAACCGGCCAGGGTGGGCTGCTCGTTTTCGTCCTCATAGGTCATGATGGCGGAGGCGAGTTCGTTGATGTTCTCAATCCGGCTCTGGGCCTCCTCCCCCTGGGCTTCCAGCATGGAAAGGTACCCGGTGCGCTCGAGCATGTGCTTATACACGTCGTGCAGCGGCAGAATTTCCATCTCTTCTTCAAATTCCCGGATCATCCGCGCAAAGGCGGTAAGCCTGGGGGCGGAACGGGAGAAAGCGGCAAACCGGTCGGCCTGCTCGATGACGTCGAACAAGGGAAGGTTCTCCTGGGCCGCGATTTCCATAGCGGTGGCAACCGTCGCGTCCCCGATCTGGCGCTTGGGTTCGTTGATGATGCGGCGCAGACGGACGGTATCGGCATGGTTGTTGACCACGCTTAAGTATGCCAGCATATCCTTGACTTCCTTATGCTCATAGAACCGAAGACCGGCCAGAATCCGGTAGGGGACCCCCGCCTTCACAAACGCCCGCTCAATAGCGGAAGCCTGGGCGTTGACCCGGTAGAGGACCGCGAACTCGGAAAACTTGCGCCCGGCCGCCGCCGCTTCCACAATTTTTTCGGTCATAAAAGCGGCTTCCTCCTGCTCGTTGTCGCACAGAAGCTTAACGATCTTATCGCCGCCCTTTTTGTCGGTCCAGAGATTTTTGCCCTTTCGCTCCTTGTTGTTTTCGATCACGGCGTTGGCCGCGTCCAAGATACAAGCGGTGGACCGATAGTTCTGCTCGAGGCGGATCACCTTTGCGTCCGGGTATTGCCGCTCGAAGCTCAGGATGTTCTCAATGGTGGCCCCGCGGAACTTATAGATGCTCTGGTCGTCGTCGCCCACCACGCACAGGTTGCGGTGGCCCTCGGAAAGGAGGCTGACCAGCTGGTATTGGACCTGATTGGTGTCCTGGTATTCGTCCACCATGATGTAGCGAAACCGGTTCTGGTAATGGGTGCGGATGTCCTCATTCTCCCTGAGGAGGATGACCGTCTGCATCAGCAAATCGTCGAAGTCCATGGCGTCTGCTTCCTTTAAGCGCCGCTGGTACATTTGATAGATTTCTCCGATTTTTTTCAGACGCAGGTCGCTCCCCGCCGCTTCCACAAAGCGTTTCGGGTCGATCATGGAGTCCTTTGCGTGACTGATGTGGTTTAATACGCTGCGCACCGGCATCACCTTGTCGTCCACCCGCAGCGCCTTCATGCATTCCTTGAGCAGGCGTTTCTGGTCGTCGGTGTCATAAATGGCGAAATTGCTGCTGTATCCGAGCCGGTCGGCGTCCCGGCGCAAAAACCGGGCGCAGGTGGAATGAAAGGTGGCGGCCCAAACATCGGCGCCGCCGGTGGGCAGCATTTTGTCAATTCGGTCTTTGAGCTCGCCCGCCGCTTTATTTGTAAAGGTAATGGCAAGAATCCGCCACGGACGCACTGGCTCCACCGCCAAAAGGGAGTCGAGCTGTCCATCGTCCGGCTCGGTTCCTTCCACAAACGAGTTAAGCCGGCCCAGCGCCTCGTCGTCGATCTCTTCCGGAACCTGGTCCGAATGATAGGCCTTGCCGAACCGGATGAGGTTTGCGATGCGGTTGACAAGCACCGTGGTTTTTCCGCTTCCCGCGCCCGCCAGAATCAGCAAAGGGCCCTCGGTCTGAAATACCGCCTGTTTTTGCATGTCGTTCATGCGGCCAAAAATTTTTTCCAGCGCCTTGCGCCGGACTGCGCTATACTCCGAATTCATCTGCTCGCTCCTATTAGTCAAATCGGCTGTCGTTTTCCATTCTTCCATTTTACCGCAATTTGCCCTCAAAAGCAAATGCATTCTTTCCGGCAGGTCGGCACCCAAAATCAAAAAAAGAAAAAAGCGTGACTTTCTTTGGCAAAAGCCGCACCTTTTTCTTGCCCGGGCATAGCCTGGGTGTGGATGGAAAACGGCAAAACAGCGCGGTTGCCGGAATTCCCCCAAAGAAAGTTTCCATGTGTTGACCGGCCTTTAAAGGCGGCAAAGGCGATGGTTTTCGCCGGGAACTTGTCTTTTCCCTCTCAAAACGCGCACATTTTAGTGACGCGAACCGCGCAGACACATACACTGATATTGAAGTGACAGCTTCAATACACAAACAGGAGGATTCATTATGGCTGATAACAGGTTTCAGACATGCGATGGCTTCAACAGCGGAAACTTCAAAGAGGCAGTCTGCATTGATACCAGCAGAATTTACGATTCCTGCTCGGACAAAGACTGCCTGGAAGATCTTAGGGTATACTTCACCGAATGCAACCAGCGGATTGTCGACCAGGCTGTGAGCGTACGCAGCCGCAGAGCCGACGTCATCACCGTGTACATTGATATCGAGCCGGTTCCTTTCAACAAAGGATTCTACTCGGTGGATATGACCTTCTTCTTCGATGTGGTGGTCGATGTGTACGCTTCTCCGGCGGCCCATCCCTGCACCATCGACGGCCTTGCGGTCTTCAACAAGAAGGTGATTCTGTACGGCAGTGAGGGCGCGGTCAAGGTGTTCGCTTCCGACTACCGCTTTGACGACAGCGACGATCAGTACCGGATGACCGGAAACCTGCCCAAGGCAGTTTGCCAGGCAGGCGCCCACAAATGGGAAATGGAACGCAGCGTTTTGGGCAGACCGGCCCCAGCCCGACGAAAAAGGGCAGGGACCTATGGCATCCCTGCCCTTTTTTACGTGCAAACGCAGCCAGCGCCACAGCGCTGTATTCAGACAGCCCCTTCCGCCGAAGATGGACTGCCTGCTCCATACCGCAGCAAACCCGGAATAGGGAAGCGAACCGCTTCTACGTCGGGCTTTGTATGCGTTCAACGTTTTTATTCTTTTTGCTTTGTGTGCCTCTTGATGGCGTCGAAGCTTTCGCTGCTGATGACGTGCTCGATGCGGCAGGCGTCATGCACCGCCGTGTCTGGGTCCACGCCCAGAGTCATCAGCCAGTCGGACAAAAGGGTATGGCGCTCATACATTTTTTCCGCGATCTGCCGCCCCGCGTCCAGTAGGATCAAAAACCCGTCCGGGTCCACGTCAATGTACCCGTTTTCCCGCAGGTTTTTCATCGCCACGCTGACGCTGGGCTTGGAGAATCCCAGTTCGTTGGCAACGTCGATGGAGCGCACCGCGCCCTTGCGTTTTTGCAGCATCAATATGGTTTCTAAATAGTTTTCTGCCGATTCTTGTATCTTCATGATCCACCACTCTGTCGTATTTCGTGATTATCCACAAATTCTAATTTATAGTATACCATATTTATGCACGCAAATGCAAGTCGTGGGGAGCCTTTGCCTAAAACCGAAAAAAAGAAAGGAGTTTTTTGAAAAACCCCTTGACAAAATTGTTAGCGCGAGCTAACATATACGAGGTTAGTAAGTGCTAACTATATTTTTTACAAGATGGTTAGCTTATGCTTACTGAAAGGCGGGGGTGAAACATGATGCCGTTGATATTTGCAAACGTCGGGGAAGAGAACCTGATTCGAAAGGTGGGCGGAAGTCCGGAGGTAAAGGCCCACTTGGAGAACCTGGGATTTGTCACCGGCGGGAATGTTACTGTGATTTCCACCATTGCAGGGAATCTCATTGTCAATGTCAAGGATTCCCGCGTGGCGATCAGCCGCGAAATGGCCAGCAAAATAATGGTATAACCCAGTTGATGGAAACGAGGAGGAAACAGGCATGAAAACGCTTAGGCAGGCAAAGGTGGGCGACGTGGCGACGGTGGTCAAGCTCCACGGCGAGGGTGCGGTCAAGCGCCGCATTATGGACATGGGCCTCACAAAAGGCACCCGTGTGCAAGTACGCAAGGTAGCGCCTTTGGGCGATCCGGTGGAGGTCACCGTACGGGGCTACGAGCTTTCCATCCGCAAGGCGGACGCTGAGATGATCGAGGTGGAGTAGGAGAAAAATGGGGGCGCAAATGCCCCGTTTTTTTCGGTACAATGGTTAGTATGGACTAATTACATAGGGAAAGGAACGACGCGGCATGGATATCCGAATTGCCTTAGCGGGCAACCCGAACAGCGGAAAAACCACCCTGTTCAATGCACTGACCGGCGCCAACCAGTTCGTGGGAAACTGGCCGGGCGTTACCGTGGAAAAAAAGGAAGGGAAGCTGAAAAAACACAGCAATGTGGTCATCATGGACCTTCCGGGCATTTACTCTCTTTCGCCTTACACCTTGGAAGAAGTGGTGGCGAGAAACTATCTCATCAATGAGCGCCCTGACGCCATTCTCAACATCATTGATGGCACCAATCTGGAGCGCAACCTGTACCTGACGACGCAGTTGACCGAGCTGGGTATTCCGGTAGTGGTTGCGGTCAACATGATGGACGTAGTCAAGAAAAACGGCGACCGCATCCACATCGACGAGCTTTCCCGCCAGCTGGGATGTAACGTCGTGGAGATTTCGGCTTTAAAAGGTACCGGGATCATGGAGGCGGCCGAGGCGGCGGTCAAAGCGGCCGGAGGCGCCAAGACGATCCCCCAGCATAGTTTCAGCGGCCCGGTGGAACACGCCATCGCTCACATTGAAGAGGCGGCGGTGCACAACCTGCCCGCCGAGCAGCAGCGCTGGTATGCCATTAAGATCTTCGAGCGGGACGAAAAGGTCCTGTCCCAGCTGAACCTGGACAAAACCGTTCTCGGCCACATCGAAGAGGACATCAAGGCTGCGGAAAAGGAGCTTGACGACGACGCGGAGAGCATCATCACCAACGAGCGGTACGTGTATATCGCGTCCATCATCAAGAGCTGCTACCAGAAAAAGAACCGCGGCAAGCTTTCCACCTCCGACAAGATCGACAAGGTGGTAACCAACCGCTGGCTGGCTCTGCCGATTTTCGCGGTGGTTATGTTTATCGTCTATTTCCTGTCGGTCACCACGGTAGGCACCTGGGCCACCGACTGGGCCAACGACGGCGTATTCGGCGACGGCTTCCACCTCTTTGCCATCGGTTCGGCCGAATACGAGGAAGCGGCGGAGGAATATGTGGTTCCCGGCGCCATGGTGGAGGCCTTCGAGTCGGCCGCCGAGGAAGCGGAGCTGGATCCCGCTGAGGCCACCGACCTGACCACCACCGCTTATCTCTATGACGACGAAGGAAATATAGAGGAAGAAATCCCCGTGGACTTTGCCGCTTATACGCAGGCGGCTTCCATGGAAGAACCCGATCCCGCCAACTACGGCGTGTGGGTGCCCAGTATTCCCTCTCTGGTCAGCAGCGGCCTCAATTCCATCCACTGTGCGGACTGGCTCCAGGGCTTGATTCTAGACGGTATCATCGGCGGCGTCGGCGCGGTCCTGGGCTTCGTTCCCCAGATGCTGGTCCTCTTTTTGCTGCTTGCATTTTTGGAGTCCTGCGGGTACATGGCGCGTATCGCTTTTGTCCTGGACCGGATTTTCCGTAAGTTCGGCCTGTCCGGCAAGTCCTTTATCCCCATGCTCATCGGCACCGGCTGCGGCATCCCCGGCGTTATGGCCTCCCGGACCATCGAAAACGACCGGGACCGCAAGATGACCGTTATGACCACCACCTTTATCCCCTGCAGCGCAAAGCTGCCGATCATCGCTCTGATTGCGGGCGCACTGTTCGGCGGAGCCTGGTGGGTGGCGCCCAGCGCCTACTTCATCGGCATTGCGGCCATCATCCTCTCCGGTATCATGCTCAAAAAGACCAAGATGTTCGCGGGCGATCCGGCGCCTTTCGTGATGGAGCTGCCGGCTTACCACTGGCCCACGGTGGGCAACATTCTGCGCTCCATGTGGGAACGGGCCTGGTCTTTCATCAAGAAGGCCGGTACGGTCATTCTTCTTTCGGCCATTCTTCTTTGGTTCTTGCAGGGCTTCGGCTTCGAAAACGGCAGCTTCGGTATGGTGGAGGATCTCAACAATTCCATCCTGGCGGTCATCGGCGGCGCAATCGCCTGGATCTTCTCTCCCTTGGGCTGGGGCGACTGGCAGGCGGCCGTGGCCACCATTACCGGCCTCATCGCCAAGGAAAACGTGGTGAGCACCTTCGGCGTGCTCTACGGCGGATTCGACGAAGTGGCCGAGAACGGCTGGCAGGTCTGGGTCAACATGCGCACCTTCTTCACGCCTCTTTCGGCCTATTCCTTCCTGATCTTCAACCTCCTGTGCGCGCCCTGCTTTGCAGCCATCGGCGCCATCAAGCGGGAGATGAACAGCGCCAAGTGGACCTTCTTCGCCATCGGGTACCAGTGCGTGTTCGCCTATGCGATCTCCCTGGTGGTCTACCAGCTGGGCATGCTGTTTACCGGTCAGGGAAACATCATCGGCTCCATCGCTGCCTTTGCCATCGTGGCGCTGATTCTCTTCCTGCTGTTGCGCCCGTATAAAGAAAGCAACACCCTCAAAGCAAAGGTGAAGGTGTAAATCGAGTAAGGAGGAAGCAAAGATGTTGGATTTCCTTTGGGCAAACTGGGGTACCATTGTAATTGCTGCGGCAATTGCGGCCGTGGTGGTTCTGGTCGTCGTAAAGCTTCAAAAGGACCGGAAAAAGGGGAAGTCCAGCTGCGGCTGTGGCTGCGATCATTGCCCGTCCTCGGGAATGTGCCATAAAAAGTAACCCCCCTAAAGACCGGCGTTTCCCGGACCGGGTCAGGAGCACGCGGCACTTTGTGTTCCAAAAATAAGGGTTGACGGAGCAGGAAAAACAGATTTCTGCTCCGTCAACAAGACCCAAACCGCATGAAACCCTGCGTTGCCGCCGGAGGGGGGCGAAAAGGGCCGGAGAAGAACAGCCAAAGATAAACGGGAAAGCCCGCCGCAAAAAACGGTCCGAAAAAATTCGTTTTCAGCCATCCGTTTTAAAATTGGTATGGACGGCGCATCGTTGGGGAAGCTACTATCAGCACGGCGCAGGCCGTTTTTTTAGCACATTAAGTTAGCTTTAACTAACTTGTAGCACGAAACGTTTCGATTCTTCTGGATTTTGTGCAGGAAAGTTCGCGATCAAAAGGAAAATAACCGGAATATTCGGAAAAAGGCATTGGGAAAAACAGCCGCCCTGCTCTTCTCTCGACAGGGCAGCGGGCCTTGAAACAAAGAGTCCGGAGAAAATAGAAAATACGTGCGGCAAACAGCCGCAGAAGGCATAAGAGGTCAAAACAGAAAGGAGCAACTATGAGCATTGTAATTGTGGGCGGAAATGAACGAATGGTTTGCCAGTATGAAAACATCTGCAGGGAATATGGGTGCAAGGCAAAGGTGTTCGCCAAAGAAAACGGTTCTCTCAAAAAGAAAATGGGTTGCCCGGACCTTCTGATTCTCTTCACCAGTACCGTTTCCCACAAAATGGTCATCAGCGCCTCCCAGGAAGCAAAACGCAACAACGTTCCGGTTGCGCGGGTTCATACCAGCAGCGCCGCCGCTTTGCATTCGGTTTTGTCTGAGCATGGTTTGAAACGATAAGGAGAAGGGGGAATTCCTTTGCTGGAGCCATATCTGATTTTACATTGTGCGCCGACCTTGGCGTCTTTGAAAACGGCGAATCTCTTTACAGCTTCCTTTTCCTGTGAAAAGGAACTGCGCAGGCAGCTTGCCGGATGGAACGCACAGCTGGGCGGCAAGGGGATTTCCCTGCTTCTTTTGCGCAAAAAGGCAAATACGGCGCTCATCTATGTGTTTCGCCGGGCGCACTTGCAGGCAGACCTGAAAAAAACGGGCGTTGCCCCGCTTCTCACCGGCTACGGCTATCGGCATACCGGCGTGGACTACTGTCTGAGACGGCTGAAAAAACGGCTCAAGGAATGCGATTCCTTTCCTCATGAAATCGGGCTCTTTTTGGGCTATCCGCTGGGAGATGTGATTGGGTTTATCCGAAATGAAGGGAAAAATTGCAAATGCACCGGCTGCTGGAAAGTATATTGCGATGAATGCGAGGCCCGCAAGGCTTTTGAGAAGATCCGCAAATGCCGGGATGTATATACCCGCCTTTGGAATCAGGGAAGGAGTGTTTGGCAGCTGACGGTGGCTGCTTGACATACAAAACATACATGGAAAGAGGTTTTGTCTTTATGAGTAAAGTAGCAGTTGTTTATTGGAGCGGAACCGGAAACACCGAACAGATGGCCCAGAAGGTAGTAGAGGGTGCCAAAGGTGCGGGAGCTGAGGTTACGCTTTTTACTTCGGCGGAATTTGATGCCGACGCTATGGACCAGTTCGATGCAGTGGCCTTCGGGTGCCCCTCCATGGGCGCCGAACAGCTGGAGGAAAGCGAGTTTGAGCCCATGTTTTCTGCGTGCGAAGGAAAGCTTAAAGACAAAAAAATCGCCCTCTTCGGCTCCTACGGCTGGGGAGACGGCGAATGGATGCGCACCTGGGAGGAAACCTGTGTTGGGGACGGCGCGGAGCTCGCCTGCGACAGCGTCATTTGCAACGAGGCGCCCGACGACGACGCCCAGGAAGCCTGCGTGAAGCTGGGCGAAGCCTTGGCATAAGGGCCGCCCTATTATCATTTCTTTGCGTATAAGAGCCTTGTCCGGCTGCCGTATGGCGGCTGGTCGGGGATACCTTTTGAGAAATCGAATTGCTCAGAAAACCGGCGCCGTCAGCCTGACGGCGCCGGTTTTCTGTAAAAGCCGAAGCAGCGATTGCATTTGGTCCGCCGGGCGTCTGGAATACAGGAGCCGCAGGCTGCAAAGAAGGAGCACCGGCGCAGGCTCTTCCCGTTCATAACACGCCCCGTTTTCTCATATAAGAAGAAAGAGAAAACAAGCAAAAGGAGGGGGAAAATGGGAAAGGGAAAATCACCCCAGCTGCGGTATGAAATCCAAAATCCCAACACGCCGACAGCCACGCGGGAACGGGTCAAGGAACTGGTAATCGAGAAGCGCATGGAGGAAATCCATAGGAAACAAACGGACTAATTTGCCGATGACTTTTTTATTTGCAGTTGACAAACAGCAGAGAGAATGGTAAAATTATTTTGATAATTAAAAACTTTAAAGCGTTAAAGTAAAATGAAAAGAGTGGAAAATCCATGACATTGAGAAAAGGCAGTCTTATGAGCGTCAGAGACGATGTGAAGGTTCTGGACGCAACCATCCGTGACGGCGGGCTTTGCAACAATTTTGAATTTACGGACGAATTCGTTACCGCGCTTTACAAAGCCAACGTAAAGAGCGGCGTGGACTACATGGAATTTGGTTACAAAGCCAGCAAACACCTGTTTGATCCTTCAAAATTCGGAAAATGGAAGTTCTGCAGCGAGGAGGATCTTCGTTCCATCGTCGGGGACAACGTCAGCGACATGAAAATAGCGGTTATGGCGGACGTAGGCCGCTGCGACTTTAAGACGGATTTTCTTGCGAAAAGCGAGAGCGTCATTGATTTCGTCCGCGTTGCGTGCTACATTCACCAAATTCCCGCTGCCGTTGAGATGATTGAATACTTGCATCGCTTGGGTTATGAAACAAGCTGCAACATCATGGCGGTTTCGCAGGCGAGCACCGAGCAGATCGAGGACGCGCTGGATATGCTTTGCAGCTCAAGTGTCGATATCATTTATGTGGTGGACAGCTACGGCTCCCTCTATCCGGAAAACGCGGCGGCCCTAGCCCGCAAGTATATTGATTATGCGGAAAAGGCGGGAAAAAAGGTTGGCTTTCACGCGCACAACAATCAGAACCTTGCCTTTGCGAACACGATTGAAACCATGTCTTACGGGGTTTCCTACCTGGACGCAACGGCCATGGGTATGGGCAGAGGCGCGGGAAACTGTGCCATGGAGCTTCTGCTGGGCTTTCTGAAAAACCCTAAGTTCAGCCTTTACAGCCTGCTCACCTTCATTGAGAATTATATGGTCCCGCTTAGAGAAACGGGAGTTGTCTGGGGCTACGACCTTCAATATATGTTTACCGGGCAGCTCAACCGCCATCCCAAAGAGGCCATGGCCTTTACCGCCGAACACAGAAGCGATTACTGTGAATTTTATAAATCGCTCCTGGATAATTTCTGAGAAAAAGCTCCGGCTTCGTCCGATTGTTGGATCGGGCCGGAGCTTCGCAAGGTTTACAAAGGAGGACCATTTTGAGAATTGCCGCCTATTGCCGGGTCAGCACCGACAAGGAAGCGCAAATCGAATCGTTGGAAAACCAAAAGCTCTTTTTTGAGGACTTTGCCAAGAGACAGGGATATGCTCTGGTACAAATTTATGCGGACGAGGGCATTTCCGGCAAACAGGTCAAAAACCGCACCCAGTTTCTCCGTCTGCTTGCGGACGCGAAGCTGGGGCTTTTTGACATGGTGGTGGTCAAGGACATCAGCCGTTTCGCCAGAAACACGGTGGATTCCCTCCAGGCCATCCGGGAATTGAAAGCCAGCCATGTGGAAATTTTGTTTTTATCCAACAACCAGACAGTTCTGGGAAACAGCGAGTTCATGCTGACTATTTTCAGCGCCTTGGCTCAAGAGGAAAGTGCCAACCTTTCCAGGCGGGTCAAGTTCGGATTGGAAGTGAGCGCCAAGAAGGGAAAGGTCCCCAACTTCATCTACGGATACGACCGGGTAGACGCCCAAACCCTGCAGGTTGCGCCTAGGGAGGCCCAGGTGGTGGCGGAAGTCTTTCATCTTTATGTGAAGGAGGGGCTTGGAACCAGGCGGATTGCGGCACAGCTGAATGAAAGGGGGATTCCCACCAAAAAGGGAGGCGAATGGTCACCGAAAACCATTCGCCGGATTCTGACCAATCCCATCTACGCCGGGGTCCTTCTCAACCACAAAACCGAGACCATCGATTTTCTCACCGGCGCCAAGCGGCCAAGGCCCAGGGAAGACTGGTTTGTTCATCCCCGGGCGGAGTACCGGATTGTGGACCCGGACCTGTATGAAAAGGCCCAGGCGATTATGAAAGAGCGGCAGCGCCGCTGCATGCCGGAGGAAGAGGGCCCGGCTGGCCGGTACAGCGGCTGCCACCGCTTTAGCACCCTGATCCGGTGCGGTCACTGCGGATACTCCTTTACCAGGCGGGTTTGGTCCTCCCGCCTGCGCACCCATGTGTTCTGGCACTGTGCAGGAAACCACAACCGCACCGCCGCTTTCTGTCCGAATACCATAAACCTCTACGAAGAGGATCTGCTTTGCCATCTGAAGGGATACCTCCTGTCCATCCTGGGCGATCCGGACGTCTTTGGGCGGGAGGTGGCAAGGGAGGTGGGACGAAGGCTTGCCGGGGAACGGGAGCAAGAGAGCGCCGCAAAGCTGGAAGAGCAGCTTCGCCGCCTTGCCGTACAAATGGAGCGGCAGAAGGATCTTTATACCGAAGGCATCCTGTCTATGGAGGAGCTCAAAGTCCAGCGCGCGCGCCTGGAGGCCAAAATACTGGAACTTGAAAAGCGGCTTTCCCACTGGCAGCGAAGACCGCAAGAGACGGGAACTGAAGAAGCCGTCTCCCAGGAACTGCTGGATTTGGAGCGGTGGAAGAACGGCGACTTTCGCCGGCTCCTCGAACAGATTACGGTGGAAGGAGACGGCACGGTTTTGATCCGGTTTCAAGATTTTACCCGACAGGAAGAACCTCATTGCCCATTTGTGGGCAGCTAGTCAGGTGGCCGACCCGATCATTCTTTCTGCGCGGATATGTGATCCCTGCGAGTGCCGGGGCGGCTGCGACTGCTGCAGCGAAGGCTGCGTCATTCCCGATTGCATATGCCGCCGCTTCGGAGGACCTCTGGGCGGTTGCAGACCGGAAAAGGTCATATACGTAACCATCGGTTTGTTCACCATCATCCAGCTGGAGAGAAATGTCCAGATGCTCATTCCCGTCTACGATTTCTGCATCCCGGATAAGGAATGCACTACCACCACCGACAATCCTTGCGATCTGTTCCAGAAGATCCGGTTCCCGGTGGAGCAGTTCTTCCCGCCCAGAGCGGAGGATATTGCAAACGACGATGGGTATCACGGCTGCTGCAAGTAGTATCGAAACACAGATAACTGGTCCAAAAGACCCCCGCAAAAAAGACAGAGGAGCATAAAGAAGTATTGCAGAAATACGGACCTATGCCAAGCGAATGGACAACAAGGAAACTCTATGTGAATGGTTTATCCATTCACATAGAGTTTTTCTTTTGTTTCTTTCCAATTTTTCATTCTCTGCAGGATGCACAGCCGCTACCGAAGGTAGCGATTTTGAGGGATGGGGTTATTCCCCAATAAGCATTTTAGCGGGTAGAAAACCCGATCAAATCGCAAACATGTATATGTTTGCATTGCTTGCCAAGTTGTAAAAATTTGATTTTACCAGCTTTTTGAAACAAGAATTAGAGAAAAAGTCAATGTCCATCTATCTATCATAAAAATTGAGGGATAAAATGGGAAGGAGAATTTATGCGATACATTCCCTACAAAACAGATACGGAGATTTCATCTTATTTCATTTTTCCCCGGTTCCTTATCCCTCTGGATTTATCCAACGACGCTAAGGTGCTGTACACTCTTTAGACCGGGCGGGGATTTCCCGGAAGAAAGGCTACATGGAAGCGGGTGGGACTATCCGCCTGTACTTTACCGTGGAGGACGCCAAAGCGAAACTCCGCCGAAGCGGCAGGTGACGGCACGGGCATTTCACGAACTGGAATCCTGTGGCCTGATTGTCCGCCGGAAACAGGGCCTTGGCAGGCCCGCCGTTATCACATTGAATTTGCCGGTTGACGAAAGGAAGAGTGCGAATGACCGAGGAACAAAAACTATATGAACTGCTGAAAGACTTTGATCCCGCTGTTGGGGAACGGATTATTTTGACCTTGTAGACGACGGATATTCTGGAACCAACTTTCAAAGGCCGGGCTTTCAGGAAGTGATGAGATATGTGGAGGATTACAGCGTATCCACCGTGATCGTCAAAGACTTGTCCCGGCTGGGCAGGGAGTATTCCCCTACATGGGGCGGCTGTAGGATTTCATCTTCCCCGCCTAAGATGTCTGCTTTATCGCTATCAACGACGATGTGGACAGCGCCAAAGAGGAAAATGATTTTGCGGTGTTCAAAAATGTATTTAACGACTACTATGCCAAGGACACCAGTAAGAAAATCCGGGCGGTGGTAAAAATACGTGGCGAAGCCGGGGAGCTTATCGCCGGCAATCCGCCCTACGGTTATGTGGAACAAATCCGCATTCCTTTGAAGATTGGAAGGAAGTCCCTAAATGAATCGGAACCGGCGTGTTAAATCACGCCGGTTCCGACACCTAATCCTTTTACTTCCTTATGGGACGCTGGCTTATGGCCCGGCCCCTTTTCCTGCATTTAAATTTCTCTGCCGCCGGATCCGTGGAATTCCTGGGAAGAGGAATAAGAACCCGTATAATACCGGCTCGACGAAATGTTGTTTCGTTGCATCACCTTTCGCGCCTCCATGTCCGGGATAGCGAAATTGCGCCAGTTTTTCCGGTCGAGCTTATAAGACTGTACCCGCAGCGCCGCACGGGCTTCCACTTTCACATCCGTGTTCAGCAGCCGCTCCACCTGAGGCGCCGCGGCGGGCGAAAGGGTGGAAAGGTACCGGCAGTCGATCTCCTGGGTCTGCCCAGCCAGATACCGGTCCACATTTACCCTTGCTACGAGAACGTCTACGTTTGCCGCGTTGAGCACGATCACCATGGCGATCACCGTTACCGCGCACCAGCGCAGCACCTTAAAGCGGGCAAACCACACCCGGCCTAAAAGCCACAGCATGCAAAGGCCCATCAGGACGATCGACCAAAGCACCAGCAGCCGGGTAACCGTCAGGTTATACATCTCCATATAAAGGAGCATACGGTAGATGGAAGAGGCTAAAATCACAAAGTCGCACAAAATTAAGGCGGTGAGCGAAAGGCTCACATAGATGGGTAGCCGTCCGTTTTCTTTGCGCTTGGACGTAAACAGCACCACCGCCACCAGGATCAGCGCGATCAGCAGCGCCAGGGACAATTCCCAATACCCCCAGCGGGCGTATTGGGAATAGGTCCAGTCATTGGGAAGCAGGCCCTTCCCGTTACCGAACAGGTACTGAAACTGCACTCCCACAAAAACTGCGTGGATGAGCACGATTACCGTCAGAAAGCTTCCAACCGCTGCGGCAGGCAGGCCGCCCTTGCGTATAGGAGCGCCCTGCGCCTCCCTCTGCGGAGTTTCTTCTTCCCGCCTGCCCTTGAGACCGATGAACAGAGCGGCGCAGAACAGGGCGATGATAAGCCCGAAGAACACGTCGGTAACGATAAAACCGACGTTCTGCGCGAGGAACTGTAAGGTCCTGCCGAAGAGGCTCGAGAAGTTGGCGTCCGCGCTGGAAAAGAGGGCGATGAACAAAAGCCCCACCGGCAGCGCCACCAAAATTCCCACTAGGATGCAAAGGGCTGCCTTGTTTTTACCGGAGGACGGTTCTTTTTTTCTGGTAAAAGCCAATAAGGGCATATCCAGGTTGGAAAAAGGTCGGCAGAACACTTCAAGAAACGCGCGTTTGAAGCTTTCCAAAGAAAAGAGGTCTGCCGTATGCGCCCGGTTCATAGCGGTCAGCTGGATGGGGATGAGCACTAACAGCAGGCACATGTTTAGAAAATGGGTCGCACCCGAATCAATGAATAAAAAACTCACGGCGATGAGCCCAATGGGGAGAAGCAAAACCATAGCGGGTTTATAAAGTTCCACGCCGGTGGTTTTGCAGTACCACACGGAAATACCGCAGAAAACCGCCGCTGTCAGCGGGACCGAAAGGCCCAGACCGGCACGCAGAATGGTCTCGGAAAACAGGATGCCGTAAACCAGAACCAGTGCCAGCATCACCAGGGTTTTCGGCTGGCGGGCCGTCTTAAGCATATTCTGATAGGCCTTGGTGGCCTTGCGGGGCACATTTCCCGCCGGTTTAGAGGGGCGGGGCGGATAGGTCGATGCCGGGCCGCCGGTATTCTGAAACTGGGCTTGCGGACCGTTCTGGAAAGAAATGCCCGGCTGCCCGGCCGCTGTCCCCTGAGAGGGAGACGGGGCCTGAAAAGCTTCCCCGGAGGTTTTTGCTGCATAGACCGGGCCTTGGTACACGATTTGTACCGCCGGGTCCGCATACGCGCCATTGCCCTGCGCACCCGCTTCCTGGGGCGCAGGCGGCGGACCAACACAAGGCACCGGCTCTAGAGCGGACGTTCTGCCTGGATGCGGATTTCCGGTCAAAGGCGCCGTTTTGTCCGGATACACCGGTGCGTTTTGTCCGCCTGGCACGGACTGACCCGTGGCGGGAGGCTGGGGCATCCGATTCGTTTCACCCGGATGGCCCAAAGGAGGTGCAGGCGGAACCCGTCGCCCTTCCTCCGCAGGGCTTCCCTGCCGGCAGGATACCGGCGGAATTTGCTGCCCTGCTGTCTGCGGTGGCGAAAAGCCGCCCGGCGCAGCTCCATAAGGCTGGCCGTATCCAGGCTGATAGGACGGATAGAACGGTTCTACCGGAGGCTGGTAAGGCCGCGCGGGCTTTTGGGGCTGGGGCGGGCAGCCCATCTGCCCGGTTCGATCGTTTTGCTCCATGTGGATCCCTCCCGTTCACTTGTCGTAAGGATGGTATCATTTCGGGCGGCACGACGAAGCCCGCTGCTTTTGCACGGCATCCCGGTCCGCGAACGTCCTTTCTTTACCAGGGAAGCTTATCGCCTTTTTTCCTCAGCATCCGGCCCATTTGCAGCCAGGAACGCTTAAGCGTCTCGGACATGTACGTCTCCTGAGCCAGCCGCTCGGCCTCTTCGTTATCCAGCAGGTGGCGGAACAGCGTAACCATAATGGCGGAACGCACGTTGTCGTCGCCGTTGTTGTAATGGTTGTTGAGGAACTCGAATAACTTTTTAATGAAGGCGTTTTTCCTCTGGGTGAGCATACTCATCATATATTCCGCCACAACCTCGTCGATAAAGGTATCGGGCAGGAGTTGGCCGTAATGCTCCACATGGGCGTTGAGCTCATCCTGATACTGGGGGTAGAGCTTGACAAAGTTCTGCACAAAGCCGTCCATGGTGATTTTACTTTTTTTATTGGTGGTAGGCTCGCGCTTGGCAGGGGCGTTTTTGGGATTGAGCTGCACAAGGGAGTCCTCAAAGTCGTTGGCGATGGACTTGGCGTCCTGATCGTTCTGGTTCTCAGGGTCGAACAGCCACAGCGCCAGCGTGCGCCAGCTTTCGTCCACCTCACCGTCGGTCACGGTGCTGATCTGCAGCACATACCGCTTTTTCTTCGCATCCCAAACGATGCCCACCGCTCTTTTCTCCGTGGTAAAAAGGGCGTAGCGACTGCCGTCCTGTTCGTCGACAATCTCATCGCTTTTGAGCTGGAAGTTCTGCTCCTTGAGTACGCCGGCCACCCGAGCCTTAATCAATTCAAATGCCGTATTTTTCTCCAAATGCACGACACATCCTTTCCTGATCTTGGCCCTTATTGTACCATAGCTTTTCCCGTTTGTCATCTTCCCTTGGGCTTCTTCCTGGGAAAACGGCAGATTTCCTCCTGTTTTGTGGCCAAAGCGCATCCCTTTGGAGAATCCGCCCGCCCGCTTCTTCATAAGCATTGACTTAGGAAAGCGGTTGATGGTAAACTATGTAGTTGTATCATTGGTGAACGAACGGTTGGAGGTTACGATATGAATAAACGCGCGGTCGCCGTGCTGTTCGGCGGCAATTCCTCGGAGCATGAAATTTCCAGGCTTTCAGCGGCTTCGGTGCTCAGCCACATTCCCCGGGACCGGTATGAGGTCGTCATGGTGGGCATCACCAAGGACGGGCGCTGGTTTTATTATCCCGGGCCGGTGGACGCCATCGAAAACGGGGACTGGGAAAAGAATCCGGGCAACCGGCCGGCCTATCTCTCGCCGGATATGGCGGCAGGCGGCCTGGTGATCCGGGAGGAGACCGGGGAGTGCATTCTTCCCATCGACGTGGTGTTCCCCGTGCTGCACGGCAAAAACGGCGAGGACGGCACCATCCAGGGCCTTCTTTCCCTGGCGGGCATTCCCTTTGTAGGGTGCTCATGCGCGGCGGCGGCGCTGACGATGGACAAAATCTATACCAACATGGCGCTTGAAAGTGCCGGCATTCCCCAGGCTAAGTGGACCTGGTGCCGGACGTTCGATTATAAAAAGGACCCGGAGGCGGTTTTCGAGAAGGTGGAAAAGGCTCTGGGGTACCCGGTCTTTGTAAAGCCGGCAAACGCCGGTTCTTCGGTGGGGGTCGGCAAGGCCGTAGACCGGGCCGCGCTCGCCCGCTGCATCGAGGCGGCAGCCGCTTGCGACGAACGGATTTTGTTCGAAGAGGCCATCGTGGGCAAGGAAGTGGAATGCGCGGTTCTTGGAAACGAGGAACCGGTGGCGGCCACGGTGGGCGAAATCGTGCCCTGCAACGAGTTTTACGACTACGAAGCCAAGTACCAATCGGAAAGCGAGCTGCACATACCGGCGCGCCTTGCGAAGGAGACCATCGAGGAAATCCGCCGGCTGGCGGTGGAGGCCTTTCTGGCCCTGGGCTGCGAAGGAATGGCGCGGGTGGACTTTTTTGTGCGCGAGGCGGACGGGGCGATCCTCTTAAACGAGCCAAACACCATCCCCGGTTTTACCTCCATCAGCATGTACCCGAAGCTTTTTGAGGCGGCGGGCCTTCCTTATCCGGAGCTTCTTTCCCGGCTCATCGAGCTGGGGCTGGAAAGGGCGTGCCGCTGATGGATAACCGTCCGATCGGCGTGTTCGACTCGGGGCTCGGCGGACTGACGGCGGTCAAAGAGCTGCGCACCATTTTGCCAAACGAACAAATCGTGTATTTCGGCGATACCGGCCGGGTCCCCTACGGCACCCGCAGCGTCAAAACCATCGAAAAGTACGCGGCGCAGGACATCCGTTTTTTAAGCAGCATGGACATTAAGCTGGTCATCGCCGCCTGCGGCACGGTCAGCTCGGTGGCGCCCCATGTGGGGATGGCCATCCAGCTGCCCTTTATCGGGGTGGTGGACCCCGCCTCCAAGGCGGCGGCCGCTGCCACCAAGACCGGGCGGGTGGGCGTCATCGGCACCACCGCCACCATCAAGAGCAAGGCCTTCGACAAGGCGCTGCATACGCTAAATCCGGACATTCAGGTGTTCAGCCGGGAATGCCCGCTGTTCGTCCCGTTGGTGGAGAGCGGCTGGTTTCGCAAGGACGACGAGATTGCAAAGCTCACGGCCCGGCGTTATCTCATCCCGCTGCGCGAGGAAAAGATCGACACGCTGATTCTGGGCTGCACCCATTTTCCCCTTCTCTGGGACGTGATCCATGAAGTCATGGGTCCGGAGGTCGCTCTCATCAACACCGGCTGCGAAGCGGCCCACACGGCGGCGGCGCTGCTGCGGGAAAAGGACGCGTTGGGCGAGCGCCCCGCCCCCCGCGC
>NZ_JBBMFD010000003.1:0-155067 GCF_040096205.1 Solibaculum intestinale | reverse complement strand
AATTTTCAAGGTCCATCCACCGGACTTTTTGGCCACTTTGCTGACCCGCCGTTCGGTGCTTGACTATAATATCAAATCCAGGTTTCTTTGTCAATGGTTTTTTCAAAAAAATTTTGAAAAAATCGAGAAAATCGCGCCTTTTTTAAATTGGAAAGGATTTCACATGACTGTTGCACGCTTTACCCGCCTTGGGTTGCGGGAATTTTGTGCGAAATCACAAATAGGCAAAAGTACAGGCTTTTTGAAAGGGGACCGGCTCAGATTTTCCCGTCGTTTTCGAAGAAAAAGAATCCTTCGTATTTGCAGTCCAAAGCCTCTGCGATTTCAATGAGCTCTTTTTCTGAGAAATTGTCCCGGGCAAGCTTCTTATAGATATTGGAAGGGACGGTATCCAAACGATGAGCTAATTCCGCTTGCGTAAGCCCTCTCACTTTTAACAGAGCTTTAATCTTATTTGACATTCCCATTTTGGGGCTCCTTCCGAACTTACAATAATATTGTATATTTTATACTTCATTTTAAATATAACCCCAATAAAAGCAAACAATTATCGATTTACTATTGACATAATGACTATAAGAGGATATTATTATGACTGTAGAGTCATGTTCCTGTTTTGGGAGGTATCATCATGGTTGACGACTTTAAGCATTACTTCGGCACCCAAATCTACCTGCCGCTGCTCAAGCAAGCCAACGAACGTCTTCAGCGCTCAGACGCCCCGGAGGCGGAGGCCTTCCGTCTATCCAATCAGCTGCAGGAGACCCTGCCCCGCGCCCAGGCTGACCAGATCATGACCATCGTGGACGGCTTCGGCCTAGTTACGGAGGACGTAGCCTACCATTCCTTCCTGACCGGCGTGCGCTGGGCCGCCCTTCTCCTGCTGGAGGATTTGTAGGCAGTCGGGACGGGCCGCCCCTTCCCTCCAAAAACGCGAAAGGAATCGCGCCGGCTGCTTGTCTTCGGCCGGTGCCGGTTTTCTAAGCCGGGCGCAGGCAGACCCGCGCCCAACGCGCGCCCTTGCCAGCCGGAGGACGAAACAGGCGCAAAGCCGCCTTCCGGGCGCGGGCAGACCCTCCTTACCTCGGACAGGCCTGCCCGGCGCTTATGGGTACCTGCGCCTATTTGCTTTCCGCGGCGGCGGCCCGCTTGCAGGCTTCCCCGATGGTTTTCCGGGCCACCTTAAGCTCCTCGGGGATGTCAATCTTCTGGGGACATTGGGAGACGCACGCTCCGCACTCGATGCAGTTTTCCGCCCGCTCCTGGGGTTTCATTTCATTGAGATACCGCCAATGGGTCGTGCCGTCGCAGTCGAACTTGCCCTGCTCATTATATATGTAAAACACCTGGGGAATGTTGATTCCCTGGGGGCAGGCGCTGACACAGTACCGGCAGCCGGTGCAGGGGACGCTGGGCTTGGCGGCGATGGCGGCGAGCACCTCGTCGATCACGTCGTACTCCTTCTGGGTCAGGGGGGAGAAGTCCTCAAACACGGCGGTGTTCTCCTTCGCCTGGGCGATGGTGGAGGCGCCGGTTAAAATCACGTCCACATAGGGGAGGGACCCCACCCAGCGGTACGCGAGGCTGGCGGGGGTTACGCCAGGGAGGCGTGTTGCAATAATGTCCTGCGCGTAAGGGGGAAGGGAGGCGAGCATTCCGCCCCGCAGGGGTTCCATGACGATGATGGGGATGCCCCGGTCGGCCAGCATGTTGTAAAGCTCGCCGGAACGCAGGGAAGAGGCCCAGTCAAAGTAATTGAGCTGGATCTGGACAAAGTCCCAGTCCGGCTGGTCGTTGAGAATCTGTTCCAGGGCCTCGGGGGAGTCGTGAAAGGAAAAGCCCGCAAACCGGATGCGGCCCTGGCGCTTGAGCTCCTGCTGGTACTGGGGGACGCCGATTTCTTTGAAAAATTTCCAGCGCTTGGCGTTCATGGCGTGGAGCAGGTGAAAGTCGATATAATCCATCCCCAGGCGGGAGAACTGCTCTTCGGTGACGGCCTTATAGTCCGCTTCGGACTTGTATTCCAGAAAGGGCAGCTTGTCCGCCAAAAAGAAGCGCTCCCGCGGGAACCTGCGCAGCGCCCCGGCCAGCATTTCCTCCGACTCGCCGTTGTGATAGGGGTAGGCGGTGTCGAAATAGGTCACGCCCGCCTCGAACATGTGCGCAATCATGCGGGTGGCCTCCACCCGTTCAATCTTCCCGTCCCGTTCCGGCATGCGCATAGCGCCGAAGCCTAAGCGGCTCACCGTCACGCCCAGCGACGGGATTTCCCGTTTTAACATGGTCGTTTCCTCCTTCCAAGATGGAAAGGGGCGGGGTTTTGCCCCGCCCCTTTGATTTGTGGCCCCGTCAGTCTTTGGTGGTCAGCTCGCCGGCGGTATAGCTTCCGCTTTCGCGGTAGAGGACAAAGTCGTCAAAGCCCGCGGCGGACAGGGCGGAAATCTGGCCGGAAAGGTTCGTGCTGTCCGCGTCGAGAATGCAGACGGGCTGCACGCCGGCGGATTTCATCCCAGCGGCAACCGTCTCGACGGTAGTCACCGGATCGGCGGCCGGGTCGGCGATGGTATCCTCCCCAATCGCCAGATTTTTACCCAGAGCGCTCACGCGCAGGTCCACCACCAGGCCCTCGCCGCCCAAGGCGACGGGGTTGACTCCGCCGTAGATGGTGTTCGTCCCGCCGGCGGCGGCCAGGGCCCCGCTTTGCAGGCGGACCTCCACATCCTTCGCCCGCATGGCGTCACTCATCTGGGTGACGAACTCGGTCAGCGCCTGGGACTGGCTGACGCTCGAAGCCGCAGCCCCATAATAGCTGGCGGAGCTGTTGTTGTCGGGGAACTGAACGTTTGCCAGCAGGATTTGGGCAAAGCCCATGTCCGCCGCTTCGGCGGCGATGTCAATCAGATAGGTCTTGGCGGCGTCGGCGTAGGGGTTGAGCCAGGCCTTGCCGTTTTTCGTGGAGTCAAGCCAGATGAGGGACGGGTTGGGGCGGTACATCACCGCCGCGCCCGAAAGCTTCATGGCGGCTTTGGGGTCCTTAAAGCAGGACATGCGGGCAATGGTCTTGACCCCGCCATCCTTGAGCTGCTTTAAGGCGGTGGAAAGGTCGGGGGCGTCGGCCTTTGCCGCGCCGGCGCGGGTGGCTGCTTCCAGGTTGGTGGCGTATTGCAGGGTGCCGTCCTCGGTCTTGATGTCCACCACCACGGCGTTGATCTTCCCGTCCTTCGCCAGGGCCAGCAGCTCGGTCACGCGGCTGCTTAAGGATTGGGCAGACACCGTTACCGCCCGGGTCCCCTTGAGGGTGGTGTGGCCGGGGTTGGAGGCCTGGGAGGACACGTCGCCGCCCGGCTGGGACGCCGGGTCGGAAGAGGGTTGGGACGAGGGAGAGGACGAGGACGCGTCGGAGGGCTGGCTGTTTTTATAATTGATGTAATTGTCGATCATGCTCGCGGCGAAAAAGCCGCCCACTACCAGCACCGCGCATCCTAAAATCAACAGGATGATCTTCCAGGGACTGCGCTTGCGCCGAAAGGACTTTCTTCGTTTGATTTTTTCCATCTGCATACCTCCGTCGATTCCTCCGATCGTAAAAACCGGATGGCGTTTGTCCCATTACTGTGCCGGGACGCCGAATGCAAACCCGGCCAGAGCCAGGCAAATCATCGAGATATAGAGAAACTGGGCGGGCAGGCCTCGAAAGGCCTTGGGAACCCGCGGGGAATTAGACAGACGCTCCACCGGTATGAGCAGGCAGGAGGCCGCCAGAAAGGCCAGGCAACCGAAAATCACCGTCAGCACCGCGCCGCCAAGGTCCGTAGTATAAGACGCCTCGCCTCCCATAAATATGCCCAGTACCAAAGCGTTCCATGCGGCGGCGCACAGCTCCGGGCACAGGTTTTCCAAAAGGGCCGGGCGTTTTTTGCTTAAAAGGAGCATCCCCACGGCAAAGAGCACCCCGTTGACGGCCACAAACAAAGCCGCCTCCAGCATGGGCAAGTAATTGCCAAGGCCAGTAAGATAAGGTCGGATAAGGCCCGCTTCCAGGAGGGTGGCCGGAAGGGTGAAGAGAAGAAGAAGGCCAGCCAGCAGCGGGATGCGGCGGGGGGTACGCGCCCCGATGAGGGCGGTATCCAGCCCAGCTCCCGCGAAAAGCAGGCTGCGAAGGAGGCCGGCAAACAAGGCAACCGGCAAAAAGGCGGTTGGAAAGGTCATTTGTCTTGCCCTCCTTCCGCTTTTTTATGACGCAGATGCTGCAAAACTCCCTGCACCACGGCCGCTTCGATCCCTAAAAGCGCAAACCCGCCAAAGGGACCAGCGAAGGCAGGGAACAGGGAGGCGCCTTCCCCGAAAAGGGGCGCGCCGAACAAAGTGCCGGCCGCCAAAAACTCCCGCAAAAGCCCGCACACCAGCGTGACGGCGGCAAAAGCGGCGCTGCGCACCAGCGCGTCGCACACCGCCGTTTTGGGCGGCAGGGAAAAGGCCTTCGGGTCAGACATAGGCAGCACCATGGGCTGTAAGGCCAGCATGGGGAGCACAAAGAGGCTGCGCTCAAAGAAATCGGTCGCCCAGATGCTTGCCAGGAAGAACAGGCCGGTCATCACCGCGGTGGACACCAGGGCTGCCACAAGAATCCGCGCCCACTGGGCCAAACGTCCGCCCGCCAGGGACAAGAGCGTCTGGGTGGTCACCGTGAGAAGCAGGGTGATGACCGAAAGAAGAAAGGCGTCGTAAAAGCTGGTCGCCGCCAGGACCGCCGGGAAGGCGGCCAGCAGGAAAAGCAGCATGGGCCTTCTAAGCCAGTGCTCCGCCCGTTCCAGCAAAGGGCCGGGCACGGAAACCGGGGTCATCCTATTCTTCGGCATGCAAAGCCCCTCCTTTTTCGAACAGATGGGTCAGGCGCCGGTCAAAAAGCGGAACCACGGCGTTGACAAGCAGCACTGCAAAGAAGGCGCCCTGCTCATACACGCCGTAATACCGCATGGCCATACAGACCGCAGCGGTCAGCAGACCCAAGACGATGCGCACCCAGAAATGCTTGGAGGCGTACCGCCGGTCCCCCACCAAAAACACCGCCGCAAAAACCACGCTGCCGCTCAGAAGCTCCCACAGTCCCGAGGTGATCGGGCCGGTGGAGAGCCGGGGCCACAGGTAGCCGATGAGGTAGATTCCCGCCAGGAAGGACAGGATGGAAGAAAGGTACACCGCCCGGCGGGCAATTAGGTACACCGCACAAGCGGCGATAATCAGGATAAAGACCGCGCCGATGGCTCCAGCCGCCTGGCCGGTGACCGCTTCGGTCAGGGTGGTCAGAGGAGAAACCCCGTTTTTCATCACCGAGGCAGGGGAGGTCCCCGCAATCACCGAAGCCGTGTCTCCCAGCGGCAAAAAATTTGTCATAGGCGCCCGCGGGGCCGGATAAGCAAACATTTGCTCTGCGAAGCATATGGTTAAGAAGGAAGCGCCCGCCGCAGCAGGATGAAAGGGAGAATGCCCCTCTCCGCCCAAGGGCACGCATGCCACCGCCGTGGCAAACACGCCGCCCGCCACCGGCATCCAGTAGGGAGCCGAGGGAGGGAGCAGTAACGCCACCGTCAAGCCGTAGGCCGCGGCGGAAACCGGTCTTGCCGGCAGGTGGTGGGAAAGAAGAAGACTCACAAGAATCTGGGCGCCAAGGGAGGAAACCCCTCCAATCAGGCCCAGCAAAACCGGGCGCCAGCCGTAATAGAGGTAAGACATGGCCAAAAGCACCAGCCCGGCTAAAAGCACGTCCATGGAAATGGCCATGGAGGAAACGCCCTGCCGGACAAAGGGCGCGGTTTTCGTTCGCGTCATTTCTTCGCCCCCTTCGTGGTCTTTTTGCCGCCGGACTTTCCCTTGGAATCCGGTTTCCCGGATGCGGACGGATTTTTTCCATTGGTTTTCTTAGAAGAAGGATTTTTCTGCGTCTTCTTGTTCTTCGGAACCGGCTGCTTCTTGGAAGGCGTAAGGGACTTCGTGAAAAAAGAAAGCGTCTCCTTCTCCGGCTCATAGAAAACGGGATCGAACAAATCGTCCCGGCCAAAGCCGCTCAAAACCGTCTCCTGCTCTTCCTCCGGCACGGCGTTTGGAAGCATCCGCTGGGCTTTTGCCAGCTCTTCCTCCTCCAGCAGCCGTCTCACCTGCCTGACGGCTCGCTTGGTTTTCATCGTCAGGTCGATTCCCACCGGGCAAACATACGAGCAGACGCCGCAGCCGGTGCAGGCGGCGGCATTCTGCCGCAAAAGCTGTTCGTATTCCTTCGCGTCTAAAGCGCGGGCGATTTCCGTGGGGTAGAGCATCCTCGGACAGCGCTCGATGCAGCGCCCGCAGTTGATACAGGCACGCTTGCGGATTTTATCGGTGACAAAGGCCAGGGCCGTATCCGTCCCCAGCGCCACCGGGTCCTTCCGGTCGGCCAGGCGGCCGGTCATGGCGTCCCCCAGCAGAAAGCAGGTAGGCTCCTCGGTCAGGCCGCACACGTCGAACAGGTAGGAAACCGGCGTACCGCAGGCCACCCACAGGTTTTTCGGAGTGGCCACGCAGTTGCCGTTGACGGTGACAAGGGTTTGGACGCAGCCCTTTCCCAGAGTCACCGCTTCGTAAAGGGCAAGCAGGGCTCCCGCGTCCAACAGCGCCCCCTGGGTCATGGCCAGCTTTTCCCTGACTCTGTCGCGCAGCGGATATTTCCCCAGCGCCTTTTCCACCGGCAGGCCGTCCACCCCTTCGGGTAACCCACGGGAAGAAAAGGCGGAAACCAAAATCCCCGCCGCCTGGGCCCCGATGGCTCTGGCCGCCAACTGCAGGCCGGCAACAAGGTCTTCCCCGCGGGTGCGCAGCAGCTCGATGCGGGCGGTGGAATACGTTTCGTCACAAATGGCGTCCGCCCACAGCTGCACGACGCCCTTCTTTTTATAGGTATCGAGCACCTCGCTGAGAGGTCGGCCCCCAGCCGTTACCGCTGCGCGGTTGGCCCGCTCGAAAATTTCATCCTCCAAAACCGTTTTGGGGTCCAAGGCGGGCAGCGGCGAGGGTTCCTGCTGCTCCTCGTCGGGCTCCAAAATCAGATAGGGAAGCCCGCCGATCTCCCGAATTTCCCGCACCGTCGCGTCGGCAGGGGAGAGGACGTGAAACCCAGAAGCGAACACCCCTACCGTTTCATATTTTCGTACCCGGCTGTCCTCCGACACGCTGGGCACGCAGGGGTTATCCGCCTCGCCATAGAAAAAAAGCGGAATCGCCAGCCGGTCGGGCAGACCTGCCAATTCCACCGGTTTACGAAGAGTTTCCTTTTTATGGCTGGGCAGATAGATGCCGCGCCTAGAAATTATTGTCATCCTGTTTTTCACCTCTTGCATCCGTGTTGGTACCTGCATATGATGGGAGGAGAGGGTCCGGTGCCCTCCGATTCTGAACCGAATGGGGCTGAAGCTGATGAAAATAGAACTCTGCTCGGAGGACCGTCTGAAAATCACATTAAAATATGAAGATTTACGCGCATTGTCCCTTTCCTTCGACGACCTCGACTATGCCGAGATGGAGACCCGCAGAGTCATTTGGGAGCTGCTCGACGAGGCCAGCCGCCAGACCGGCTTCGACAGCTCCGGCGGCCGGTTGCTGATCGAGGCGCTGCCCCTGCTCGACGGCGGCTGTATCCTGTATTTCACGGTGCTGCCGCGGGACCTTACAGCCCTGCAGGGGGTGGGGAAATTGCAGTGTAAGCGGCTGTGCGGGCCTTATGTATACGAGTTTCCAAGCGCAGAGGAACTTTTGTGCGTATGCACGCGCCTGTGGCACGAGCAGCGCGAAAGCATCCCCAAAAGCACGGCCTACCGCTTTGGCCGGGGATACCGGCTGGTGGTCTATACAAAGGAAGGGAAAGTCTCCATACTGGAACCGCTTTTAAAGGAATACGGCGAATTTGCCGGCGAAGGCGCGCCCGCGGCGGCCTATGCCGCCGAGCACGGCCAGCTTTTGGCCGAAGAGGACGCTATTATGAAAATCGGCCGGTACGGCACGTAGCGTTTGTTTGCGCCTACCCGGAACGATAAAAGCCAGGACGTGAATCTTACATAACCGGCTTGTTTACCGATCCCGGCCATAGGCGGCCCTTGCCGCTTCGCGCAGCTTCTCCACCATAGCGGCGGGATCCCCGCTGCCGAAAACCGAACTGCCCGCCACCAGCACGTTGGCGCCCGCCTGCGCCACCAGAGGCGCCGTGTTCAGATCAATCCCCCCGTCCACCTGAATATCCAGATCGAGGGAAAGCTCTTCGGCCTTCTGCCGGAGGGCTTTTATTTTCGGGAGCATGTCGGCCATGAAGCTCTGCCCGCCGAAGCCGGGCTCCACCGTCATGACCAGCACCATCCCCACTTTGTCAAGATACGGGTACACTGCCTGGGCCGGAGTTTTCGGCTTGACCGAGATGGCGGGGATTTTTCCCTTTTCCCGGATGGCGGCGATCACCGCGTCCGGATCCGAGCCGCTCTCCACGTGGAAGGTAATCAGGTCCGCCCCGCAGTCCGCAAAGGGGCCTACATATTTCAGCGGATCGGAAATCATCAAATGCACGTCGAAAAACATGCGGCTCGCCTTTCGCAGGGACTTGACCACCGGCGTGCCGATGGAGATGTTGGGGACAAAATGGCCGTCCATCACGTCGATGTGGAGCATCTCGGCGCCGGAGACTTTGTCCACGTCGGCCGAGAGACGGGCAAAATCCGCCGAAAGGATGGAAGGGGAAATCTTTATATCCATAAGAAACGTACCTCCAGATAAGATGCTGCACTTTGGCCCTCTCTTCGGAAAAGCAGGCCTCAGCCGCGGACAATCTACTATTACTTCACCCTAAATGATAACCGATATCCCGCCTGCCGTCAACGAAATTGGGCCAATTCCCGGGTAGAATTCGTGAAAGTTCCTATTGAATTCGGTGGGAAAACTTGCGATAATAGAATCGTAATGGGAAATTCACGTTTTATCCATTTTCCCTTCCTGCTTGCTTTGTATAATGAATTGTTATTTCTTCATATAGTGTAGCAGGGAACCGGAGGACCAATGAAACAGCGAGGGAGCGATCGAGGTTTATGAACAATTGTGCGGTGATTCTGGCTGCCGGAGAAGGCAAGCGGATGAAATCCAAGCATTCGAAGGTTTTGTGTGAAGTGCTGTTTAAGCCCATGCTGGGCTGGGTGCTGGACGCGGCGGCCGCTGCCGGCGCCGCCGACCGGTGCGTCGTTACCGGCCATGGCTGCAGCGAGGTGGAAGGCTATCTGCAAAGCCGGGGAGACGGCTGCGAAACCGTGCGCCAGGGCGAGCGTCTGGGAACTGGCCACGCCGTTTTGCAGGCAGCGGACTTTCTTTCCCGCCACGCGGGCGGGAGCGTGCTGGTCCTTTGCGGCGACGCGCCGCTGATGGACGGAGAGAGCATCCGCGGGGCCTATGAGGAACATAGAAAAAAAGGGAACGCGGTGACGGTGATCTCCGCGGTCGTAAAGGAACCCACCGGATACGGCCGGATTTTGCGCACGCCCCAGGGCGGGATCTCGGGCATTGTGGAGGAGAAAAACGCAGACGAAGGCCAAAAGGCCATCCGGGAAATCAATTCCGGAGGCTACTGGTTCGCGGTGGACGATCTTCTTTCGGTGCTGCCCAAGCTCCCGAAAAACCCGGTTACCGGGGAATATTACCTGACCGATACCATCGAACTCCTTCTGGAACAGGGCAAAAAGGCCGGCGCCTTTGCGGCCGCGTCGGAGGACGTGGTGCTGGGTGCCAACGACCGGGTCCAGCTGGCCGCCCTCAACGACCGGGCACGGGCTGCTGTTTTAAAAGAGCAGATGCTGAAAGGAGTCTCCATCCCCTGCACCGATGGGGTGCTCATCGGCCCGGACGTGACCATCGGGCAGGATACGGTGATTTTACCGGGCACCATCCTGCGGGGCAGGGTGACCGTCGGGGAAGACTGCGTCATCGGTCCCAATACCCTTTTGGAAGACAGCACGGTGGGCAGCCACGCAAAGCTCAACGCCGTTCAGTGTTACCAGTCTGCGGTTCACGACGGGGTTACCGCCGGGCCTTTTGTACACATCCGGCCAAACAGCGAGCTGAAGGCCGGCGTGAAGGTGGGCGACTTTGTGGAAATCAAGAATTCCGTCGTTGGCTGCGGCACGAAGGTGCCTCATCTGACCTATGTGGGAGATTCGGACGTGGGCGAACACGTGAACTTCGGCTGCGGCTGCGTCACGGTCAACTACGACGGCAAGTCGAAAAACCGTTGTGTGGTGGGGGACCATGCCTTCATCGGCTGCAACACCAACCTGATTGCCCCGGTGCGCATTGGGGAATACGGGTATACGGCGGCCGGGTCCACCATTACCGACGACGTGCCGGAAAACGCCCTGGCCATCGCCCGGGCACGGCAGGTGGTCAAGCCCATGTGGGTGACCAGCAAGCGGGAAAAAGACGAAGGATAGACGCAAGGTTGGGCAGGCGGTTTGTCTGCCCTTTTCCTGCGTTTGACGAGAGCCGCCCACGCGGCGGGAATACAGCAAGGGGGACGCTTCATGAGCATACACGGCAAGGACGTTAAAATCTTCGCGGGCAATTCCTGCCCGGACATGGCCAAACAGATCGCCAGGCACTTAGGGGTGCCGCTGGGCAAATGCGTGGTATCCACCTTCAGCGACGGGGAAATCTCAGTTTCGTTCCAGGAATCGGTACGCGGCTCGGAGGTCTTTTTGGTCCAGTCCACCTGCGCCCCGGTCAACGAGCACTTAATGGAGCTGCTCATTATGATCGACGCGGTCAAGCGCGCCTCCGCCGCACGGATTACGGCGGTCATCCCCTATTTCGGCTACGCAAGGCAGGACCGCAAGGCCAAGGCCCACGATCCCATTTCCGCAAAGCTGGTGGCCGACCTGATTACCGCCGCGGGCGCCAACCGGGTCCTGACCATGGACCTGCACGCCCCCCAGATCCAGGGCTTTTTCAACATCCCCGTGGACCATCTGCTGGGGGTCCCGATTTTAGCGCCTCACTTTACCGGGGACTTTATTGCCGACGGCTCGGATGTGGTGGCCGTGTCTCCCGACTTCGGCTCGGTCACCCGGGCGCGCAATTTCGCCGAGCGCTGCGGCATCCCCATCGCCATCATCGACAAGCGCCGCCAGCAGGCAAACGTCAGTGAAGTGATGAACATCATCGGCGACGTCAAAGGGAAACGGGTGATTTTGGTGGACGACATGATCGACACCGCCGGCACCCTGTGCAACGGGGCCAAGGCGGTCATCGAGCGGGGCGGAGCTAAGGAAGTCTACGCCTGCGCCACCCACGGGGTGCTCTCCGGCAAGGCGATGGAGCGCATCGAGGCCTCCCCGATCAAGGAAATCATTTTGCTCGACACCATCCCCCTGCCTCCCGAGCACCAAAGCGAGAAAATCAAGGTGCTGTCGGTGGCGGACGTGTTTGCGGAAGCCATCTGGCGCATTTATACGGATACGCCGGTTTCCCCCATGTTCCTGTAACCGGCGGCGGCTATCCACATACATCAAGCAAAGGAGCGTTTGTATGCGCATCGGAACGAACGAAAAGATCGTCTTCATTGGGGACTCGGTGACCGACTGCGGCCGGGTGCGCCCGGTGGGGGAGGGGCTGGACCATCCCTATGGCCAAGGCTACGTGCGAGACGTGGCGGGCCTTATGCAGAGCGTGTACCCGGAGCGTAACATTCGGGTGGTGAACATGGGGATCAACGGCAATACTTCCCTGGACCTGAAGGCCCGCTTTGAATCGGACGCTCTAGCCCTTAAGCCGGACTGGCTTTCCATCATGGTGGGGGTCAACGACGTGTGGCGGCAGTTCGACTCTCCCGCTTCTCCCGAGCTTTGGGTGCTGCCCGACGTGTACGAGGCCACCCTACACGAGCTGGCGGCCAAGGCAAAGCCCCAGGTCAAGGGTCTGGTACTTATGACGCCCCATTATATGGAACCCAACAAAAAGGAACCCATGCGTGCAAGGATGGACGAATACGGGGCGATTGTAAAGCAGGTGGCCGAGCAAACCGGCGCGGTGTTTGTAGACACCCAGGCCGCACTCGACCGGCTTCTTTGCCACATGCATTCCTCCAACATTGCCTGGGACCGGGTTCATCCCAACCACATCGGCCACATGGCCATCGCCCGGGCTTTCCTAAACGCGATGGAATTTTCCTTTGACCACCAGCCGCTTGCATAGAGTGTCTCTCGAAATCCAACCCTAATGGTATCCGCCAAGGGCAGCAAAGGAGTTATGGACAGGATGTTTCACCCCTTTTGCCGGCCGGCGCAGCCCGCCGGACCCATTGAATATCTGATTGTCGGGCTGGGAAACCCCGGCCGCAAATATGAGACCACCCGCCACAACGCGGGTTTTCTGGCTGTGGACCGGCTTGCCGAGCGCCATCACGCCAAAATCGACCGGATCAAGTTCAAAGCGGTGTGCGCCGACGCGCAGATTGCCGGCGTGCGCTGCCTGCTGATGAAGCCACAGACCTTTATGAACCTTTCCGGCGAGGCGGTGCGGGACGCGGCGGCCTTTTATAAGATTCCGCCTCAGCGGGTGGTGGTGCTGTTTGACGACATCTCCCTTCCTCCCGGGCGGCTGCGGGTGCGGCGTAAAGGGTCGGACGGGGGGCACAACGGCATCAAAAGCATCCTCTACCTGTTGGGCTCGGACCAGTTTCCCAGGGTGAAGATCGGCGTAGGGGCAAAGCCCCGGCCCGAGTACGACCTGGCTGACTGGGTGCTCTCCAGTTTCACGAAGGAGGAGGGGGAGGCCCTGTCCAAAGCGCTTGACGCCGCCTGTGACGCGGCTGAGCTCTTAGTGCAGGGCAAGACCGACGAAGCCATGAACCGCTGCAACGGCTTTGTAGCCGGCGTCGGCGGGGAGGACGCGAAATGACGGGGGGCAAAACCCGCGGCGTGCGTCTGTTCTTTCAGAAATACCGGGTGCTGCTGGGCCTCGGTCTCCCTCTTACTGTGTTCGCCGTGCTGGCGGTCCTCATCGTTAACGACCGGACCGCCGGGTTTGACAGCGCAATCTATCATTTCCTCTCTTCCATGATTACGCCGCAGACCACCCGATCCTTTATTTTCCTGACAAATCTTTGCTCTCCCGCATTTCTCATCGGTATTTCTATTCTGCTGCTTGCCTTTTTCCTCTTTCGCCATAAACTTTACCCGGCGCTGGCCATTCCTGTGAACCTGTTGCTTTCCAGCGTCATCAACACCTTTGCCAAAAGCGTGTTCGACCGGCCCCGCCCCGACATCAATCAACTGGTGGACGTGGGCGGCTTCAGCTTCCCAAGCGGCCATTCCTTTGTGGCCATCAGTTTCTACGGCTTTTTGATCTATCTGGTGGCCCGGTACTGCCGGGGCCGGTACAAATATCCGCTGATGCTTTTGCTTTTCCTGGTCATTCCCTGTGTGGGAATCAGCCGGGTGTACCTGGGCGTCCACTATTCCAGCGACGTGCTCGCGGGCTTTTCCCTGGGTGGGGCGTGGCTCGCGTTCTACATTTTTCTTGCCGAGCGGGTCCGGCACACCTTGGAAGAGAAAAAAGGAGGGTCCCGATGAAATTCAATTTCAAAGGCCGCTATTTCATCATCAGCCTGTATGCCCTGGGCGTGCTGGTGGCCTATACGCTGTTCTCCTCATTGCTGGACAACATGCCGGTCTTTCTGGGATACCTGGGGAATTTCATGGGGATCCTGACGCCGGTGATCTACGGCTTTGTGCTGGCGTTTATCTTAAACCCGATGGTCAAATTTTTCGAACGGGTCAGCGCCAAGGCGCTGGACAAGAAAAAGCCCCATCCCCGCATCAACCGGGGCCTTGCCATTGCGGTTGCTTTTCTGGTTTTGCTGATCGTGGTGGTGGGTGTAGTGGCGCTGCTGGTGCCGCAGTTGGTCACCAGTCTTTCCGACCTGGCCGCCAACATTCCCGGCTACTATGATACAGCTGAGAAATGGGTGCTCAAGCTCCTGGACGATTTCCACATTTCCGAGGATCAAATGCATATGGTCCAGGAATACTGGGACCAGATTATCAACGACCTGGTCAACTGGCTCAAGGGCTTCATCCCTGTTCTGGGCAACGCGGCCTTCGGCGTGGCCATGGGAATCAAGGACCTCTTTTTCGGCATCTTTATCTCTATTTATATGCTATTATCGAAGGACCTTTTTGCCCGGCAGACCAAGAAGATTCTGTACGCCGTCTCCAAGAAAACCATTGCCGACCGGATTATTGAGCTGACCCGGCAGACCAACAAGGTGTTTACCGGCTTTTTGTCGGGCAAAATTCTCGATTCGATGATCATCGGCGCCATCTGTTTTCTCTTTATGGCCCTGTTCGGCCTGCCTTACGCGCCGCTCATCAGCGTGATCATCACGGTGTTTAACATGATTCCCATGTTCGGCCCCTTCATCGGCGCCATCCCCAGCATCCTGCTGATTTTGCTGGTGGACCCCTGGCAGGCGCTGATCTTCACCGTGTTTATTATCCTTTTGCAGCAGGCGGACGGCAACTTCATCGGGCCGAAGATTCTGGGCGAGTCCACGGGTCTGTCCGGCTTCTGGGTCATCGTGGCCATTTTGGTCGGCGGCGGCCTGTGGGGCGTGGTGGGCATGATCATCGGCGTGCCGGCCCTGGCGGTGATCTACGCGCTGGTGCGCACCGGTGTGGAGCGCCTTCTTAAGAAAAAGGGAATGCCTACCGATACCAACGATTATTAATCTATCTCAATCATATACGTTGCAAAAAGCCCGGCGACCATCCGTCGCCGGGCGCTTTTTCCTGACCGTTTGTGTTTGACTGACTGGGAGGTTTCCATGAATTTTCTCGTAGACGTGTTCGAATCCCTGCCGGAATTCGGCGTGGTTGCCCGGTGTGCCGCCGCCCGCACCCCTATGGCGGTAACGGGACTATCCCACATTCATAAAGCGGCCCTTCTCTTCGCTTTGTGCCGCAGGGCAAAGCGTCCGGCCCTCCTTCTCTGCGGGGACGAGGGGGAATGCAGCCGCTTTTTGGAGGACCTGACGGCCATGGGCCTGAAGGCCGCTGTCTTCCCAGCCAGAGACCTGGCTTTTCGCCCGGTGGAAGGGGTGTCCCGGGAGTTCGAGCACCAGAGGCTGTCGGTGCTGTGCGGAATGATGAAAGGGCGGTACGACGTGGTTTTGACCACGCCGGACGCGGCCATGCTCTTTACCATGCCTCCCGAAGAGCTTGTACGCCGTACCAGGGAACTCACGCCCGGCATGGCCTTTCCCGTCAAGGAGGCGGCCCAGGCGCTGCTGGCGGCGGGATACCGCCGGTATGAACAGATTGACGGCATGGGCCAGTTCTCCATCCGGGGCGGGATCATCGACTTTTTCCCGTCCGGCGCGGCCTTGCCGGTGCGCCTGGAGCTGTGGGGGGACGAGATCGACACCATCACTTCCTTCTCCATCGAGTCCCAGCGGCGGGTAGACATTCTCTCCTGTGCCTTCATCACCCCGGCCACCGAGACGCCGGTGGAGAACCCCAAGGCGCTGGCGCTAAAGCTGGAAAAGCTGGCCGGCTCCCTGCGCGGCAAGATGGCGGCCGCCGCTCGTGGGCGGCTTGACTCGGACGCCCAGAAGCTCAAAGACGGGGTGGAGCTCTCCGCCATGGACGCCTACCTGCCCCTTTTATGGGAGACGCCCGCCACCCTGTTCGACTATGCGGACGGGATGCTTTTTTGCCTCTCCGACCCGGCCAAGGTCAAAGAGCGGGTGCGCACCTCCCAATGGCAGCTGCAGGAGGACGTAAAGGGCCTCTTGGAAGAAGGGGTTTTGTGCCGCGGGCTCACGGAATTCACCATGGACCCCGGGCAGCTTTCCACCGAATACCGGGACCGGGGCGTTCTGTTCCTAGACGCCTTCGCCCGCACAGCCTACGACATGCCCTTGGGCGAGCTGGTCACCATCCAGGCAAGGCAGCTTTCCCTGTGGGGCGGCAGCCTGGACATTTTGCTGGAAGACCTGGACCCCCTGCTGCATCAGAAAAAAGCGGTGGCGGTGCTGGCGGGGACCGAGCGTGCCGCCAAAACCCTGGCGGACGACCTTGTTTCCCGGGGGCTTGCCGCCCGCTTTGTACCCGACTGCGACGAGCTGCAGCCGGGGGTGGTCACCGTCCTGCCCGGCGGGCTGTCGGCAGGCATGGAGGTTTCCAGCGCCGCGATCATTACCCACGGCCGGGTGGGCGCTGCCGCAAAGCCGCGCAAACGCCGCCATAAGGGCGGCGAATCCATCCAGAGCGTGGCGGAGCTGACCCCTGGGGACTATGTGGTACATATCACCCACGGCATCGGCATCTACGAAGGCATTCACAAGCTGGAAATCCAGGGCCTTGTGAAGGACTATATCAAAATCCGGTACGACAAGGGGGACACCCTCTATGTCCCGGTGACCCAATTGGACCTGGTCTCCAAGTACATCGGGCCAAAAGAGGATTCTCTCATCAAGCTCAACCGCTTAGGGGGCGCGGAGTGGCAGAAAACCCGGTCGCGGGTGCGCAAGGCGGTCAAGGACATGGCCAAGGAGCTCATCAAGCTCTATTCCGAGCGGATGCAGGTGAAGGGCCACGCTTTCGACCCGGACACCGACCTGCAAAACGACTTCGAGCGCCGGTTTGCCTACGAGGAAACGGAGGACCAGCTGCGCTGCATCGAGGAAATAAAGGGAGATATGGAACGGGAAGTCCCCATGGACCGGCTTTTGTGCGGGGACGTGGGCTTCGGCAAGACGGAAGTGGCCCTGCGCGCCGCCTTTAAGTGCGTGGACGGGGGGATGCAGTGCGCCATCCTGGTGCCCACCACCATCCTGGCCTGGCAGCACTACCAGACCATCCTCTCCCGCTTTGAAGGGTTCCCGGTGAAGGCGGAGGTCCTCTCCCGGTACCGCACCCCCAAGCAGCAGGAGAAAATCATCGCCCAGCTGCGCCGGGGGGAAATCGACATCATTGTGGGCACCCACCGGCTCATTTCCAAGGACGTGCAGTTTAAACGCCTGGGGCTGGTAATCGTGGACGAAGAGCAGCGCTTCGGCGTGGCCCAGAAAGAGCGGCTCAAGGAGGCCCTCTCCGGGGTGGACTGCCTGACGTTGTCCGCCACCCCTATCCCCAGGACGCTGAACATGGCTATGTCCGGCATCCGGGACATGTCGGTCATCGAGGAAGCACCCCAGGACCGCCGCCCGGTGCAGACCTATGTGCTCGAGCACGACACCGGGGTTCTCGACGACGCCATCCGCCGGGAGCTGCGCCGGGGCGGGCAGGTGTATTATCTGCACAACCACGTGGAGTCCATCGAAGGGGTGGCGGCACGCCTCTCCCAGCGGATTCCGGAGGCACGGGTGGGCGTCGCCCACGGGAAAATGACCGAGGAGCAATTAAGCGAGGTGTGGAGCCAGCTTCTGGAGAACGAAATCGACGTGCTGGTGTGCACCACCATCATCGAGACCGGCGTGGACGTGCCCAACGCCAACACCCTGATCATCGAAAACGCCGACCGGATGGGCCTGTCCCAGCTGCACCAGCTGCGCGGCCGGGTGGGCCGCTCCTCTCGCCGGGCCTTCGCGTACCTGACCTTTGTGCGCGGCAAGGTGCTCACCGACATCGCCACCAAGCGCTTAAACGCCATAAGGGAATTCACCGAGTTCGGCGCCGGGTTTAAGATCGCCATGCGGGACCTGGAAATCCGGGGCGCGGGCAACATCCTAGGCGCCGAGCAGCACGGGCACATGGAAGCGGTGGGGTACGACATGTATCTGAAGCTTTTAAACGAAGCGGTCCGGGAAGAGAAGGGCGAAGCCCCCGAGAAGCGGGAGGACGAGTGTTTGGTGGACCTGCAGGTGGAGGCCCACATCCCCGAGCGGTACATCCAAAGCTCCCAGCAGCGGCTGTACGTCTACCGCCGGATTGCGGACATCCGCTCCCAGGAGGACGCGTCCGACGTGTTCGACGAGCTCATCGACCGATTCGGGGAAATCCCCCCGGCGGTGGAAGGGCTTGTGTCGGTGGCGCTAGCCCGCAGCCTGGCCGCCGCCCAGGGCATCTACGAGATTTCCCAGAAGGGGGACAGCCTTCTTTTATACATGCGAAAGCTGGATTTGCAGGCCGGCTCCGCCGTCGCCGCCCGGCTCAAGGGCCGGGTGATGCTCAACGCCGGGCAGAAGCCCTATTTGCAGGTGAAGATGGCAAAGGGCCAGTCGCCTCTGGACTGTTTGGGGGACGTGTTCGGCCAGAAGCTGACGTGACCAGCCGGGCGGCACGGAAGTATGTGAATCATATTCACATGACAAGCGAACCGCCACGGCAAAAGGAAGAGTGTGAATGTATTTCACACTCTTCCTTTGTTTTTCCCCAATACGCAGAAAGAGCCCTTGTGTGAACAATATTCACACAAGGGCTCTTTCCATACGCGACTACAGCTATTGTGCACATACAAAACCAACTATAGTTCATGGACGCCCGCTATTTTCCCCTGTACAATAAAGAAAAGGGGGATTTGACATGGTAACCGTGCGCATCCATACGCTTTTGAAACAAAAAGGGAAGTCCGCTTACTGGCTGCATAAGCAGCTGGGCATGAGCTATCAGAGCTTCCAGCGGCTGCTCAACAACGAAACCCGATCCATCAGCCGGGAGAACATCGAAGCGCTTTGCCAGATTTTTGACTGCACGCCCAACGACTTATTTGAATTCGCACAGGAAAAGGCCCCGACCGGTTCCAATTGAGAACCCGGCCGGGGCCTTTCTTTTACCGCTCGTTCTTGCTCTTGAGCCGCACCCGGAAGAACTTTCGCATCAGATCCCGAGGATTCAGGGGGATCAGGGGATAGAGGTAGCAGCCGCCCGACACCGTGCGGTTGCTGACCATGACCAGGAAGATGAGGGCAAGGCCGATGAAGAACCCCCATGCCCCGAAAAACCAGGTCACCAGCAGCAAAAACATCCGCATAAACTTGATGGCGTATCCCAGCTCGAAGTTGGGCTGGGTGTAGGTGGCGATGGCCACCAGCGCCATATAGAGCATGGTCTCCGCCGAGAACCAGCCCGACTGGACTGCAAAATCCCCCACCACGATGGCGCTGATGACGCTCAGGGAGGTGGTGAGCATGTTCGGCGTGTTCAGGGAGGCGAGCTTGAGCCCGTCGATGGCGATTTCCAGGATCAGAAGCTGGGCGATGATGGGGACGTGGGGTTCCTCCTTGGGGACGATGAAGGAAAGCCAGTCGGGGATCCACTGGGGCGTCATCAAAAACATCAGCCACAGCGGAGTGACCAGCAGGGTGGCGATGGTCACCAGAAACCGGGTCAGGCGCAGGTAGGTGCCGGTGATGGGCGGGAAGAAGTAGTCGTTGACTTCGTCGGTAATGTCAAACAGGGCGGAGGGGAGGATCATGGCGTAGGGGGCGTTGTCCACCAGGATGACAATGTCCCCCTCCAGGATTTGGGCGGCGCACACGTCCGGCCGCTCGGTGTACTTAAACTTCGGAAACGGGTTGTACCACTTCTTTTTCACCAACAGGTCCGCCAAGCTCTGCTGGTTCATGGTCAGCGCCTCCACCTGGGCGGCGGAAATGCGGTTTTTGATGTTCGTCAGGAGCTTTTTGTCCACCTTGTCGTCCAGGTAGCACAACGACAGGTCGGTTTTCGACTTGGTGCCCACCGTCATGTTCTCCATGCAAAGCTGGGGGTCCCGGATGCGGCGGCGGATGAGGGCGGTATTTAAGATGAGGGTTTCCACGAAGGCGTCCTTGGAGCCCCGGAAGGCCCGGTCCTTCTCCGGTTCGGCGTTCCCCCGCTGGGGATAGGTGCGCGTGTCGATGGCCACGCACCGGTCGAACCCGTCCACAAACAGCGCCAGCTCTCCCGAAAGGATGCCGGTGGCGATTTCCTCCTCCTCCTCGCGCAGCGTCACCTCGCAGTAGGGCACGCAGGCCTTGGAAAAGGTATGGGCGTCGGCGAGCTGGTCGGGCTCTACGTTGGAATAGAAAAACTCCATCAGCTTTTCGATGATCTCGTCCTTGGCAAAGCCGTCCACAAAGAACATGGCGGCGGTTCTTCCGCAGATGGTGATGGCGCGGAATACAATATCGAAATTCAGGTCGCAGTGGAGCCGCTTTTGAAAGACGTCGATGTTTTGGTTTACGTCCGGGCTGATACGCATACAATCCCTCCCACGGTACATACTTATGGAAAGTATTCGCACCGCAAGGGCCAAACATACCGAAAAAACGCCCGGCAAAAAGAAAAGTTATTTTGAAAGACAATGGATAAAACCGGGATAGCGGAAAATAATAGGGTTGTAAATTCAATACGTTTTGGAGGAGTTCATATATGAAGGCAACCGGAATTGTCCGCCGGATCGACGACCTGGGACGGGTCGTCATCCCCAAGGAAATCAGAAGAACCATGCGCATCCGCGAAGGCGACCCGCTTGAAATATACACGGAAAACGACGGCGAGGTCATTTTCAAGAAGTATTCCCCCATCGGGGAGCTTTCCCCCTTCGCCGCCCAGTATGCCGAGGTGCTCTACCACGCGGCCGGGGTACCGGTGCTCATCTGCGACCGGGACCATTGCGTGGCCAGCGCCGGCATCCCTAAGAAGGAAGCGCTGGACCGCCGGGTCAGCACCCAGCTCGAGGAGATCATGGAGTCCCGCCGCACCCACGTGACCAAGGCCGGCGACCAGCGCCGGTTTCTGGCAGTGGAAGGAGTGGACCGGGCGGCGGCCGTCGCCATCCCGATCATCGCCGCCGGCGACGTGACCGGAGCGGTTATCCTGATGATGCCGGAAAACGGCGCCATCCCCGGAGACACCGAGCTCAAGCTCATCCAAGTCGCAGCCAGCTTCCTTGGAAAGCAAATGGAGGAATAACTCAAAAACCAACCGCCCGCATGTGTGTATTTGTCACATGGCGGGCGGTTTTTCTATTGACAAACAATACAGCGCATCTCTTCCGCTTTCGCATAGAAATCCGCGCCGTTTCGATAAATTGTCATTTTCCTTTCCAGTGATAAATCCCAAAAATTAGTACAACTTATCTATCATTTCAACTTAATTTTTGGCGACTAAAAATACAATTTCATATAAATCGCTTATTTTTACCGAAACTTTCGCAAAAAGTAGCAAAAATGTGCGAATCTTCTGCATATATTTGATTGCGAAAATATAGGAAATACTATATAATAAATTGCATAAAGAAACCAGTGAGTGAAATCTTTTCAACAGGCTTTCCACTTTTGTGGATTGCTCTCAAAAAACAAACGAGGCGGTGCAGGCCCATGGACTACAAAACCGATATTGAGATTGCGCAGGAGAATCAAATGCTGCCCATATTCCAGGTTGCCGAGGCAGCCGGCATCCCTGAGCATTATCTGGAGCCCTATGGCCGCTACAAAGCTAAAGTGGATTTGAGCCTGCTCGATTCCCTGGCCGATAAACCAGATGGCAAGCTGATTCTGGTGACCGCCATCTCCCCGACGCCCGCCGGGGAAGGAAAGACCACCACCAGCGTGGGGCTGGCCGATGCCATGCACCGCATTGGGAAAAAAGTCCTGCTGTGCCTGCGGGAGCCTTCCTTAGGCCCGGTTTTCGGCATCAAAGGGGGCGCCGCCGGCGGCGGTTACGCCCAGGTGGTGCCCATGGAGGACATTAACCTCCATTTTACCGGAGACATGCACGCCATCGGCGCGGCCAACAACCTGCTGGCCGCCATGCTTGACAACCATATTTTTCAGGGCAACGAGCTTCAGATCGACGTGCGCCGCATCACTTGGAAGCGGTGTGTGGATATGAACGACCGGCAGCTGCGCGTTATTACCGACGGCTTAGGCGGCCGGGTCAACGGTGTGCCCAGGGAAGACGGGTTCGACATCACGGTGGCTTCGGAGATCATGGCGATTTTGTGCCTGTCGAGCAGCCTTGCGGACCTGAAGGCCCGTCTTGGCCGCATCGTGGTGGGCTATACCCGGGAGGACCGCCCGGTCACCGCGGGAGACTTGAAGGCCCAGGGCGCCATGGCCGCGCTGTTAAAGGACGCGCTCAAGCCCAACCTGGTCCAGACGCTGGAACATACGCCTTCCTTTGTCCACGGCGGCCCCTTTGCCAACATCGCCCACGGCTGCAATTCCATCACCGCCACAAAAACCGCCTTGAAGCTGGCGGACTATGTGGTGACGGAGGCCGGCTTCGGCGCGGACTTGGGGGCGGAAAAGTTTCTTGACATCAAGTGCCGCTTCGGCGGCTTGACGCCCGCCGCCGCCGTGCTGGTGGCAACGGTGCGGGCTTTGAAGCATCATGGCGGCGTCTCGAAGGAGCACCTGGGCGAGGAAAACCTCCCGGCGCTGAAAAAGGGCCTGCCGAACCTGCTGCACCATCTGGAGAACCTGACTAATCGGTACAGGCTTCCGGTGGTGGTGGCTATCAACCGCTTCCCCCAGGACACCGAGGCGGAACTTGCGCTCATTCGGGAAGAATGCGCGAAACTTGGCGCGTCGGTGGCGCTGTCGGAGGTATGGGCCAAGGGCTCCGAGGGCGGCGTGGAACTGGCAGAAGCCGTTCTTGACGCCATCGACGAAAAAGAAAACCGGTTCTCGCCCTTGTATGGAGACGATTTGTCTCTGAAAGAAAAGGTGGAGACGGTGGCCTGCCAGGTATATGGGGCGGACGGGGTGGATTTCACCCCCGCTGCGGCTAAGGAGTTAAGCCGCCTGGAAACCTTAGGCTTCGGCCGCTTCCCGGTGTGTATGGCCAAAACCCAGTATTCCTTCTCCGACGATCCGGCCAAATTGGGCTGGCCCAAGGGGTTTCGCATCACCGTGCGCGGGGCAAAGGTGTCCGCGGGCGCGGGCTTCGTCGTGGTACTCACCGGGGACATTATGACCATGCCGGGTCTGCCGAAAGTTCCGGCAGCCCAGTCCATCGATGTGGACGACACTGGAAAAATTATTGGACTTTTTTGAGTGGGTGGATTGCCGCCCGGTCTGTTAAACAGAACGGCCGGACACGCGGCCTTCCGGAAGACCCGCTTTTCACCGGATGCGAGCGGAATCGGCATCCGGCCTATAGGCGCTTCATTGGAATGAGGCGTCACAAAAATGAAAGCCTTCTTACGAAAGGGGTGCTGACTTCGTTTTCTTTTAACAGGTATAATCTTGAAATTCAATGAATTACTGTTTATATTATAGAATATTTTACAATTCTGGTTTCAAGCTTCCTGCTGTTTTTTTGCGAACCGGCGGGCTTTGAGCCAACGAATCGAAGGGGGTGATGATGTGAACGCCATGCACGAACTTCTGAGCTTTTCTTCTCGTCTGCCTTTTCGCATCTATTGTGTCACAAGCTTCAACGGAACATGGCATTGCCATCACGAATTGAATATTCTCCTGCCCTTAGCCGGTGAAACAACCCTTACTACCAGTGAAAATTCCATCGACATGAAGGTGGGCCAGCTGCAAATTGTCAATCCCATGCAAATGCATCACGTCACTGTCCGGCAAGGGGATGCGCTCATTCTCTTGCTGCGCATCGACATGAAAAACTACTACGACGTTTGGCCGGAACTGAAAACGATGACCTTTTCCCTGCAGGCGCCCACCGCCACCGACGAGGACCTGGACAACGTTTATCAGCTTTACGCCGAAATGCTGATGGAGGCCTCCACCCAAAAGGACGGCTACGCGCTGACGCTGCTGAATTTATGCAATCTTCTCATCCAGCAGCTGGCAAAATCCTTTCAGGAAACCGAAAGGCGTTCGGCGGCCCTGTCTCTAAAACCGGATGACCCGCTGAGCGTAGTGCTCGATTACATCGATAAAAACTACCTGTCCGAATGGTCGCTGGACACGCTGGCTTCAGTAGCCTGTCTCAATCCCCAGTACCTGTCCCGGCTGTTTCACAAACGAGTCGGCATGCCCATCTCCCAGTATATCAACAGCGTCCGGGTACGCATGAGCCTGCACGACCTGCTGGACACCAAGGCCACCATTCTGGCGATTTCCCAAAAGCATGGGTTCACCACGGTGGCCGCCTATTACAAAGCCTTCCGTGATATTTACGGCGAAACGCCTACCCATTATCGGAAAAATTCCGTCAACATGCTGGCCCGGCACAAGCTGCGCGAGGAGCACTATTTCGACGCGGATATGCTCGACGATATTCTGCGCAAGCTTCATTATCATCCCAAACCGTCCACCCCGCTGGTGGAAACACCTCATAAAATTATACTCAACGTATACGACCGCGGCAAGCCTTTACATAAGGTCTGGAACAAGATATGCATCTTCGAGCACGCCAGCGACGGGCTGGGTCACGCCTGGAAAGAGCAGTTTGCCTCTCTTTTGCAGGAAATCCAATATGACTACATCTACTGCGGCAATATGCTCAATTACTACATGCGGGTATACAACGAGTCGCCAGGCAGCTCGCCTATGTTCGATTATACCCTGGTGGACAAGCTGCTTGACACGGTGGTTCCCATGGGCGTAAAGCCCGTGATTGAGCTGGGACAGACCTCCATTCGTTTGGCGGCGGATACGTCGCTGGGCGGAGCCAGCCCTCCGAAAAACCTAAATTACTGGATTGATATGATCCGTGGCCTGATGCACCATCTCATCGACCGGTATGGTAAACGCCGGGTAACCGAATGGCAGTTCGCCATTTGGAACTCGCCCGATTCCAAACGGTACTGGGCCGGAACAAAGGAAAGCTTCTACGAATTGTTTTGCCGCACCTTTTACACAGTCAAATCCTTCGACCGCAACATACAAGTGGGATGCAGCGGCATCAGCCTGGCGAGCTGTTATAACGGCTGGCTGGAAGGATTCGCCGCCTACATGCGCCGGGAGGATGTGACGCTGGATTTCCTGGGATGGAACGTCACTCAGGTGGTGCTGGCAGACGGCGTACGCATGGAAGAGGCCATAAATCTGTGGCCTACCACCATGAAAGAGCTTTGCAAGTGCAACAAGTTTGCCTTGGGTGACGAAAACGCGCCGGTTCGGCACGTTGCCGCCATCCGACAGGAAATGGACCGGCTGGGCCTGAACACCCTTCCCGTACAAATCAGCCGTTTCAACACCACACTGTTCCCGGACGATCTGCTTCATGATATCAGCTATATGGGGCCCTTTATTGTCAAAAATATGATTGCGTTCAGCGAGCTTGCCTCCTCGGTCAGCTTTTCCAACTTCACCGACATCCGCATTCTGGGAACCAGCATCATGCCCGACGGATTTTACGGCGGCAGCGGTATGCTCTCGGAAAGCGGCATCAAAAAAAGCTCCTATAACGCCATCTGGCTGCTCACGCGTCTGGGCGATACCGTTCTTTCCGTGAGCGATAACCATATTATCACCACCAGCGACGACGGCTGTTACCAAATTCTCTGCTGGAACTACTGCCATTACGACGCGGCGTTTGCCTCCCTGAAGCTGGACGGCTTTACCAAAACCGAGCGCTACGGTATCTTTCCGACGGAGATGTCCAAAACCTTTACGTTCCTCCTCAACGGGGTTAACGGCACCTATCGGATGAAACGGTACCGGGTCAACCGGGAATACGGGTCCGGCTACGACGCATGGCTGAAGATGGGCGCGCCCACCTATTGCCATCCCTGTGATATCCAGATCCTTCGCGCCAAAGCCGCTCCGGATGTCAAGATTAAAACCGTCAGTTTTGATGGACAGGCAAAAATCATACTAACTTTAGACCCGCACGAAGTAACTTTGGTGGAAGTTTTCAACACTTGACGTAGAAAATATTGGATTTTGACTCACGAAAATGACCTGCTGTTGATTTGGCCCGTCCGTACAACAAATTCTTCCGTATCCACAGAAAAGAAGTCAAGCGTAATAGTTTCAAATTCACAAAATTATAGTATAATAGATATCGAAATGTGACATATTTTCACATTATCAAATGGAGGAGGAGCGTGATGAAAATGCATCACAAGTTAAAGCAGTGCATCATTTCCGAGAAAAGGTGTATCCGGGTGGACTACCTGGTCACCGAAGAACGTCCCAGCGAATTCTGTTTTGAGGTGATCTTGTATCATCCCGACGGAAGTGAGGAACGGGAGGAAATCCATAACATGGTAATGTCTTCCGACGATGCGCTGGAATTCTTGCACTTGTTGGCGCGCAGTCAGGTAACGCCAACCACTTTCTGGGACATTCTGCACGACATGCAGTTGGTCCGCTCGCTGGGATAGAGCGGCAGAAGGTTCCTGAATGGGCACGGTGCCACCGGAACGATGGGGATCCTTCCGAGCGGCGACGATAAGAAAAAGCCGGTCAGAACGTGGTAACACACGTTTTGGCCGGCTTCCTTTGTATCGGATTGGAACTTCTCTTTTGGACGCCGGTCCTTTTGCTTGTTACATCCCCCACAGCTCTTCCACCGTGATAAACCGGTAGCCCTGGGCGGAAAGCTGCTGCAAAACGATCCCGGCCGCCTCCACCGAGGTAGCGTACAGATCGTGCAGCAATACAATCGAACCGCTTTGTACATGAGAAAGGATATGGGAGGCCACCCGCTGTGAATCTTTGTATTTCCAGTCTTGCGGATCCACATCCCAGAGGGTGACGACCTCACCGGCAATTTCCGTTTCCCCCGGCGCCCGGGCGCCGTAAGGCGGGCGGATGAGCTTAGGAGAAACACCGCAGGCGTTCTCAATGGCTTGGGCTGCGTTCGCCACCTGGGCGAGCTTGTCCGCCTCGGAAAGCTTAGTCAGGTTCGCGTGGCTGTAGGTGTGGTTGCCTATAGCATGCCCCTCAGCTGCGGCCCGGCTGAGCACCTGACCATGCTGCTCCGCCCGGCTGCCCACCACGAAGAAGGTGGCCTTCGCCTGGTACTGGCCCAGCAGGTCCAGCAGGGCGGGGGTGTTGGTGGGATGAGGGCCGTCGTCAAAGGTCAGGCAGACCACCTTGTCCCCCTGTGCTGGCGGAGTTGGGGTGCTGGCGGGTGGTTCGGCAGGCGGCTGGGCGGGCGGTTCCTGGGGCGTTTGGCTTTGGGACTTCTCCGCCTCCTTTTTTTCTTTGAGATAGGCGTCGATCTCTCCACGGGAGATGGGCACCTGGATGGTCACACCGTATTGGGTCATGCCGAACAAATCCGCGTCGAAAAGCAGAGTAAGGGTGTCCGGTTCAACGGTAAAATCCGAGGTGTCCTTGAGGTTCGCGTCAATCTTATCCCTTACATAGCCTTCTTCCAGCTGAGGATACTGTTTGAGGACTGTCTGCACCGACTGCTCTACCAAAAATTCCTTTGCCGCGTCAAAGTCCACAAAGTCCCTCAGATATTTGCGTTCGCCGGTACTGGTGTTTACACAGAAGGTAAAGGAATCGTGGATAAACTGCCCCAAGCACATTTCGTTGCTTTCAAAAGCCAGCGTGACGGTATCGGAATCGTACCGCACCTGGTCGTACTGCATGGTCAGATAGGTGTCGTTGCGACTGGTCTCGCTCAGAGCGGATGATAGGCGCTGCTGGAACCGGTCAATCCGCCGATAGACCTCATCTTTGACCATGGCGTCCAGCTCTTTGACCTTGAACGCGCCGTACAGCACATGGATGTAGCATTCGTCCGATTCCTCCCGGTAGCGGATGATGCGCACCCCGTCGTCCTCTCCGATGATCTGTGGGGTTGCGGAGGATTGGGACAGCACGGAAGAATCCGAGGACGAGGAACTGCTATCCTCCTGAGAGGAAACCGGGCCCGCCACCGGGGTAGACACCGGGTCTTTGTTGCAGCCGGCCAGAATGGTGAGCAGCAGGATCGCCGCAAGCAGCGTGCTAAGGACCTGTTTTCGCATTTGTCTCCCTCTTCACTCTCAAAAGTCATCATGATTGCGCAATTATGTCTACCATACTACCATTGCCATTGGGAAATTGCAACGGCATCCCGGTTACAAATTCCCTACAATTTCATGAACAGATTTTCCCTCGTCTCACGCCATCGCCATTCCAAAACAGATTCCTTTGTTCAATCCTGCTTCTATCTCTTGGTTTTTACAGGTTTTGCGCGTATAATAGAATCATTCGGGGCAAAAGGCCCCAGCGTATGCGTAGGAGGCAGTCATGGAATTCATGGAAACCACCGTCAGTCAGGAATATAAGTTCAAAGGCCGGGTGATCAACACCCGGGTCGACCAGGTTCTCCTTCCCAACGGCAAGCCCGCCCAGCGGGAAGTGGTTGAGCACACGGGCGGCGTGTGCGTAGGGGCGCTGACCAAGGAAGGGGAAATTTTACTGGTGCGCCAGTTTCGCTATCCTCACCGCAAGATTCTGCTGGAGGTTCCGGCAGGCAAGCTGGAAAAAGGAGAAGACCCCCTGGAGGGCGGCAAACGGGAGCTTTTGGAGGAAACAGGCGGCGTAGCCGTCTGTTACCGGGATTTGGGGCTCATGCTGCCCACCCCCGGCTACTGCGGCGAAACCATCTATATGTACGGGGCGAAAATTTCCCATTTTACCGCACCTCGCCCCGATCAGGACGAATTTGTCGAGCCGGTCAAGGTCCCGCTGGAGCAGGCGGTGCAGATGTGCCTGTCCGGTGAAATCACCGACGCAAAAACCCAGGTGTGCATCATGAAGCTGACCCTTCTGCTGCAGCAAGGGGTTTCCTTTTTCGGGCAGGAGGAATAAGCCTGCGCTCCCTTTGTGCCATCGACGGGCTGGGGCGGCTAACGCCGCCCCAGCCAATCCTTTTTCATGAACTTGAGGAGTGTGTTTGGATGCTGTGTCCCTTTGATTCCCGCAGCCTTGTTCACCGTTCTCCCTTTGGCGCGGTCAAGGCCGGGCAGAACGTTCATTTTAAGGTGCTCATCCCCCGCAGCAAGAACTGTTCCGGAGTGCGCCTGGTGATCCGGGAGGATTCCCAGACGCAGGCTCAGGTGTACGGCCTGTTCTGGTGCGGCATGGAAGGGTTTGACTACGAGTGGTGGGAATGCGATTTCGTCCCCAGCCGCATCAGCCTTTACTGGTACTCCTTTGAGTGCGACACGGCTAAGGGACTGGAAGAAATCCACCGGGACCGGGGAGGAAAGGGCAAGTTCGGAAAAGGGGAATTCTGGCAGCTGACCGCCTACGACCCGGATTACCAGACTCCCTCCTGGATGGCAGGGGGAATCCTCTACCAGATCTTTCCCGACCGGTTTGCAAAGTCCGGCAAGCCTCATGAGAATCTGCCCGCCGGGCGCACCCTGCGGCAGGACTGGGGTGGACAACCGGAATGGCGCCCCAACGGCGAGGGAAAGATCACCAATTCCGACTTTTTCGGCGGGGACCTGGAGGGCATCCGGCAAAAGCTCCCCTATTTGCAGGCGCTGGGCGTCACCTGCCTTTACCTCAACCCCATCTTCGAATCCCATTCCAACCACCGCTACGACACGGCGGATTACAGCCGCATCGACCCGCTTCTGGGCAGCGAGGAGGATTTCGCCCGCCTGTGCAGCACCGCCCAGCAGTACCGCATCCGCGTTGTGCTCGACGGCGTGTTCAGCCATACGGGGTCGGACTCGGTCTATTTCAACCGGGAAGGCCGCTACCCGCCCAACGGCGCGTACAACACCACCGAATCCCCCTATTATCCCTGGTACAAGTTTCAGAAGTGGCCGGACCAGTACCAGAGCTGGTGGGGCTTTACCACCCTGCCGGAGGTGACGGAGGAATCCCCCGATTTTCTTCGTTTTATCTGCGGCGAGGAGGGGATCGCGAAAAAATGGCTGCGGTTGGGTGCGTCCGGCTGGCGGCTGGACGTGGCGGACGAGCTGCCCGACGGGTTTTTAGACGAGTTTCGGCGCGCGGTCAAAGAGGAAAGCGACCAGAACTTTATTTTGGGCGAGGTTTGGGAGGACGCGTCCAACAAGGTAAGCTATGGGGCGCGCCGCAAATTTCTGCTGGGCGAACAGCTGGACAGCGTGATGAATTACCCCTTCCGGCAGGGGGTTTTGGAATATCTGCGCACAAAGGATAGCGGCCTTTTGATGGAAGCGGTGCTCTCCATCTGTGAAAACTATCCACGCCCAGCCCTGCGGGTGCTGATGAACCACATCGGTACCCACGACACCGAACGGGCGATCACCTACCTAGCTGGGGAACCGGACAAAGGGTACGGCCGAGAGTGGCAGGCGGGGAAAAGCCTGTCCGAGGGCCAGCGGGCCCACGGGCTCATCCTCCTTCGGCTGGCCTCGCTGCTGCAATATACCCTGCCGGGCATTCCTTGCCTCTATTACGGGGACGAGGCGGGGATGGAGGGCTATCGGGACCCTTTCAACCGGGGCTGTTATCCCTGGGGGCATGAGGACCGGTCGCTCATCGGCTGGTATCAGAAGCTGGGGGCGCTCAGACGGTCCTGCCCATGCTTGGCGGACGGGGACTTTGTCCCCATGGCTTGCGACGGGCCGGTGGCCGCTTATCTGCGCACCGGTAAGCGCACCTCTTTGTTCACCGCCGTCAACGCCGGGGATCAGACCCGCACGGTCTCCATGCCCCAGGGCTTTGTTCCCCAGGTGGCCATGCACGGCGTAGAGGTGCAGGGAAACCAGCTGGTCCTTCCGCCCTTTACCGGCGCTTCCGGCCAGCTGCGGCACGCTGGGTTGGGGAATAGGCCCCACCCTTACGAAGGCAAAAAGTAGGAGCCCCACCCGTTTACATAAGCTGGCCCTTATGCTCTTCGAAATATTTTTTCCAGGAAGTGAAGGATACGCATTTCACCGCGATAAGAACTGCTATGGAAAGGAGCAAAGCTCCCACTGCAATCATATAGAATTTGGAGCCCCATTGATATTTAAAGCTCCATTCCTTCCCAAAAGCACTGGGGACCAGGGCCAGTAAGCCTATGGATACGACCAGCCCTACATACGAAAGCACCTTCATAATAAACACCCCGGGTTTGCTCTGCTTCCATTCCTTTTTCCATGCCTGTTTGAGCTCGCGTTTTGTCATTCTAAATTTCTCCTCTCATTGCCTATCGGCTAGGAAATGCTACAGTTTTTGGCGTTAGAGATTTTCCACTGATACGATGCGCCTGTGTTGGTAAAGCTATTTCCTTGCGAAATAAAGTTGTTTCCAGGGTTATCGTAGTAACTTACATAGATGCGATAAACATGGTGGGCATCCCCAAGCTTCAGGGTGTCGCCACCTTTGCCAACCCAACTGCAAATGTAGTTCCCATTGCCGTCTCTCAGCGTGATACGAACTTTGGCCCCGGTGTTATACCAGCCGCTCATATCGTAAGTCTTGATTTTTTACATTGGCATATTGCTTGCCTCGTTTGTTGATAAGGGACTGGCTGATTTTCACCGTGCAATACGAAGACGAACTGGTTGTGGCGCTTGTTGCCGCGTAAGTGGTCAACGAAGCGGCAGGTATCATCGAAAAGGTCAGAAGCAGCGTAAGCATAATGGAAAGAATTCTTTTTTCATGGTACAACCCTACTTTCTGATTTTAAAATTTGATCATAGCCAAGCTGTTCGACACAGCCCCCGGATGGTTGCCAGTTTATTTCTGTAAATTCCGGGAATTCGATACCGTCTATTTTCCAACCACCCTCCTTGAATGAAACAACTCGTCCATTATCATAATACCTTTGTATTTTTATGTTGTCAATTATATTTATATAATGGTATTGTGATCTTTGACTTCAAGGAGACTCTTTCTATGTTGCACGAACAAATAAAAACTCTTAGGGCAGCGAGGGGTCTTAACCAGGTGGAGCTTGCGAAAAAGCTGAATGTATCCAAGCAGAGTATTTCAAACTGGGAAAATAACAACATCCAGCCCTCCATTGAGGTTCTGGTAAAGCTGGCCCGTTTTTTTTCGGTAAGCACCGATTATTTGCTGGGATTGGACACCAGGCTCTATCTTGAGGTAACCTCCCTTCATCCGGAAGAGATTGCTCACATCCAGATGCTTATCGACGATCTGAAGGGGCGCACACATCACGCCTGACACTTCGGCCGAAGGCGATATCCTTGCCGTTTTCACAAAAGAAAGGGACGCCCCTGCTTAAAAAGCAGGGGCGTCCCTTTCTTTTGTTTTCCCCTTGTACCGGCCAACTGCGTTATTCCGCCTTTTCTCCCGTTACATGCACGTCGACCTGGTGAAAGGGAATGGAGATGCCGATGCGGTCGAACTCCGCCTTCACCTGCTCGAGCAGCTCAAATTTAAGCTGCCAGTAGTCCCCGGTTTTGGTCCAGCAGCGCAGCTGCAGCACTATGGCTGAATCCCCATGCTCCACCATCTGAACAGTGGGTTCCGGCTCCGGGATGGTAAGCTCGTTTTTACAGGCCAGCATAAGGATGGTTTCCTTGGCAAGGGCCACGTCGTCCTGATAGCCGATGGAGAAGTTCTGATCCAGGCGGCGGGTCTCCTCGGCGTTGTAATTGATGAGGTTATTGCCGGTCAGGCGGGAGTTGGGGAGGACCACACGGCTGTTGTCTATGGTGGTCAGGGTGGTGTAAAACAGGCGGATTTCCGTAACCGTTCCGCCCACGCCCTCGGTCTGGACATAGTCCCCCACCCGGAAGGGATGGGAAACCAGGATGAGAATGCCGCTGGCAATGTTCTTTAAGCTGTCTTGCAACGCTAGGGCGATGGCCGCGCCCGCCGCGCCGATGACGGTGATGATGGAGGTCATGTTCACCCCCAGGGTGCCGCAGACGGTGACCACCACCAGAATCATCAGGGCGATATAGACGGTGGAACGGATGAAGGAATGCAGGGTCACGTCCACCTTGCCCCGTTGCAGCATCTTCATGACGAACTTGGTCACCAGCTTTGCCAGCCACAGCCCCACCAGCAGCACGATCAGCGCAACGAGCAGCTTCGGCCCGTACTCCACCACCACGGCCCACAGCCAGTCCATAAATTTCTCCATCGGGTCCGCTCCTTTCGAAAAACGCCTGTTTTTTCTTTCAGTATACGCGAACAAAGTCCCCCGCGCAAGGCGCTTTTTGCAGGAACTGGGTGGTTTTTTCCCGCCGATTCGTGCTATACTCGTGATACTCTAACTTGGAAAGGCAGGCGGCGCTTATGCCAGACGTTACATTGATCCGCGGGGACCGGACGGACCTTCTCAGCGCCCACCCGGGCGAAACCCTGCTTGACCTGTTGGGCCGGTGCGGCGTTTCCTTCTACGCACCCTGCGGCGGGGGCCACACCTGCGGCAAATGCAGGGTGAAGGCGACGGGAGCACTTTCGGCCATGTCGGACGAGGAAGCGATCCTGCTGGGAAGCGCCCGGGAGGCGGGCGTGCGGCTGGCGTGCTTTGCCCGGGTGGAAGGGGAGGCGACGGTGACTTTGCAGGCTCCCGCCGAAGCCCAGACTGGAGAGAACTCCCCTGCTCCCAGCGAACCGGCCGGCGAAACCGAGCCCCTGGGCTTCGCCGCCGACCTCGGCACCACCACGGTGGCCCTTTCCCTCTTCGGCCTGAAAAGCCGCCGGCTCCTCAGTACCGAAAGCGCCCTAAATCCCCAGCGCACCTTTGGGGCGGACGTGATCGCCCGCATCGACGCGGCGGGGAAGGGGGCGCTTCCCGCCCTGCAAACATCCATTGTGGGTGCTCTCAACGACATGCTTTCTTTCGTTTGCAGAAAGGCGGGGGCAGCGGTGGAGCGGGTGCAAAAGGGCGTCATCGCGGCCAACACCACCATGCTCCACCTGCTGCGCGGCTTGGACCCCGCCTCCATCGCCCAGGCGCCCTTTACTCCTAAGTCCCTCTTCGGCGGGGACGTGCCCGCCGGGGAGCTGGGGCTTTCTATCGACCCCAACGCCCCCGTTCATCTCATCCGCTGCCTTTCCGCCTACGTGGGCGGGGACATTACGGCGGGCATCCTGGCGGCGGACCTTGGGAACCCTAAGGAAAACGCCCTGCTCATCGACATCGGCACCAATGGGGAAATGGCCCTCAGCCGGGGCAGGGAGATTTTCTGCTGCTCGGTGGCGGCGGGCCCGGCGCTGGAAGGAGCCCGCATCCGCTATGGGATGGGCGGGGTCCCCGGCGCGATCAACCAAGTGACGCTGACCAAGGAGGGCCTTTCGGTGACCACCATCGGCGGGGAACCGGCGGCGGGCATCTGCGGTTCGGGGCTGTTGGACGCGGCGGCGGCGCTTTTAGACTGCGGGGCGGTGGACGAAACCGGGCGAATGGACGGCGAGGAGCTGCCGCCGGCTCTTGCCGGGCGCTTCCTTGCGCTTGACGGCCAGCCCGCTTTTCTGCTAAGCAAGGAACAGGGCATAGCGGTTACCCAGCAGGACATCCGGGAGCTGCAATTGGCCAAGGCCGCCTTCGCGGCGGGCATCGCGCTTTTGTTAAAGGAAGCGGGCTTAACCGAGGCGGAGGTGGACCGGGTGGTGCTGGCCGGGTCCTTCGGCTGCGCGCTAAACCCCAAAAGCGCCTGCCGCATCGGGCTCTTGCCCGCCGCCTTCCTTCCTAAGACTCAGGCGGGGGGCAACACGGCGGGATTGGGGGCCGGGGCGGTTCTCTTAGAGGACGGGGCCCGGGCCCGCCTGACCCAGATCGCCTGGGACGCCAAGTACCTGGAGCTGTCCGGCCGGGCGGACTTTAACGACGCCTATGTAGACGCCATGCTGTTCCCAGACGGGGAGGAATAGGAAAAGAGCGCCCAGGCTCATGAGCCTGGACGCTTTTGACTTATTGTGAATGATATTCACACATTTGGATGAGGACAAACAGGCAGCAGCCCCGGCCTGCGGCTTTCCCTCCGGCAGATAAGCAGATTCCATCCGTACAGGCAGGCCGTTGGATACGCCTGTATGGATGTGAATTTAATCCACATTCCAAAACAACCCCTTGGGGCTGGATAAATGCCTTCCACGACGGAATAAGCCCAAAGTATATGAACCAAACTCACTAACTTCGGGCATTCACAGAAACCGGCAGAAGTACAGGGGGGATGGAACTTACACACGTGAACACAATTCACGTGCCCGCGTAATCCACGCTACTAAGTGGACGGAGAACTCTCCGAGTCGGTGAAATACATTCACGATCCACAAAAAATAGTTGGTTCTTGAGAGGGAATAAGCCCCCATATGTGAATCCAATTCACATATGGGGGCTTATTCCGAAATCGGCGGAGCCTGGGAATGGGTCCTTCCTATTTGTGAATATATTTCACCTATTCGAGCACCCCTACCAACAAACGTCCTTTTTCGGAAGGACAAGCCGATAATGTGAACCATATTCACACAGCCCAAAATGGCCTGTGTGGCCGGGCGGATGCATCCCCAGGGATGTGAACTATATTCACTCAACACCAATCCCATAGAAGCAAGCGGATGGCTTGAAGTGGGAAGGGCTCTGAGTCACGTGAACTATGTTCACACACTTGGCTATCCACAGAAATCGGCAGAGGCTTTAAGGCTTTTCTTGTGAATCTATTTCACACATCAACGCATCCACGAAAGCGGATGGAGCGTCCAGAAGGATGGATGAGCCGGTGATTGTGAATATAATTCACACGTACCGTCTCATCGCAGCACCTCCCGCTTTTGGGTGCGGTAAGCCAGGTAATCCATGCTGCAATCAAAAAACAGGGCCAGCTTGTATAGATCCGCCGTTTTCATCCGGGTATGGTCCTTCTCATAGCGCTGATAGGTAAGAAGAGAGATGCCTACGGTCCGAGCAAGCTCGGATGGAGACAGATTTCTTTCTTCCCGAAGCAGTTTAAGCCGTGATTCCATTGCCTTTTCCTCCTTGAACGCATTTTCGTTTATATAATACGCTTTTTCGTTCACCCAGTTATCGCCTTTTTGTTTTATAATAAGAAAAAAGCGTATGAGGTGTTCCATGAATATTCTAAATAGGCTGGAGAGCTTGATGAAGCAGCGTGGCCTGAACGAACGTGAGCTTTCCCTACGGTCTGGCATTCCTCCAACTACCATTAATTCTTGGTTCCGTAGAGAGTATAATCCTTCTATTTTTACATTGGAAAGCCTCTGCGAAGGTTTGGGCATCACCTTGTCCGAGTTTTTCTATGAGGGTGATTCCGACTGCCCGCTGACGCAGGAGCAGCGTGAATTGCTTGCCAAATGGAGCCGTTTGTCCCCGGAGCAAAAGCAGGCCTTCCTGCGGTTAATTGACAGCCTATAGCCGCGCTTTTTCATTAGAGAAGATCGGAAAACGAAAAAGCGATTGTTGATTCATGCCCTTTCGCCCTTATTTTAGCTGGGAAACTGCCCGCTGTCATCAACGAGTACGCGTATTTTGTGTACGAATACGCGTATCGGGTGCAGGTGGCCATCGATTTTGTTATAAATCGCGGCAGGGATGCCTTCTTCCTCTGCAAATCAATTGCAAAGCCGGGCGCTTGCCTGTATAATAGAAAGGATTCGATCCTACCCTTTCGACGAGGTGATCATTTTGCACAATGTGCAGCAGCGCATCCGAAATTTCAGCATCGTGGCCCACATCGACCACGGCAAGTCCACCCTGGCCGACCGCATTCTCGAACTGACCGAGGCCGTCGCCAAGCGGGACATGGAAGAACAGCTTCTCGACAATATGGACTTAGAGCGCGAGCGGGGCATCACCATCAAGGCCCACGCCGTTTCGCTGGACTATAAGGCGGACGACGGCCAGTTTTATACCTTCAACCTGATCGACACCCCCGGCCATGTGGACTTCAATTATGAAGTGTCCCGGTCCTTAGCGGCCTGCGAGGGAGCGGTGCTGGTGGTGGACGCGTCCCAGGGCATCGAGGCCCAGACCCTTGCAAACACCTATCTGGCGCTGGACCACGGGTTGGAGATCCTGCCGGTCATCAATAAAATCGACCTGCCCGCGGCGGAGCCTGAACGGGTCATCAAGGAAATTGAGGATGTCATCGGCATTCCCGCCGAGGACGCGCCCCAGATTTCCGCGAAAAACGGGGTGAACATCCCGGCGGTTCTCGAACGGATCGTCAAGGACGTGCCGCCCCCGGCGGGGGACCCGGACAAGCCCTTGCAGGCGCTGATTTTCGACAGCTACTATGACCCCTACAAGGGCGTCATCGTTTACATCCGCGTCAAGGAAGGCTCTGTGCGCCCGGGGGACACCATCAAGATGATGGCCACCGGCGCGGAGTTTACCGTGGTGGAGACTGGGCACATGCGCCCGAACCTCTTAGAGCCGGACGACTGCCTGGCGGCGGGGGACGTGGGGTACATCGCCGCGTCCATCAAGGTGATTGCGGACGCAAGAGTGGGCGACACGGTCACCTTGAAAGAGAACCCCGCGCCCGAGCCCCTGCCCGGCTACCGCAAGGTGAACCCCATGGTGTTCTGCGGCATCTACCCGGCGGACGGGGCCAAGTACCCGGACCTGCGGGAGGCTTTGGAGAAGCTGCAATTAAACGACGCGGCCCTGTCCTTTGAGCCGGAAACCTCGGTGGCCTTAGGCTTTGGCTTTCGCTGCGGCTTTCTGGGGCTTTTGCATATGGAGATCATCCAGGAGCGGCTGGAGCGGGAATATAACCTGGACCTGGTGACCACCGCCCCGTCGGTCATCTATAAAATCACCAAGACCAGCGGCGACGTGGTTTACATCGACAACCCCACCAACTACCCCGACCCGGGCACCATCGCCCAGGCGGAGGAACCGATCACCAACGCCCATATTTTCTCGCCCACCGAGTTCGTGGGCAACATCATGGACCTGTGCCAGGAGCGGCGGGGCGTATTTAAGGACATGCAGTACATCGACGCGGGCCGGGTGGACATCCACTATGAGCTCCCGCTCAACGAAATCGTATACGACTTCTTCGACGCCCTCAAGTCCCGCACCCGGGGCTACGCTTCCTTTGACTATGAGGTGATGGGCTACCAGAAGTCGGATCTCGTTAAGCTGGACGTGATGCTCAACGGCGAGGTGGTGGACGCCTTGTCCTTCATCGTGCACAGCGACAAGGCCTACACCAGGGCCCGCAAGATCGCCGAAAAGCTCAAGGAACACATTCCGCGCCAGCTCTTCGAGGTGCCCATCCAGGCGGCCATCGGCGGCAAGATCATTGCCCGGGAAACGGTCAAGGCGCTGCGCAAGGACGTGCTTGCCAAGTGCTACGGGGGCGACATTACCCGCAAGAAGAAGCTGCTGGAGAAGCAGAAGGAAGGCAAGAAGCGCATGCGGCAGCTGGGCTCGGTGGAAGTGCCCCAGGAGGCGTTCATGGCGGTGCTCAAGCTGGACGAATAAGACGCGACAAAAGCCGCCCAGGCGTGTTGGGCGGCTTTTTTGCCGGGCAATTCATGCATATATAGATGCATGAATTCGATTGATGCAGAAAGGAGGGCATTTTCCGTGCCCCATTGGATCGGCCTCTATCTTCATGTTCCTTTTTGCCTGCGCAAATGCAGCTATTGCGACTTTTATTCCTGTAAAGGAAACAACGATTTATACGATAAGTATACTTCCGCTCTGCTTGCCGCCCTGGGCCGCTATGGGGAGGGGGGCGGCTATGAGGCGGATACCTGTTATTTCGGCGGCGGCACCCCGTCTTTGCTGGGGCCTAAGCGGGTGGGGACGCTGCTTGCGGCGGCAGAAAAATACTTTGGGTTGAATGCGGCGGAGATTACACTGGAAGTCAACCCCGCTACCGCTTCGTTTGGGGATTTTCAGGGCTACCGGGCGGCGGGTGTCAACCGGCTGTCCATCGGGATGCAGACGGGCGTGGACGAAGATCTTGCCTCGTTGGGACGGCTGCACACGGCCATAGACACGGTCCGGGCGGTGAAGGAGGCGCGGCGGGCAGGCTTTGAAAACCTGTCTCTCGACCTGATGCTGGGCATCCCGGGGCAGACGGAGGAAAGCTTGGGGAAAACCCTGTCCTTGGTAAAACAGCTGTCACCCGAGCATGTGTCCGCCTATTTGCTGAAAATCGAAGCGGGCACCCCCTTCTCTTTGCGCCCGGCGGACGAGTTCCCCGGCGAGGAGGCGCAGGTGGCCCTTTACCAGTCCGCCTGCCGGGGACTGGAGAGGATGGGGCTCGCACAATATGAAATCTCCAATTTCGCAAAGCCCGGCTTTGCCTCCCGCCACAACCTCAAATACTGGAACGGGGAGGAATACCTGGGGCTGGGGCCCGCGGCTCATTCCTTCTTAAACGGACGGCGGTTTTTCTATCCGCGGGATTTGGAAGGGTTCCTTTCGGGAGAACCTCCGGTGGAGGACGCAGCGGGCGGCGATTTCGAGGAATACGTCCTGCTGCGGCTGCGGCTAGTGGAAGGGCTTACCGAGGAAGGAGTCCTCGCCCGGTTCGGCCATCCCATTCCGGAGCGGCTGCGAAGGCGGGCAAAGCCCCTTTCGGCGGCGGGGCTGATGGAAGAGGACAATAGGGGCCTGCGGCTGACCCGGGACGGGTTTCTGGTGTCCAACGAGATCCTGGCCCGGCTGCTGGCGGAATAATTGCGCACGCTGCTTCCCCGCTCAGATAGGAAATCCGCTTTTCCTACAAGCAGGCGAAAAAGCGGGAAGCGGGTCGAAGTTAGCCTTGCCTTTCCCCGTTTGCCTTGGGTATAATGAGGGCAAAGGGAGGTGACGAAGCATGAACGCATGCAGCAATACCCGTCCATGTCCATGCACCTATGACTGTCCCCGTCACGGCAAGTGCTGTGCCTGTGTGGCCCACCACCGGGACCACGAGGGCGGTTTTCCGGGCTGCTTTTTCTCCAAGGAGGGGGAAGCCACCTACGACCGCAGCTTTGAAGCCCTGAAGAAAGACCGGGAAACAAAATAACCAAAAAGCCCTGTATGCGTTTGCGGCACACAGGGCTTTTGTTATGCTCCGATTAATTATACAGGGCGATGAAAAAGTTCAGATATCCGGCAAAGGTGACCCACAACACATAGGGCACCAGCAGCCAGGCGGCCCGCTTGTCGATGCGGCCGAACTGGCGGATGGTGATGAGGATCATAGCCCACAAGAGCACGAGCACCAGAAAGGCGCCGGAATAGTACCGTTCACCAAAGAAGGTGAGGGTCCAGAAGAAGTTCACCGCCAGCTGCGCGCCGTAGAGAAAGAGGGCGGGGGACTTGAGCGGCGAATCGCTGCGGTAGACAAGCCAGGAGGCCACGCCCATCAGGATGAAAAGGATGGTCCACATCACTGGGAAAAGCCAGCCGGGCGGGGACAAGGGCGGTTTAATAAAGGATTCGTACACCTCCATGGAATTGCCGGCAATCAGGGCGGACAGCCCTCCCACCAAGCCGACCGGGATCACCAACGCAACGATCAGGCTGATCCATTTTCGTTTCATCCGCCTTCTCTCCCTTCTGCAAATCGCTTTCTTTCCTATTCTATTCATCCCGGCTGTTTTTATGAATCCATGGGGCTTTCTTTTTATTTGGTTTTTCCAAAAGGATAAAGAAGCGAGTGTCGGGATGCTTGTTTATTTGCAGAAGAGGGGCTTGTTTTTTGTCCCATCGTCTCTTTTGTAGTGTCTATCTCTCCTATTCCTTTTAGTAGAGAAGTTTCACATAAGCCGTATAAATCATGCCGAATTTCCTTCCTCTTACAGAATCCATTATCCCAGAAGACACAGAAAATATTTTTGCAGAGTATTATGCTCATTTTCTTCTCACCTTGTCAAGTTTTCTTTTATCTTACCATATTTACTAGCTTTTTGCTAGTATTTGTTGCAATGAAAGCGGATACACTGAAATCGGTGAGAATATGAATGAGAAAAACAAGCCGATTTACGACCAAATTATCGACAACTTAAAGAAATACCGCAAGCGCCAAGGGCTGACCCAGCAGGGTCTGGCCATGCGCGCCCACATGAGCCCGGGGTACCTCAGCCAGATCGAAGCGAAGAACTATGACCGGTTTTGTTCCCTGGACATGCTTATCGCGCTGGCGGAGGGCCTGCATGTCCCGCTCTATTGCCTGTTCCTTCCGGAGGACCGGGACCCGCAGACCCCGGGGGAATAGAGGTGCCAGAAGGAACGGTTTTTCCCTTCGGCTTGCCGGTCTCGCTAGGGCCGGGCGGCCTTCCCCTTGAGTAACCGCCTGGTTCGTTCGCTCCTTACAGCCAACCTGCGCGCGGCTCTTCTCTAAAAATCAGCAAAAAGCCCCGGCTGGGATTAGGGCCCGGCCGGGGCTTTTTTTGTTTTTTTACGCGTTGAGGGCTTGCTCAATGTCCGCAATGATGTCGTTTACATCCTCGATGCCGACCGAAAGACGAATCAGGTCCGGGGACACGCCGCATTCCTTGAGCTGCTCGTCGCTTAACTGGCGGTGGGTGGTGGAAGCCGGGTGGAGCACACAGGTGCGCGCGTCGGCCACGTGAGTGACGATGGCCGCCAGCTTCAGATGGTCCATAAACTTCGTGGCCGCCTCCCGGCCGCCCTTGACGCCGAAGGAAACAACCCCGCAGGTGCCGTTTGGCATGACACGCTTGGCCAGATCATAATAGGCGTTGGACGCAAGGCCGGGGTAATTGACCCAGGAAACCTTCTCGTTTTTCTCTAAGTATTCGGCCACCTTCTGGGCATTTTCGCAGTGCTTCTTCATGCGCAGGGGAAGGGTTTCCAGCCCCAGGTTGAGAAGGAACGCGTTCTGCGGGCCGGGAATGCAGCCCAAATCCCGCATAAGCTGGGCCCGTGCCTTGACAAGATAGGCAGCAGGGCCAAAGCGCTCGGTGTAGGTAACCCCGTGATAGGATTCGTCCGGCTCACACAGGGAGGGGAATTTCCCATTGGTCCAGTCAAACTTGCCCCCGTCCACAATCACACCGCCCACCGAGGTGGCGTGGCCGTCCATGTACTTGGTGGTGGAATGGGTGACAATATCCGCCCCGTGCTCAAGGGGCCGGAAATTTGCAGGGGTGGGGAAGGTATTGTCCACAATCAGGGGCACGCCGTGAGCATGGGCCAGATCTGCAAACTTCGGGATGTCGGTCACGATCAGGGCCGGGTTCGCGATGGACTCGACGAAAACCGCCCGGGTATTCTCCCGAAACGCCCCCCGGATGGTCTCCACATCGTCGTCAGGGTCCACAAAGGTCACATCGATCCCCATGCGGCGCATGGTGACGTTCAGGAGATTAAAGGTGCCGCCGTAGATGGCCGAGGAGGAAACAATGTGTTCCCCGGTGCTGACGATGTTGAACAAGGAGAGAAAGCTGGCCGCCTGGCCGGAGGAGGTGAGCATGGCGCCCACGCCGCCTTCCAGCGCCGCAATTTTATTCTCCACCGCCGCCAAGGTGGGATTTGCCAGGCGGGTATAGAAGAAACCGTCCTCTTCCAAATCGAAGAGCCGTCCCATCTGCTCGGAGGACTCGTACTTATAGGTGGTGCTCTGGTAAATGGGCAGGACCCGGGGCTCGCCGTTTTTCGGCTTCCAGCCCTCCTGCACGCATTTGGTGTCAAATCCGAATTCGCTCAAGGGTATCCACTCCTTTGCATATTGCGTTTTCTATGGCAAGAATAGTAGCACGTTTTTTCAAATTGTACAACCGAAAATTCATTGAAAGGCCGCACCAGGTGGTGTAAAATAAAGAAAACCTGGCAAACGAACCACATATGGAAGGAGACTTCATAACATGATTGCGAAAACCCTTGACTTATGGGGTGAATTCCCCTACCCCGGGGACACGGGAGACGGCTTTCGGCCCACCCTGGACGCATACCTGCTCAAAAGCGGGGCGCCCCGTCCGGCGGTGGTGGTCTTTCCCGGCAGCGGCTATCTGGAATGCTCCCCCAGAGAGGCGGAAGCGGTGGCGCTCCAGTTTAACGCCGCGGGTTATCACGCCTTTGTGCTGTGGTACTCCTGCGAGCCCCACCTGCATCCCGCTCCCTTAAAGGACGCGGCCCGCGCCTTCTCGCTGATCCGGGAAAAGGCGGCGGACTGGTTTATTGACCCGAACCGGGTGGCGGCCTTGGGCTTCTCGGCAGGCTCGCATCTGGCGGCCGCCCTGGGCGAATACCACAGCACGGACCTTGCCGCGGCTCCCGGTATCAACCCCGGCACCACCCGGCCCGACCTGATGGTGCTCAGCTACCCGGTCATCACCTCCGGGGAGTTTGCCCACCGGGGCTCTTTCGACCGCACTCTGGGAGACAAGCGGGAGGACCCCGCCGCTTTGGACCTGCTCTCTCTGGAAAAGCACGTACCGGCCGACTTCCCGCCCACCTTCCTGTGGACTACCTTTGAGGACGAAGCGGTCCCCATGCAGAATACCCTTTTGATGGCCTGGGCCCTGCGCGAGCAGAATATCCCCTATGAGCTGCACATTTTCCCCGAAGGGCAGCATGGCATTTCCCTGGCCACCGAGGAGACCAGCGGCGGGGAAGCCCGGTATGTAAAGCCTCGGGTGGCCCAGTGGCTGGGCCTGTGCCAGAACTGGCTCCAGGACCGATTTGCAGAGCTGGCTGCCAAAAAATAAGTTATTATTTTGTGCATCCCGCTCAAAAATCAATCTGTTTCTTTGGTGATTTAACGCTTTTGTTCTTTAAAGCAACAATATGCACAATTTCCAAACCTTCCGTTTTTAAATCTTCGGCTTGACAATCAAAACCCGGGGCGTTATGATGAATGCAACGAAAAAGGATCGGAGGGTTCGCTTCATGTCGCAGCTTAGCAGACGATTTACCGGCTTTTATGGCGTCCGTTTTTATGACGGCCGTCTGTTTTGCCGTGCCCATCTGTCTGCTGTGAAGCGAGAAGCCCTGGATTGAGAGAACGGGAATGGTATCCGTTTGATCCTGCGCGGAGCTCATGGTGACATGGGCTCCGCTTTTTGTTTTTCCGAAGCATCCGTCCACTTGACGAAAGAAAGGGAGTATCTGTATGATTATCGTATTGAAGCAAGGCGCCAGTCCGGAAAAAATTGAGGAGCTCAGCCGGATTTTCAATAAAATGGGCGTCTCGGTCAACGCCTGGCACGGCACACAGGAAACTGTCCTGGGCCTTTTAGGGGACACCGCCTCCATCGACATTGACTTTGTCAAAGCCCAGCCGATTGTGGCTTCCGTCAAGCGGGTGCAGGAGCCTTACAAGAAGGCCAACCGCAAGTTCCACCCGGACAACACGGTAATCACCCTGCCGGGCGGGCAGGTCATCGGCGACGGGTCGCTGACCTTGATTGCGGGGCCCTGCTCGGTGGAAAGCGAAGACCAGATCTGCGGCGTAGCCCAGCGGGTCAAAGCGGCGGGGGCCAATTTCCTGCGCGGCGGCGCCTTTAAGCCCCGCACCTCTCCCTACGCCTTCCAGGGCCTGCGGGCGGAAGGGCTGGAGCTTTTGCAGGAGGCCCGGAAAAAAACGGGGCTTCCCATCGTCACGGAAATCATGTCCGCCTCCCACTTAGACCTGTTCGAGGATGTGGACATCATCCAGGTGGGCGCCCGGAACATGCAAAACTTCGAGCTCTTAAAGGAGCTGGGCAAGCTGGATAAGCCCATCCTCTTGAAGCGGGGCCTTGCCAACACGTTAAGCGAGTTCCTCATGAGTGCCGAGTACATCATGAGCGGCGGCAACGAAAAGGTCATCCTCTGCGAGCGGGGCATCCGCACCTTCGAGAACTTCACCCGTAACACTCTGGACATTTCGGCCATCCCGATCCTCAAAAACCGCTCCCATCTTCCGGTGGTGGTGGATCCGAGCCACGCGGCGGGCATCACGTGGCTGGTGGAGCCGTTGAGCATGGCGGCCATTGCCGCAGGCGCGGACGGTTTGATCATCGAGGTGCACAACGACCCGGCCCGCGCCTTGTCCGACGGAGCCCAGTCCATCACGCCCGACCAGTTCGACATCATCGCTAAGCGGCTCAGAAAGGCCAAGGCGGTTCTTTCCGCCGAAGGACTGGATACGGGGGTGACCGCCATATGAAAACGTTGACGGTACACACGTCCAAGGAATACGACGTGCTTATCGGCAAGGGGCTTTTGGACCGGGCGGGAGACGAGGTCCAAAAGCGGCTGCATCCGGCAAAGGCGGTGATCGTCACCGATTCCAACGTTGGCCCCTTGTACGCGGCTGCGGTCAAGCGCTCCCTGCAGACCAGGGGCATTCAGGCGGCCGTCTTTACCTTCCCGGCGGGAGAGGCGCAAAAGCGCCTTTCCACCATTTCGGAAATGTACGAAGTGTTCGCGGCCGCGGGGCTTACACGGGGGGACCTGGCGGTTGCCCTGGGCGGCGGGGTCACCGGGGACATGTGCGGCTTTGCCAGCGCCACCTACCTGCGGGGGATTCCCTTTGTGCAGATTCCCACCTCTCTGCTCGCCCAGGTGGATAGCTCCGTGGGCGGCAAAACCGGGGTGGACCTGGAGGTGGGCAAGAACCTGGTGGGCGCCTTCTGGCAGCCCTCCCTGGTGCTGTGCGACACGGGGGTGCTCTCCACCCTGCCGGGGCGGTACTTCTCCGACGGCATGGCGGAGGCCATCAAGGCCGGATGCATCAAGGACAAGGATTTGTTTGCCCGCATGGAGACCGAAGACGTTCACGATTTTCTGGAGGACATGATCGCCCGCTGCATCGACATCAAGCGCCAGGTGGTGGAGAACGACGAAAAGGAACAGGGCGAGCGGATGCTTTTAAACTTTGGCCACACCCTGGGCCACGCCATCGAGCGGCTCTATCATTATGAAGGAATTGCCCACGGCGAGGCGGTTGCCATCGGCATGGTAAGGGCGGCCCTGGCCGGGGAAAAGGCGGGCCTGACCCAACCGGGCACCGCCGCCCGTATCCAAAAGGTCGCGGAAAAGTTCTCCCTGCCTACCGAGACCGATTTCTCCTGTGAGGAACTGGCAAAGGCCGCCTTTACCGACAAAAAGCGCAGTGCAAACGGAGTGAACTTCGTGTTGCTCCACGCCATTGGGGATTCTTTTATTCGTCCGACCCTATTAAACGAACTGGAATCTTTCATTGAAATATAACAAATTGGAATTGAGGAGGAACGCCCATGTCCACCGCAGTCCTTTCGCCGGGCCGGCTTTCGGGAGACATTAAGCCGCCCCCATCTAAATCGGCGGCTCACCGGGCCATCCTGTGCGCGGCGCTGGCCGGAGGGGAGAGCGTATTGTCTCCCGTGGCCCTGTCCGACGACATCAAGGCCACCATTGGGGTTGCCGAGGCGCTGGGCGCCTCCATCCGCCTTTGCGGGGAGGTGCTGACCGTGTCCGGCATCCACCCCGACCATAGGGAAGGGGGCACGTTGGCCCTGCCCTGCGGGGAATCGGGGTCTACCCTGCGGTTTTTCATCCCGGTGGCGGCGGCGCTGGGGCAAAACGCGGTGTTTACCGGGGAAGGAAAGCTTCCCGCCCGTCCCATCGGGGTGTATCTGGACTGCCTGCCAGAAGCAGGGGTGGCCTGCCGGACAAAGGGCGGGCTTCCCCTGGCCATCGACGGGCAGCTTGCGTCCGGGGTGTTTTCCTTGCCTGGGGACGTCAGCTCCCAGTTTATCACCGGGCTTCTTTTCGCTCTTCCCCTCCTCTGCGGGGACAGCGAAATCCGCCTGACCACGCCCTTGCAGTCGGCCGGGTATATCGACCTGACGCTGCAAATCCTAAGCGAGTTCGGCGTGGCGGTGGAGCCCATTCCCGGCGGCTGGCGGGTAAAGGGCGGGCAGCGGTACCGGGCGAAAACCTGCACGGTAGAGTCCGACTGGTCCCAAGCCGCCTTCTTCCTGGCCGGGGCCGCCTTTGGAAGCGACTTGACTCTGACCGGGCTGCGTTTTGACTCGGTGCAGGGGGACAAGGCGGCGCTTCCCTTATTTGAAGGGTTCGGGGTAAGGGTGGAGAAACGGGTGGACGGCTCGCTTCGCTGCACGCCTCCCTCCGGCCGAATCCGGGCGCAGGATATCGACGCGGCCCAGATTCCGGACCTGGTTCCCATCCTGGCGGTGACCGCCGCTCTAGCCGACGGGGACAGCCGCATCTATAACGCCCAGCGCCTTCGCATCAAGGAAAGCGACCGGCTCAAAACCACCGCCGCCCTCATCCAGGCGCTGGGAGGGCACTGCGAAGAAACACAGGACGGCCTGCTCGTTCACGGAGTAAAGTGCTTCACGGGCGGGACGGTGGACGGGGCCAACGACCACCGCATCGTCATGGCGGCGGCGATGGCCGCGCTGGCAGCCCAAGGGGAAGTCACCATCCGGGACGCGCAGGCAATTAACAAATCGTATCCATCCTTTTTCTACGAATACAATCGGTTGGGAGGGCATGTACATGGCATCCACCTGGGGTAATCACATCAAGCTTTCGATTTTCGGGGAAAGCCACGGGCCCGCCATCGGCGCGGTGCTCGACGGGCTTCCGGCAGGGGAGGCCATCGACTTGGAGGAGGTCCTGCTGCAAATGAAGCGCCGGGCCCCGGGGCAGGACCGGTCTTCCACGCCCCGCAGGGAAGGGGACGTGCCCCGTATCCTGTCCGGCATGCTCGAGGGGCACACCACCGGCGCCCCTCTGGCCGCCGTCATTGAGAACCATAACACCCGGTCCGGGGATTACGCGAACCTGCTTGCAAAGCCCCGGCCGGGCCATGCGGACTTTACCGGCAATGTACGCTACCACGGGGCCAACGACCCCAGGGGCGGCGGCCACTTTTCCGGCCGGCTGACGGCGCCGCTGGTCTTTGCCGGAGCGGTCTGCCGGCAGATTCTCGCCCGCAAAGGGATCGTCATCGGTTCCCACGCCTATGCGATCGCTGGGGTGGCGGACGCGCCCTTCGATCCGGTCACCGTGTCCAAGGAGCAGCTTTGCGACCTGTCCAAGCGTTCGTTCCCGGTGATCAATCCCAAGGCGGAGGACAAGATGCGGGTGGAAATCGAAAGGGCCAGGCTTTCCTGTGACAGTGTGGGCGGTATCGTAGAATGCGCGGCCGTGGGCCTTCCGGCGGGAATCGGCTCCCCCATGTTCGACGGGGTGGAAAACCGGCTCGCCTCTATTTTGTTCGGCATCCCGGCGGTGCGCGGGGTGGAATTCGGCGCGGGCTTTGCCGCCGCTTCCCTGCGGGGGAGTGAACACAACGACGCCTTTGTCCGGGAAAATGGACAAGTACGCACGGTCACCAACCGCCACGGCGGGGTACTTGGAGGCATCACCTCGGGTATGCCCCTTTTGTTCCGGGTGGCTTTTAAGCCCACTCCCTCCATTTCCAAGGAGCAGGCCACGGTGGATCTGCAAAACCCGGAGGTGCCCCAGGTTCCTTTGACTGTGGTGGGCCGGCATGACCCGTGTATCGTGCCCAGGGCGCTGCCGGTGGTGGAGGCCGCAGCCGCCATCGTCCTGCTTGACCTGACGACCGACTGCCAGTAAGGAGAGACATCCATGAAGCTAGAAGAAGTCCGCAAGGAGATTGATCAGATTGACGAACAGATGCTTAATCTGTTTTTGCGCCGGATGGACGCGGCGGCTCAGGTAGCCCGCATCAAGGCGCAAACCGGGCAGCCTATCTATAACCAGCGGCGCGAGCAGGAAATCTTAGATGAAGTCACCAAAAAAGCCGGCGCCTATGCAGCGCCGGCCAAGATTCTGTTTCAAACCATGATGGACGTATCCCGCGCTTTGCAGCATAATCTGCTGGGCGGCGGGAAGGAGCTGCGTGAACAGATCGAGCACGCCGACGCGGCGCCCCTGCGCGAACGGGTGGACGCGGTCATCGCCTGCCCGGGAACCAAGGGAAGCTTTTCCTCCCTGGCGGCGAAGAATCTCTTTCCAGACAGCACCCTCGCGTTCTATCCCCGGTTTTACGACGTGTTCGACGCGGTAAAAAAGGGCGAGGCCACCTTCGGGGTGGTCCCGGTGGAAAACTCCACCGCCGGGTCGGTGGAAGAAGTGTACGACCTGCTGCTAAAGCACCGGTTTTTCATTGCCGGGGAAGAAATGCTCCCCATTGACCACTGCCTGTGCGGCGTGCCCGGGGCAACCCTCTCCTCCATCCGGCGCATTTACTCCCATCCCCAGGGGCTAAACCAGTGCAGGGGGATCATTGACGCGTGCTCTGCCGAGGCGGTCGCCTGCGACAACACCGCCATCGCTGCTGACTTAGTGGCAAAGGAGAGGGACCCTGCCAATGCCGCCATCTGCTCGGCCCAGGCCGCCCAGAAAAACGGCCTTGTAATCCTCAAAAAGCCGGCGCAGGACATCGGGGGCAATACCACCCGCTTCATCGTCATCTCCCGCACCCTTATTATTGAGCCGGAAGCGGACAAAATCAGCCTCTCCTTTTCCCTGCCCCATGTAACCGGTTCGCTGCATCGGATTCTGTCCCGGTTTGCCGCCTGCGGGCTCAACTTAACGAAGATCGAATCCCGCCCCATGGAGAACAGCCGGTTTGAATACCTGTTTTATCTGGACTTCACCGGTTCGGCCCGGGCGAAGGACACCCTGTCCCTCCTATGCGCGCTTTCCGGCGACCTGCCGGAATTCACCTTCCTGGGCAACTACGCGGCGAGGCGGGAGAGCGGCGAGACGGCGGACATTTGACTCCTTCGTCCGGCGCCCGCCTACCGTAAAGGCACGCCGGATACGGCGAAAAAGCCTGCGCTCCGCTTTTGCCAGCCGGTCCTCAAACACGAACCCCAGGATCAGCAGAATGACGGCCGCGATATCAAAAAAGATGGATGCAAACAACATGGAAATCCCTCCTGATTGCGAATGTATGTTCTAATTGGAGTATAGCACATATGTTCGCAAATTACATCCCTTTAGTAACTATTTTTCACCGAAAATTTTTATTCTGTCCCATTATCGGGACTGTAAACAGGAAGGCGGGCACCCATTTGAATGAGCGCCCGCCTCCCTGTTTGGGGATTGGTCTGATCTATTTTCCACTTTTGCGGCGAAGCTCTTCGCCCGCTTCCTCGATCACATCCGCCGCTTCCTCCTGGGTGAAGGACACTGGGAACCACATTTCCTGGGCTGCTGCCGCCTGCCATACCAGCATCGGCATCCCGCCCACTGCGGGAATTCCCCTCTTTGCCGCTTCCCTTAGCAGCACGGTGTCCGCCGGGTTATAGACCGCGTCGAACACGGCGCCCACCCGGTCGAGAACCGCCGGGTCCACCGGGCAGCCCTCCGGATGGGGGGACATACCTACCGGCGTGCCGTTGCAGAGCAGATCAAAGTCTCCCTGGAGCTGCTGCAAAGTAGTCACCTCCACGCAGGCGCCGCAAAGCTTTTCTTCTGCCTCCCGCTTGACCGCCTGCGCCCGGGCAAGGCCGGAAGGACGGGCCGCGATGGTCACCTTTGCGCCGGCTTCCGCCGCTTCGAACACCATCATCCGCGCGGCGCCTCCGGCTCCCAGCACCGCCACTCGGCCTTTCAGGGAAATGGAGGCTCCCGCCAACGCGCGCAAAAATCCAGCGCAGTCGGTGTTATACCCGGTCATCCGTCCGTTTTCGCAGCGCACCGTGTTGACCGCCCCATAGAGGGCGGCCCTGTTGTCAAGCCCGTCGAGCAGGGGAATAACGGCTTCCTTATGGGGAATGGTGATGTTAAACCCGTCCAACGCGGCGAGGGCCTCTTTGTGCTCCATGAGCTGCCCGGGCGGGATCTCCCTCATCCCGTATGTTGCCGAAATTCCTTTTTTCGCAAACAGCTTTTCATGAATAAAAGGGGACATGGAATGGCCCAGCGGGGACCCGATCACAACAAATTTTCGGTTCATAGGCGAACGCTCCCATCTAAAATCGATCCTGGAAATATCCGAAGATTCTGCCAAAACCACCAAAAAACAAGCGGCCTTGACCGACAATCTTTCCGTTTGGCCAGGGTGCTGAATATTTTCTTCGAAAGCTATCCAAATTGTCTATTGACAAACCAACTGGATATGAATAATATTTTACCTAATGTCTGCTGTGTTTCTTCACAGCAGCCGTTTTCCTGCAACACGCGTGTCATAACGCCGATCAACCGGAAGTATAATAAGTGGTAAGGCAAAACCTGTCCACTCTGTTTTCAGTACAACCGGATAGAATAGGAGGTGTCCAACATGGTCTTTGAGAAGATTAAGGCAATCCTCGCGGAGCAGTTCGACGTAGAGGAGGATAAAATCACTCTGGAGACGAACATTGCCGAGGATCTGGGCGCGGATTCCTTAGACGTCGTGGACCTGCTCATGACGCTTGAGGATGAATTCGATGTGGAAATCCCGGACAGCGAAGTCGACAACATTCGTACCGTCGGCAATCTGGTGAAGTTCATCGAAGGCAACAGCTAAGCGAAGTTTCCGTCCTACGCCTGCCCCGATTGGGGCAGGCGTATTTTTTTACCCGGTCACTCTCCCAGAAAGCTCCGGTCAAAGCTCACCACGGCGAAAAAACGCGGATCCACCGCTTTGAGCGCGGCGTCCATCCTCTCTTCCAGCTTCTCATCGGAAACCGGATAGTCATAGGGCACCACCACGTCGAAAATCAGGTTGATGCGGTTTTCTCCGTCCACCACCCGAAAATCGTGCAAAGACAAGGCCGGGTCGATCTGATGAACTATGTCCAAAGCGGTCTGATGCAGATGGTTGACGCGCGCATCGTCGGTGAGGATGGGATCAAAATGAACGATGAGCATTATCCCGAGCTTTGCGGAAATCTCCTTCTCCGCCAGGTCGATGGTCTCGTGCATTTTCAAGATATTCGCGTCGGCAGGAACCTCCGCGTGCACCGAAGCGATGATGCGGCCGGGACCGTAGCTGTGAACGATCAGGTCGTGCACCCCGCCGATGCCCTCATAGGAAAGCAAGCTTTCTTCAATGTCTTTGACAAGCTTAGGATCGGGCGGCTGGCCCAGAAGCGGGGAAAGGGTATCCCTCGCGGTGGTGATCCCTGCCCAGAGGATAAAGAGAGCCACCACGATTCCAGCTACCCCGTCCACAGGAAAGTCGGTAATCTGGGAAAGAAAGACCGAAACCAGTACCACCGAGGTGGCCGCCACGTCGCTGAGGCTGTCCATAGCGGCTGCCCCTACCGTAGCCGAGCCGATGGCCTTGCCGATTTTTCCGTTAAAGAGGCCCATCCACAGCTTTACCAAAATAGAGGCACCCAGCACCAAGACCGATACCCAGGAAAAGGCGGCTGTCTCAGGATGCGCCACCTTGTCTATCGAGGTGCGCAAAAACTCAAAGCCCACCAGCACAATCACCATAGAGATGCACAAGCCCGCCACATATTCGATGCGGCCATAGCCGAAGGGATGCTTTTTGTCCGGTTTTTTGCCGCTGAGCTGAAAGCCCGCCACCGTCACCACGGAGGACCCTGCATCGGACAGATTGTTAAACGCATCCGCCGAAATCGCCACCGAGCCGGTAATCATGCCGGTGAAGAACTTCATCAAAAACAACAGCAGGTTGCACGCAATGCCCACCGCGCCTCCCAGTATCCCGTACCTGCGGCGTACCGCCGGGTCTTTTACCTGGTCCGCATCCTTGACAAAGAGCCGAATGAGCCATGCTGTCACGGATTTTCCGCCTCCTCTTTCGCCCGCAAAACAAAACGCCAGTCCAAAAAAAGGTACTTGCATTCTATCCCGGGAAAAATATTAGAACAAATGTTTGATTTTCTCAGAAAGATATGGTAAACTCTGTTTGGAAATGTGATTATTATTCACTTAAATTTCTTTGTTCTTCAATGAAATTCCTGTGAAAAAAGAGTGGAGGGATTCTTTTTGGATTATAAATTGCTGGCAAAGGAGAGCCTGAGCGGGTACCGGGTTCTGAGCGCCGCTATCGAAAACCTGACCCAGAGCATCGGGGACATCGACCGCCGCCTGGCCTCCCAGGAGCTTTCCCAGAAGGAGCACCTGGAGGAGCGCATCTCCCTTTGCGCCCAGCGGGCGCACCTGGAGTCCATCCTGGCCTACCGCCGCTCCGGAAAGGAACGCATTGACCGGGGCCTCGCCGTACTGACGCCCGAGCAGCGCACCATTCTCGACCGGTTCTACATCCACCGCACCGACCATTACCTGGACGATTTGATGGATGAGCTGGGTTATGAACGGCGCAGCATCTATTACCGCCACAACACAGCTTTGCGGGATTTTACCGTGGCTATGTACGGCTTGTCGGAGGATTGAGCGTTTTCACGGCCTTTTTTGGGCGCGTTGTTTTTTATTATACTCCAGCCAGGCAGCGATGTGCAATCGTCCGGTTGATTTTTGTCTGCGTTTTCTTTTTCACGAGCCATGGCCCTCCTGGCCATGGCTCGTGTGCGTTCATGAGGCGGTGCTAAGGGGAAAACGATCCCGGGCATGAGAAAGATGATTGACAAACTATACGATCGATACTATCATATTGGGTAGTTATATTATTATTTGTATACAATTTTTCCCTGTCCGGCGCATGCTTTTGCCGGCGGCCTGCTTGCCCGCAAAACCAGAAAAAATATGCAGATTTTTTTGCTGCTTATAATTGGGGAAAATGAGGAAAACCTATCCATATCTTGATTTTCGGGCGCGACTTTGCGCATCTTTGGAGGTTCTTTCATGTACGAACAGACACATAGTTCCACCGCCTCAGCCTCGCAAAACAGCGCAACAGGGCTGATTAAGTTTTTCCGCCAGACGAAAAAGTTCTGGTGGATTCCGGTTGCCTTGACCTTTTTAATGGGGATTGTGGGCTTCCTTCTGGCTACCATTACTGACAGCCCTACCTATACGTCCAAGATGCTTCTCTCCATCAACCTGACCATCTCCCAGAACGGCATCTCTACCAACAGCGACACGGCGCTGGTGCAGTGGTACGGGGAATGCTACCGGGTGTTTATCACCAGCAATACCATCGCCGACAAGGTACGCGACTCCCTGCAGGAGGAAAACCTGGTTTTGGAACGGCAGGATATCAAGGATTCCATTTCCCTTCGGCAGAAGGGGTCCACCAACATGATTGAGCTGATCGTCACCACGGAAAACCCCAACCATTCCTTCCGTATCGCGGACGCGCTGGCGGACGTGGTGGGACAGCCCGAAATGAAACAGAATTTTCCCAACATCCAGGTCAACGTCATCGACCGGCCGGAATATCCCACCCTGCGCAACCCCTCGGACAACAAGCTTCTGTACCCGCTGCTGGGGATGCTGCTGGGCCTGGGGCTTGGAGCTTTGATCATCTGGCTGTCCATGCTCTTTTCCCGCACGGTGCAGAGTGAGACGGACATTTACACCGGCGTTTCGGCCAAGCTTTTCGCCTCCATTCCCTACGAGGAGCGAAAGCGGCGCCACCGTAAGAAGGGGGACAGTACGATGCTGATTACCCCGGCTTCCGACTTTGCCTATATGGAAGCGTACAAATCCCTGCGGGTAAAGGTAGAGAATCTCACCTCCTCCCGCGGCTATAAGAAATTCCTGATTACCAGCGCCGTGGCGGACGAAGGCAAGTCCACCGTCATTTCCAACCTGGCCATTGTTCTGGCGCAGAAGGAAAAGAGCGTCCTGATTGTGGACTGCGACATGAGAAAACCCACCCTCCAAGCCCTTTTCTCCCTGCCGGGCAAGGATGTAACCGGCCTGTCCAACCTTTTACGTGGAGAATGCCAGGTGAACGACGTCATCCGCCGCAGCGAGAAGTTCGGCGTTTCCCTGGTGACCAGCGGCCCGTGCGTGGACGATGCGGCAGAGCTGCTGGACTCGGATGCGATGCATGCCTTTGTGGCCGCCATGGAAGAACGGTTTGACTATATCCTGTTCGACACGCCGCCGGCCCATGTAGTTTCCGACGCGGCCGCTCTTTGCAAATACGTGGATGCTGCCATTCTGGTCATCAAGCAGGATTTCTGCAACATGGAGATCATCAACCGTACCATTGAGGACATCCAGTCCCAGAACAAACCGGTGGTGGGCTGCGTTTTCAACAAAACCCAGAAGAGCCACGGCGTTCTCGGTTACAGCCGGTATGGATACGGCTATAAGCGCTATGGATATTCCCGCTACGGCAGCGCCAACGGCTACGGCTATAAATATGAGCAGCCTTCGGACAAATCCGCGGACCATTCCAGAAGCCGCCGGAAATAACACGTGCTGGGCACAAAAGGGATGCCAAAAATGAAGATTCTTATCGTTAATCCAACGGTATACTCCATCTACCACCTGCGTGGGGAGCTTCTCAAAGCTATAACCAATCTGGGCCACACGGTGGTGGCCGTCGGACCGGAACCGGAAGGAGGAGTGGATCTCTCTTCCTATGGAGCGAGGTACCGGTGCGTCTCCTTCAGCCGCACCTCCAAAAACCCCTTTGCCGATTTTTTTGTCATCCAGAACCTCAAACAGGTGATTGAGGAAGAAGCGCCGGACCTGGTGTTTTCCTATGCGCTCAAGCCCGTGGCTTACGGGTCGATTGCCGCTAACATGGCCAAGGTGCCGCGGATTTACGCCATGATTTCCGGGCTTGGAAAGGTGTACGGCGGTTCCTCTGTAAAAAGCCGGCTGCTGCGCACGGTTACCAATGCCCTTCTGAAAAAGGGATTCTCCGCGTGCAGGCAGGTCATCTTTCAAAACAGGGACGACTTGAAGGAGATGGTGGAACGGGGCCTGCTGCCAGAAGACAAGTGCCGTCTGGTCAGCGGGTCGGGTGTCAGCTTAGAAAAGTTCGCGCCGGCTCCCTTGCCCAAAAGCCCGGTCTTTCTCATCATCACCCGCATTCTGCGGGAAAAAGGCGTCATGGAATTCTGTGAAGCCGCCCGCCGCGCCCACAAGCAATACCCCCAGGCGCGGTTCCAGATCGGCGGCTTCTTTGACGAGCATCCGGGAGAGCTTACCATATCCGACCTGCGCCCTTACTTAGACAGCGGCGATGTGGAATACTTAGGGAAGTTGGAGAACGTGGTCCCTTACCTGGCCGGATGCACCACCTATGTGTTGCCTTCCTACTACCGGGAAGGGATTCCCCATTCCATCCTGGAGGCCATGGCGGTGGGCCGTCCCATCATCACCACCGACTGCCCCGGTTGCCGGGAGACAGTGCGGGAAGGATCCAACGGGATTCTGGTACGTCCGAGGAACGTGGAGGATCTGACGAACGCGTTTGGCCGGTTATGTGAGGACGCCGGGCTGCGCGAACAAATGGGCCGGGAAAGCCTTCGATACTGCCGGGAGCGGTTTGACGTTTCCATCGTCAACGGGGACATGCTTTCGATTCTTGGTTTAAAGCAAGAGGGATCTCTATGAGAATGGCATTTTTTCACGACAATGTAATGCTCAGCGGCGAACAGGGAGAACAATATTCCATTATCTTTCCCTATTCCTTATGGAAAGAGCGGTACTTGCCCTGCTTTGAGGAAATCAGCGTGTCCACCCGGGTGAAGCCCATGTCCTCTGTTCCGGAGGACAAGCGGGGAGGATTTGTCAAGTCCAGCGGGGAACGGGTGGTGATGCGCCCGGTTACCGCTTATCGTTCGATGGCGGACGCGCTGTTTCACCGGGGGGCCATCCGGGCCCAGGTCCGGGATATCTTGGAGGACGCCGATTGTGCGGTCATCCGTTTGCCGAGCATGCTCGGCTTTTTTGCTTGTCAGGAGGCCCTTCGACTGAAAAAGCCCTACGCAGTGGAGCTGGTGGCAAGCGGCTTCGGCTCACTATGGTATGTGGGAAAACCGGGCGGAAAGGCGCTGGCTCCTTTTTTCTGGCGCCAGGCAAAAAAATACACCTCTGCGGCGGACTATGTCCTTTACGTCACCGATGGTTATCTGCAGCGCCTCTATCCCTCCCGGGGGCACACGGCGGCTATTTCCGACGTGTGTCTGGATACCCCGGCGCCTCAGGTGCTTAAAAAGCGCTTGGCCCGGATCGGGGAGCATTTTGCCAACCATACGCCTCTGACCTTCGGCCTCATCGGTTCTCTCAACGTGCGGTATAAGGGACAGAAAACCGCCATGAAGGCTTTGAGCCTTCTCAAAGAGCAGCTGCCCGGCTTTCGTCTGAAGCTGTTAGGGCCGGGAAACCCCGCTCATTTTCAAAGCGTCGCTGAACGCCTGGGAATCGCGTCCCAGGTGGAATTCTGCGGGACGCTGCCGGCGGGAGACGCGGTGGCCGCCTGGTTGGATTCGTTGGACGTATTTCTGCTGCCAAGCGATCAGGAAGCGCTTCCCAGAGCCTTAATCGAAGCCATGAGCCGAGGCTGCCCGGCGGTGGGCAGCGCGGTGGGGGGCGTGCCGGAGTTGCTGGAGGAACGGTATCTGCACCGGCGGCGGGATGCAAAAGGTCTCGCCCGGTGTTTAGAACGCCTGCTTTCTGACGAAACTCGTATGAGGAGGGCTGCCGAGCATAATTTTCAGAAGGCCCAATCCTTTTCACGTGAAACACTCGACGGCGCACGCCTGGAATTTTACCAGGCCTTCGCCCGGTATGCGGGAGGTGGCATTCTTGAATAAAAGCATTCGGCCCGCGCGCGTTCTGATGGCGGTGGGGAAGATGGACCGGGGCGGGATGGAAACCATGCTGATGAACCTGTACCGCTGCATCGACCGGGACCGCCTTCAATTTGACTTTTTGTGTACAAAACCGGGAGAAGCGGACTTCGACGGGGAAATCCTCGCTTTGGGCGGACGCATTTTTCACACCTCTCTGCCCAAACAGGCGGGCCCCAAGCGGATTTTGGAAGAAATGCGCAAGGTCATGGAGGAAGAGGGGCCTTTTGCAGCGGTCCACGCCCATCTTCTGTTTTTTAACGGCTTTGTCCTTCTGGCCGCCAAACGCGCGGGAATTTCCATCCGCATCAGCCATTCCCACGCTTCCAGCCTTCTCAAATACCATTCGCTTAAGGGAAAAGGGTACGCGGCCTTCATGCGCCGCCTTCTGATGAAAAACGCCACCTGCCTGTTGGCCTGTTCCAGACAGGCGGGGATTTATCTCTATGGCGAAAAAGCGGTCCGGTGCGGGCGGGTGGAACTTTTTGCAAACGCCGTGGACGTGGAAGCCTTTGCTTTTCGCCCCCAAACGGCGGCTGAACTGCGCGCGCAGTTCGGCGCGGGGGAGGAAACCCTTGTCATCGGCCAGGTGGGCCGAATGATCCCGGAAAAGAACCACGTATTTCTGCTGGAGCTGGCCCGCCTATTGAAAGAGAAGGGGGCGGACTGCCGGTTTCTTCTCATCGGGGACGGGCCTTTGCGCGCATCCCTCGCGCAGAAGGTAGCACTGTACGGGCTTGGGGACAGGGTGATCTTTACCGGCCTTCGTGAGGACGTGGATGTTCTCTTGCAGGCGCTCGACGGCTTTGCCATGCCCTCTCTGATGGAAGGGCTCCCGGTGGCGCTGGTGGAAGCGCAAGCGGCCGGGCTTCCCTGCGTGGTTTCCGACGGCGTTTCCAAAGAAGCCGATCTGGGCCTTTCCCTGGTGCAGTTTCTGCCGGCGGACAACCTTCATAAAAAGGACTGGCTCAAAGCTTTATCCGACTGCAAAAGACGACCCAGGCCTTCTCTGGAGCAGGTCCGCGCCGCTTTTGCACGCCGGGGCTTTGAAGTAAAAGAAAACGTGGTGCGTCTCTACACACTCTATCAGCTTTCCCCGCAAAACGGAGGAGGTGGCTGCGATCAATAGCCAGACCCTGTCAAAAAAACCGGTAGCGCTGCTGCTTTCCGTCCTGTATACCATCGGCATCTCGATTTATGGCTACACAGTAATTCAAGACGGGATGTATCTGGATCCGAATACGCCTTTGTCCGTATTCAGCTGGCTTGGATGGGTGAGTGTGCTTTGGGCGGTCTTTTCCTGGTGGCTGGTGCGGCGGGAAATTCTTTGTCCTTATATTATTTTTCTTTGTGTCTTTTATCTGTTCTGTTATGGACAGTGTTTTCTATGGGCCTTCGGCATCACCCCGGAGGGGTATGACATCAGCCGCACCTTCCTCGCCACCGAATTGGTCCAGGGTCAGGTGTTTACCCTAATCTCTTTAAACTTGTTCCATATCGGCGGGCTGCTCACTTCCAAGCGGGTAAAACCCAGCCTTCCTTCCGCTGCCCCTTCTTCGCGGCCAGGGTATCCTTCTCATGAGCGGGTGATCCGGATTGCGGCGCTCATTCTTCTGGCAATCAGCATCGTTCCTTATATTATGGACCTGGTTGCCGCTGTACAGACTGCCGCCCAATATGGATACAAAGGGCTCTACTCGGAATATCTTCTCACGCTCTCCAAATCGGAAAAGATTTTTCGATCCTTTGGTGAATTTTTGATCCCTGCCCTGCTGTGTCTGTTTGTGGTTTCGAAAAAGCGATGGCAGAGAGGCCTGCTGCTGATTGCCGTGCTGCTCAAATCCGCAGCGGAACTCTATTTGGGCGGCCGCGGCGACACGGCGATGCTGCTTTTGTGTCTGATCTGTGTGTGGCACTATACCGTCCATCCTTTCAATGCCCGGCGGGCAATTCCGCTGGCGGCGGGCGGCTACTTCGTCGCCGGTCTTTTTGCCAGCATCGCCCAAATCCGCGGCCAGACCGGACGGTCTCTTTCTGACTTTTTTGTCAATCTTTTTAGTATGGATAACCCGATTTTCCGCCTCGTCGGGGAACTGGGCGGAACCATGCGGGTGTTGATTGATACCATGCGGCTGGTCCCCGCCACGTATCCTTTCCGCTATGGGATGTCCTATCTGTATTCTCTGACCACCATTATCCCCAACCTAGGCTTCTGGGCCGTCCATCCGGCCGTGGAAAACGCGCATCTGGCGCAATGGCTGATGGACGTGATGAATCTCAACTATGGTCCCGGCTATTCCATGGTTGCGGAAGGCTATATCAACTTCGGCTGGGGCGGGGTTTTTGCTATGCTGGTATACGGTATGCTTTTGGGATGGGTATTCACCCTTGTCCACCGCAGCAACTGGAGAGAAAAGCCGGAGCTGCTTTGCATCGAGCTGATTTCGTTGGTAATTGTTCTGGTTTCCGGCACACGTTCTTCCTTTGTCGATATCTTCCGTTCCTTCCTTTATATCGCTTTGGTCAGTTATCTGCTGATGCTCCTAGTCCGCGCGGTGCTGATTTATCAGCGCAATAAGGAAATCTATCACTGACAAAACCCCGCCTGACAGGCGGGGTTTTCCTTCTTGTTATCTATACTCCATTCGAGAGGACTTTTATCGTCCCAGTTGGTCCCGGAACGCTTCTATGATTGAAAGAACGTGCAGAAACCTTCTGGTTTCTGCACGTTCTCATTTCTTACGGGAGCAGTTCATTTTCCGGAGTAATCTGCTGCTGGGAATCCTCATACAGGAACAGCGCGTCATAAATTGCCCGGGCAACCCGGATGTTGGAATTGTAGGTTGGGGCGTTAGCGCCGTTTTCCAGAATGACCGTCACCGCGTACTGGGGGTCCTCATAAGGGCCAAACGAAATAAACAGGGTATGAGGGGAAACGGTGGCTTCATTTCCGCCGGTCTGCGCGGTACCCGTCTTACAAGCGATTTTAATGGGAAAATCCTTAAAGTAAGACCAGGTGTTCCCTCCCTGCTCCGACGCGGCCCGGTACATGCCCAGTTTCACCGTGTCGATATTCTGCTGGTCCACCCCGATGGTATTGAGCAGATTCACCTGCTCGGGCTGCACCGTCTGAGACAGGTCATACGACTTGACTTCTTTGACCAGGTGCGCTTGGTTGCGGTTTCCGTTGTTGGCGATGGTAGCGGCGTACATGGCAAGCTCTATCGGGGTAAAGGAATTATAGAGCTGGCCGATGGCCGATTGCAGGGTATCGCCGGGATTCCAAACACGCCCCAGAGATTCCGCATATGCAGGACTGGCGAGAATGCCTTGCTTTTCTCCAATTTCAATGCCGGTTAATTCTCCCAAGCCCAGTCTCTTTTGGTATTCGTTCATCCGGTCAATTGTTAAGATACGGCCTACATCAAAGAAGAAATAGTTGCAGGAATTCTTCAGCGCATCGGTGACTGTCTGAGGCCCGTGGTAACCCAGACAGGAAGGTGTATAATTGGAGGCCGGATCAGGGGATGCATAAAAAGTGTAAATCTTTGAGCAATAAATACTGGTATCGGGGGTAATAACCCCTTCCTCCAGTGCTGCCAGGGCAACCGCCGGCTTCATAGTCGAACCGGGCTGGAACCGGCCCTGAGTGGAGCGGTTAATAAGCGGCTTATCCTCCCGGGCGTTCAGGGTAGCAAAATCGTTCAGGTAATCGTTAATATCATAGTTGGGATAATTGGCCATGGCTACGATTCCGCCGGTTTTCACGTCCACCACGATGGCGGCCCCGGACTTAACGTCGCCGCCCTTTCCGGGCGCCGCCGTCTGCCGCAGTTCGTCGATGATGTTGGCCAGGGCGTCCTGGGCAGCCAGCTGAATGCGCGAGTCAATGGTTAAAAACACGGTATTCCCCGCCTGGGGCGCTTTGGTGACCTCATTGTCCACCACTTTTCCCAGCTCGTTGAGGGTCAGAGTCTTTTCGCCCCGCTGGCCCCGCAGCTGGGACTCCATGGCTTTCTCAATACCGTCCTTACCGATGACGTCGTCATACGTATAGCCCTCGTTTTTCAGCTTTTTATAATCGTCCGCACTCAGCTTACCCATGGTGCCGATGACGTGAGGGGCGATTTCCCCGCTCTCGTAAGAGCGCACTGCCTCGCTCTGGATAGACACGCCGGGAATCTCCAGCGTGTTCTCAGTAATATAGGTCATGGTTTCTTCGGAAATATCGGTGGCGAAGGTAAAAGGATTGCGATAGGAGAACTGTTTGAGTTCCATTTCGTACCGTACCCCCATAATGTCGCGCACCTGTGAGGGGGTCAGGCCCTCCATCTTGTCGATTTCATATTTCTTCACCAGCGCGTCGTAGCAGTTCTGCGCCGTGGCGTAGGCCTGCAGATCGTTGGCGCTTTTGAGCTTTTCAATGTCGCTGTCCCGTTCTTCGGCAAATTCAATCTGCGGCTGGGAATTGGCCGCGATCTCCGTTTGGGACTGGTCCGCCCAAACCAAAGGAAGAGAATCGTTCCAGGTTTCCCCGTTCTCCCGCAGATGGCTGGTCAAGGTCAGGATGGTCTGGTTCTGGGTGTCCTTGGTCATGTATTGGCGCAAAAACAAAACCGAGTAGCCGATGTGGTTAACCACCAGCGGCCGGCCGTTGGCATCGTAAATCTCTCCCCGAGCGGCGTTGGCAGGAATGGTGGTCTGGGTCTGGGAGGTGGTCTGCTGCACGAACTGCTCGCCCTTGACCAGCTGATATTCCGCCAGACGCACCACATAAACCACCGCAACGGTCAACACGCACAAAAGCATGATGATTCTTCGCGCCATGTGTCTCTTTTCTTCCATTTCCGCCTGCCTTTCTGTACCTGCGGTACGGTTATTGAGGCTCTACCGCCAGCCTTTTGGCAAGCTTGGAGGAGAGCCAGTAAAACAATGGAACGAACAGCATGGAATAAACGATCCGGGGCAGCACCACCTGGTAAAGGGCCTGGATAGCGTCTCCGTTGGAATAGGGAACAAAGTAAATAAGCCAGTCGATCAGCTCGTAGACCAAAAAACCGCCAAAGCAGTAAAGGAGCGCGGTCAGGACGTTGTTGCGCATAAAATAAACGATCAAAAGCCCGCACAGGCAAGCAAAAATCAGCAATAAGATCGCCGAATACCCAAATGGGCGAAGGCGGCTCGTGTCCCACAAAAGGCCGGCTACCACCGCCAGAATGCTTCCACGGAATTCCCCTTCAAACATGGCCGCACAGATGACTGCCGGCAGCAAAAAGACCGGCTTGACGCCGAAAATGGCGGGAAATACCCCGGGCGTTACCTGCAGCAGGAACAGCAAAAGCAGGTAAAGCGCGTAACAGACCCATTTCCCGATCTGCTTTTTCTGTTCGGGCTTCATTGGGCTCCACCCCCGTCGCCGGTCACCGATTCATCGGGAATGGGGGTGGCGGTGAAATCTTTGATGACCATGACGTTGCGCACGTTGCGCACATCTGCGGCCGGCTTCACAATGGCGTAATTGGAGATGCCGTCGCTTTCCTGGAGGACTTCCTCCACCGTGCCAATAATCAGTCCCCTGGGATATCCCTTGCCAACGCCCGAGGTAATGATAATGTCCCCACGGCTGATGGCGTTTTCTCTCTTGATGTTGTTCATGCGGCATTTGTCGTCCCTCGCAAGGGTAAGGGTATTGGCGCTGATCTGGCCGCTTGTCTGGGTGTGGCTGTCCATGGCGCCGATGCCGATGGAGTTATCGAGCACCGTGCGCACGATGGACTGGGTCTCTTCCACCACGTCTACACAGCCCACCAGCCCGTCGGGAGTGATAACCGGATCCCCCCGTTCCACCCCGTGGAGAGACCCCACGCTGATGGTAAAGGAAGCGAAGGGGTCGCTTGCGTCCCGTTTGATGACCTGAGCGTCCTGCAAGACAAAATCCGGGTTTTCCTTTTTCAGGTCCAGATACTGGCGCAGCTCCTCGTTCTCGCTTTTGATTTGCGCATAATCCACCTGTTGCTCGCGCAGAGTGCGGATCTCTTCTTCCATGCTCGCCACCTGTTCCTTGAGCTGGGAGGTGAGCACAAATCCGCCGAACACATCGTCGGCCAGCCCGGAAACCCAGGAAGCCAGCTGCTCAAACGGTTTTGTGACAGCGCTGACCAGGGAAGAGGGGATGGTCCCCATTCCATGTGTGGTAATCGAATATACCATAAACCCCGACAAAACCAGCACAATGGCCAGCAGGGCTTTGAATCGTTTGGTTTTAAAAAAGCTTTTCAAGGCGTTTGGGCCTCCTTCTCATTGGAACCGGCGATTCTCTTCGCATCCGGTCCGCTCTTTTCATAAAAAACACCCTTCTTAAGCTGCCCCTTATGAAAAAAGCGGGCAGGTCCCCCGCGCCCTTTTTTCCTTTCCACCAAGCCTGGTAAGAACACCAATACGCAAAGGCTGCCGAAAAATTCGTTTGCGGCAGTCTTTGCGTATTCTTTTTCCGTCTGTCTCTTACCGGCGGCGGTAATTGTTTTTGCTCGACGGGGGCGGCCCTTCCAGACGCTTGCCCGTTCCGTCAGCCACACAGTCAAGAGGACTTTCCGCAATGTGCACCGGCATACCGGTTTCCTTGGAAATCAGCTGGTCAAGGCCGCGCAGCAGCGCGCCGCCGCCGGTGAGCATGATTCCGTGGTCAATGATGTCCGCCGAAAGCTCAGGCGGCGTGTTCTCCAAAGTAGAACGGATGGCGTCCACGATGGAGGCTAACGGGTCTGCCAGCGCCTCGCGGATTTCCGCAGAAGAAATCTGAATGTTCTTGGGCAGGCCGTCCATCAGGTTGCGGCCCTTGATGTCCATGGTGCTCTCTTCCTCGTAGGGGAAAGCCGAGCCGATGCGAATCTTGATATCCTCCGCCGTGCGCTCGCCGATGAGGAGGTTGTACTTCTTCTTCACATAGGAAATGATCGCTTCGTCCAGCTTATCGCCGGCCACCCGCACCGAGCAGGAGGTCACAATGTCCCCCAAAGAGATGACCGCCACCTCCGACGTGCCGCCGCCGATGTCCACGACCATAGAGCCGGTGGCTTCCTCTACCGGCAGGCCCGCGCCCATCGCTGCCGCCATGGGTTCCTCGATCAGCTCCACTTCCTTAGCGCCTGCGTTATAGGAGGCGTCCTCCACCGCCCGGCGCTCCACCTCAGTAACGCCGGAGGGAATGCAGATGACCACCCGCGGGCGGGAGAAGGGGCTGTTTTTCGCCGCCTTGTGGATAAAATGGCGCAGCATGGCCTCGGTAATTTCAAAGTCTGCGATGACGCCGTCCTTCAGAGGACGCACCGCATGGATGGAACCCGGCGTTCTGCCGATCATTTGCTTCGCTTCCGCGCCGACGGCCTTGACCGCATCGGTTCGCACATCTATCGCAACGACGGACGGCTCGCGCATGACGATACCCTTGCCCTTCATGAATACCAGCGTGTTTGCCGTACCCAGATCGATCCCAATGTCGTGGTTGAACATGATTGCTTTCTCATCCTTTCACTTGCCCGGGAGCCCCGGCATTCCCCGGTTTTCCGCATGTAGGCGATACATCTAATATTATAACGGCGGGATTTTGATTACACAACACTTTTTTCAGAATTATGTCAACAAATTTGCAGGACATTCCCGCCGCTTTTTCAACCAAATTGCATGTTTTTTCTTCCGCTTGCTTTTTTCTCTGCTTTTGCGGCTATTTTCCTTGCCAAAAGCGCTTATTCCAGCTCTTCCAGCAAGCGCAGCAGCCGCGCGATGGGCAGGCCCATCACATTAAAGAAATCGCCTTCGATCCCTTCCACCAGCGCCATTCCTTTTTCCTGGATGCCGTAGGCTCCCGCCTTATCCATGGGTTCTCCCGTCCTCACATAGGCGCGGATTTTGGCCGGGGCCAGAGGGTAGAACTTCACCTTCGTCTGCTGGACAAAGGAGTGAGCGTGGCCCTTGTTCACCACGCAGACGCCGGTGAGCACCAGGTGCTCCCGCCCGGAAAGAAGGGTGAGCATACGCACCGCATCCGCTTCGTCCCTGGGTTTTCCCATAATCATCCCGTCGAGCACCACAATGGTGTCCGCCCCGATGACGGTGTCCAGCGGCCGGGCCTTGGCCACCTCCAGCGCTTTTTGCTGGGCCAGGGTCAGTGCCGCCTGTTCGGGCCGCGTCCCTTTTTGAATGATTTCCTCGCCTCTCGCCGGGATGCAGGCAAAGGAAAGCCCCGCCCGTTCGAGAAGCTCTCTCCGCCTGGGGGAGGCGGACGCTAAGATCAATGCCAACGGTAATCCCTTCCTCAATTGACGAATCGAATATTCAGTTCCCTGCGTGTGGTCAGATGGACACAAAGTACTGCATGCCGAAGGAGTTTTCCTCATAGGGATACTTGGCATACAGTTCCTCCTGATAGGCGGCGATTTTTACCGCCGTCAAGCTGGTGCGTACTTGAATGCGCCACATGGGTTCCCCGTCCCTAACAAAGTAAAGCAGGTGGGCGCCCCTGTCGGAAAGGACGATGCCGGTATCCCCCGGCTTGCGGGCCGCGTCAAAGCACCAGTCGTTGAGATCCTTCGACTGCTGGTACTGGTAGATGTTTTCGTAAAGGCCGCCGGTCGAAGCGGTACTGGTGTCGGCGCTGTATTTCGCGGCCAGAGCTCCAAAGGCAGACTCCGTCTGCTCACCGCTCTGGTATTCCTTGAGAATTTCCTCGGCCTTTTTCATAACCGCATCCTTCTGGTCCTGGGTCATACCGGTCTCTTCCGAGACGCCGCCCTCGGGCGTGATGAGAATCTGGCGGACGTTGACGGTTTTGGTTTCCGGGCGTTCCCGGTTCTCGTAATACATCACGTAATATCCGTCAAGCCCATCGAGCACCGTTTTGTCCCCAGGCAGGCGGGAGGAATCCTGCAGCCAGGTTTTCGCCGCCGATACCGTCAGCTTGTCCAAATATTCCACCTTCCGGGTGGCGTCGTCATCGGCATAGGCTTCCTTTTCACCATCCGGTGCATATTCCCGAGCCAAGGCGGCAAAACTCTGCGCGTCCGTCACGGCGGCGCACATCTCTTCTGCCTTCTGCCGCTCCTCCTCGGCACTCTGGGTGGGGTCCCCCGCATTGTCGATAGGGACGAAGAAGGAATAATAGGTGATCATGTCCAGGGAATCCTTGTTTTTGTTATATTCGTCGAGCATCTGGGTCTCGGTGAAGGTATAGGACTCGGTAAGCTGCTGCTGGTACTTGCGGGAAAGCCGCTGACGCTCCACCTCGCTGCGGACCACGTCCAGGGTCACTCCCTTGCCGAACTGGGCGTACAGATAGGAGTTTAAGCGGGCGTTGTTTTCCTTGGCATTCTGCTCGATGGAAGCGAGATACGAGTCAATGCTCTTTTGGTCCTCCTCCGAAAGGGTAACGCCGTTTTTGACCGCTTCATCGTAGGTAGCGTAGGTGCTGACGATGTTGGTCATGGCCTTGTTTTTGAAATATTCCTCCCAGGTCATCTCGTCGGAAATCTTCTGCTCGGCCAGCGTCTTGGAGGTATCCAGGCCATAAGCGCTGAGCTTGTCCTCATTTTCCAAAAGAAAATCGTTGTAGGCTACGGAGAAATAGTAGCTGTACTGGGCGGCGGTCAGCTTATGACCTCCTACCGTGACTGCTGTAAAGGTCTGCGCCGGCAGGTCTGAGGAAAAGAAATAAACCGCAAAACCGCCCAGCGCCACCAACAGACATACCACCGCCGTAATGGCAATTTTCGTTTTGTTCCAAGGTTTTTTCGGCGTTTTGTTCTCCTGCTCCACCGTCACCTGATCTCTATTTTGCGCCGTTTGAGCCAACCCAATCCATCCTCTCAAAACTTCTTTTGATACCCTGCCGCGGCCGCTTTGCAAAAGGCCACACATTTCCATTCATTTTAGCACAATTCACAGAATAAACCGTGAATTCCCTATGAATTTTCCCTTAGATCCGGCCGGTGGAACCAAATCCGCCGGCGCCGCGCTGGGTATCTTTTAGTTCCTCCACCTCTTCCACCGGCAAGGGCAATACCGGCATGACCACCAGCTGGGCGATGCGCTCTCCCGGCATCACGGTATAGGCTTCCTTGGAGGTATTGAGAAGGCCCACCAGGATTTCCCCCGTGTAATCGCTGTCGATAACGCCCACGCCGTTTGCCAGCGCAATGCCTTTCTTGACCGACAGGCCGCTGCGGGCAAATACCAGCCCCACCGTGTCTTCCAAAAGCCCCACGGCAATACCGGAGGGAATCAAGGCCCGTTCCCCGGGCGCTATGGTGACCGGTTTCTCTAAACAGGCGGCCAGGTCCAATCCTGCCGACCCGGCGGTGGAGCGCACCGGCACCGCCGCATGTTCCCGCATTTTCTTAATCTGTAATGGCTGCATATGGTCATTCTCCTTTTTTACTTTCGTTATTCTACGCCCCGGTAGGCAAACCCTCTGGTGAAAGTTCCCTTCTGCGGCGTCCCGCTCCCGGTCTGGTACCTGTTTATGAGCGCACGGACCTCTTCCTTGCTTTCCTCGAAAAAAGACAGATATAGAAAGAAAACCCCTGCACATTCCGAAAGCCGGTCGGCCAGGAAGGTGGGCACGCTGTTATAGAGCTCCCCGAATCCGCCGCCCCCGCAGCGCACGGGGAAGCGGACCCCTTTGCGGTCCACTAAGGACGTGTTCTTTTTGCATGTCCCGCACCCGCCGGAAGCCGGGCAGTTTCGCATGAGCATCAAAGGCAGCCTGCCGTAAGCGAAGATTCCCGTGGGTATCCCCGCCGTGACCGCCTTTGCCTGAGACAGAGTCAGCTCCGGCGAAAGAACCGCGAACCGGCAGCCAAGCTCCCGGGCTTTTTCTGCCGCCTTTGAATTAAACAGGTTGAGAAAAGGCCCGCCTGCAGCCGAAAAGCCCGCGTCCCGGCAAGTTTTTACGTCCCCCAGGTTCTCCGCCAAGGCGAAAGGAATCCCCGCCTCTTTCGCAGCCGCCAGCAGCCGCTCCTTTTTTTCCTTCGGGTAAAAGCCGAAAGGCCGCGGAATCCGCACGCCCAGCGGCACCCCCGCAGCTTTGAGCCGCTCTGCGGCAGCAATAAGCTGCTCCTTGGGCAGTTCCAGGGGAACAAACACCCCTTGCAGCCGGGATACCGTTTCCAGATCCGGCAGCTGCTCCAGAGAAGAGAAGGAAGCCACCAAATCCGGGTGCTCCGGCTTTTCTTCCATAACCGCTTCGGAAATTTCGCCTTTCACATAGGGAATGGGATCCTTTTGAGAGCGGGCCTCCAGCAGCTTTCGGAGCCCTTCCCGGCGCAGCCCGTTCACGGCCGACACCGGCAGGGTCATCCCTTCCTCCAGCAAAAGAGTGACCTCCTCCACCAAAAAGGGCGTTCCTCCGGTTTTGCGCAGCTGCTCCTCACACCTCTCTCTGGACAACGGCTTCGTTTGCACCGGCTGGGGCGGCGGGGCATATTCTATAATCTGGTTTCCTTTTGTGTCCTTTACCGTAAGGGAAACCGGCTGTCCGCCCTTCACGGACAAAGCGAGGGTAACCGGTACCCTGGGCGCCTCCTTGGCAGAAAGGGCTTCCAGGGACGAGAGGACTTCTTTGGCCGCGGTTACGTCCTCCTTGCCCCGCACCCCCAACATCTCCCGTCCCCGTCGGTTCTTATAATAACCATCAGTAAACCCACTGCGAGAAAATACTGATTGTAGTTCCTGTTTCCATCCGGACGGTACCTCTCCCTGGGAAAGGGAGGCCCGGCAGGCCCGCACCGCCGCCGCCACATACTCCGGCCGTTTCATCCGGCCTTCGATCTTGGCCGACGCAATCCCCATTCCTTCCAGTTCCGGCAAAGCGTCGATTATGGACAAATCCTTAAGAGACAGCACATGGTTTGTCCCGTCCTCGGCCCGAAACGGCAGGCGGCAGGGCTGGGCGCACAAACCCCGGTTTCCGCTGCGGGAGCCCAGCATAGCGCTCAGGTAGCACTGGCCGGACACCGACATGCAAAGCGCCCCGTGGACGAACACTTCCAGTTCGATGGGAGAATGCTTCGCCAAATAGGAAAGTTCTTCCCGGGTAAGCTCTCTTGGCAGCACCGCCCGGCAAAAGCCCAGCTCTTTGAGCGTCCTTAGCCCGTCCAGGGAGGACACCGACATTTGCGTGGAGCCGTGCAACGGCAGGGAAGGGGCCTTCTTGTGAAGCAGGGAGGCAAGCCCCAGGTCCTGCACAATGACGCCGTCTATGGATAAGTCACAGGCCAAAAAAGCCGTCCGCAGCGCTGCGGCCAGCTCCTGGTCCCCCACCAAGGTGTTGAGGGTCAGATATACCTTTGCGTCCCGCCCATGGCAGTAAGCAACCGCCTCAGAGAGAGCGTCCTTGTCAAAATTTTTCGCGTTCTGCCTGGCGTTAAACTGCCCGGCCCCCAGGTACACCGCATCCGCCCCGGTGCGCACCGCCGCGAACACCGATTCCATGGATCCGGCAGGAGCCAAAATTTCCAGGCGGTTTTGTTTTTCGTTTTTCGTCATTTCTCCGGCGGAAACTTTGCGCGCAAAAACTGGACTTCCCGCTGCAAACGATCCCGCTCCCGCTTGAGCTCATCCGCCTCGTTGCGGGCCTTGGCCGCGTCCGCCAGGTATTCCTGCAGCTGCGTACGCAGATGGTCGCTGGTTTCCACCGACCGCTTGGCCTCGTCGCACAAATCCAGCGCGATCAGCACCAGTGCCCCGGTCGTGGACACATGGGGGTTTTCACGCATCAGCTCCTCCACCCGGTTGTCCAGCTCCTGGCCCAAGGCAATCACATAGCTTTCGCTTTCTTCCGTGGCTATCAAATAATCGGCTCCCGCAATGCGAAGCCGCACCTTGCGTTTGGCGTTCATGGGCAATTCCTCCGATTTTTTACAAAAAATATCCTTCTATCGTACTGTCTTCCGACAGGGCATAAGCATTCTTTCAAATTATTCTTATTATAATATAACCACGTGCGGCTTTAAAGCCTTTTTTGCAAAAAGGAGAGTGGAATTTGCGAAATATTCACAAAATTCATTACACACAGCAGATCCCCCAATATTTGTATTAAAATAATAGAATTTCTATACAGTAACGATTTGTTTTGCTGTCTTTTACCAAATACGTTGTAATTATTCCTGCATTGGTGTATAATAAGCAGACGACTTGGCAAAAATTCTTTGGATTACTCTTTCGTTTGGAGGTTTACTTATGAAAAACCCAATTTCTGCCGCGCAGATGACCGAAATCATTACGGCGAAGCTGTCGCACAATTTCGGCGTTACGCCGCAGGAAGCGACCAATGAACATATTTATCTGGCCCTGGCTCTGGTGGTGCGCGACCTGGTGCAGAATCTGCGCCGGGACTTTGAGGAGGATGTACGCAAAAAGCAGGGCAAGCAGGTGTATTATCTATGCATGGAATTCCTTATGGGGCGCTCTCTGAAGAACAATATTTATAACCTTGGGCTGTGCCACGTGGTGGACGAAGCCCTCAAAAGCTTTGAGGTGAAAACCGAGACCCTTTACGAGATGGAGCCGGACGCGGGTCTTGGAAACGGCGGGCTCGGCCGCCTGGCGGCTTGTTTTCTCGACGCGCTGGCCACCGGCGGGTATCCGGCGATGGGGTATTCGTTGCGGTACGAGTTCGGCATTTTCCGCCAGAAGATCGTGGACGGCTGGCAGACGGAGCTTCCGGACAACTGGCTGCCGGGCGGCGACGTGTGGCTGATTCCCCGTCCGGAGCAGACCCGCATCATCAAATTCGAAGGTCAGGTCAAGGACTGGTGGGACGGCAGCTATCATCAGGTGGAGCACATCAACTACACCTCGGTGGAGGCGGTTCCCTACGACATGTACGTTCCCGGCAAGGACGGGGAAGGGGTATCGGTACTGCGGCTGTGGGAAGCAAGAGCCCCGGGGCTTGACATGAACCTGTTTAACCAGGGAGATTACCTGCGTGCTATGGAGCAAAACTCCATGGCGGAGGCCATCACCAAGGTGCTCTATCCCTCCGACAACCACCGGGAAGGAAAGAGTCTGCGGCTGCGGCAGCAGTATTTCCTGGTGTCCGCCTCCATTCAGGATATTATTTACCGCCATCTGTCGGAATATTCCTCTTTGCATAACCTGCCGGAAAAAGCGGCCATCCAGCTAAACGACACTCATCCGGCCCTGGCGATTCCGGAGCTAATGCGCATCATGCTCGACGAGTGCGGCTTCGGCTGGGACGAGGCCTGGGACATCGTGACCAAGACCATCAACTATACCAACCACACGGTTATGAAGGAAGCGCTGGAGGTGTGGCCGGAGGATCTGTTCGCTCAGCTTCTGCCCCGCATCCATCAGATCGTGCAGGAGATCAACAACCGGGAGGGCGCCCAGATGATGACGGCCACCGGGGGAAATACCCAAATGGTCAGTGATATGGCGGTCATCAGTTACCAGATGGTGAAGATGGCGAACCTGTCCGTGCTGGGAAGCAGCTCGGTCAACGGCGTATCCAAGCTTCACAGCCAGATTGTGAAGGACACGGTGTTTCACAACTTTTATGTGGTAACGCCGGAGAAGTTCAAAAACGTAACCAACGGCATCGCCCACCGGCGCTGGCTGTGCCAGAGCAATCCCGGGCTTACCAACCTGCTCACGGAGCTGATCGGGGACGGATTTGTCAAAGACGCCTCCCAGCTTGCAAAGCTCAAGGCGTTCGAGAAGGATTCTACCGTGTTAAAGCGTCTCCAGCAGGTCAAGCGGGAGAACAAGGAGCGCCTTGCCGCATATGTGAAAAAGCAGAACGGGGTGATTTTAAACCCAGATTCCATCTTTGACGTGCAGGTCAAGCGCCTGCATGAATACAAGCGCCAGCATTTAAACGCCCTGCACATACTCTCCCTTTACCAGGACCTGAAGGACAATCCCAATCTGGACATTCAGCCCAGGACCTTTATTTTTGGCGCCAAGGCCGCGCCTGGGTACTTCCTTGCCAAGCAGATCATCCGCATGATCTGTAAGCTGTCGGAGGTGCTTGAGAACGACCCGGCTGTGCGGGATAAGCTTCGCATCGTCTACCTGGAGGACTACCGGGTGACCTTAGCCGAGCTTCTGATGCCGGCATCCGAAATCAGCGAACAGATTTCCCTGGCGGGCACCGAGGCTTCCGGCACCGGCAACATGAAGATGATGATCAACGGTGCGGTAACTTTGGGTACTCTGGACGGGGCAAACGTGGAAATCTGCGACGCGGTCGGGGAGGAAAACATGTTCCTCTTCGGGATGCGCACGCCGGAGGTGGAGAACTTGCAGCGCAGCGGGTACAATCCACAGGTGTACTACAACAACAATCACCGCCTTCGCCGGGCGGTGGACGCGGTGCGCCAGGGCTTTGCCGGCGCTACCTTCGACGAGGTGGTCCACGCTCTGCTGGGAGCCGACCAGTACATGGTCATGGCGGACTTTGAGGATTATTGCCGGGCCCAGTCGGCTATCGACGCGGTGTATGCCGACCCGGCCAAATTCAACCGCATGTCCCTTCGCAACGTGGCGGGTGCGGGAATCTTCTCCGCCGACCGGGCTATTGCCGATTACGCACGGGATATTTGGCATGTAAGTCCATTGAAATAAGAATACACTGGTTCTTTTCCTTACAAAAGAGGCCCGGAATTTGCATTCCGGGCCTCTTTCTTATACTCGACGGATTTTCCTCAACATTTATCAACAGCCTGTGGAAAACCCTGTTGATAACTTTTCCACCGCCGCTTTTTCCTTTTTCTTCGCCTATCTACCGCATCCTGTAGACTGATTCGACCGGTTCTACCAAATAAAGCACATATGCTGGTTTCTTTTTTGGCACAAACCGGTTTTCTCCGGTTTTCCACATTGCATTTGTGCAGAAATCATTCCTCGGCGTTTAAAACTTCATCCTCTTCCGGCCCCGTCTGTTCCTCAGGTTCTTCGCCCTCGGTCACCCCGGCGCCTTCCTCCGCGTCTCCTTCCACGATGACGGCCTCATGCTCCTCATCGTCCTCATGGGGGGTGCGGGCGATGGATACCAGCTTGGTTTCGCTGTCCGGGTCGATGCGCATGACCCGCACGCCCTTGGCCGGACGGGCCAGAACCCGCAGGTCCTTCACCGCCACCCGGATGACCACCCCATCCGAGGAAATCATCATCACATCGTCGTCGTCGTCCACCACCTTGATGGCGGCCACGTCGCCATAGAGGGCGGTGCGGTAATTGATAAGGCCCTTTCCGCCTCTTGACTGAAGCCGGTAATCGCCGATCTCACTGCGCCGGCCGTACCCGGTTTCGGTCACCGTCAGCAGCGTTCCGCCCGGACGGGTTCTTGCCATGCCGGCCACCTCGTCCCCAGCGGCCAATTGGATGGCTTTTACGCCGCGGGCGCCCCGGCCCATGGGCCGCACGTCGTTTTCGTCAATGCGGATAGCCATACCCTTGCGGGTGGCGATAATCAGCTTGTCGCCGCCGCTGGTCAGGCGCACCCAGGCCAGATCGTCCCCTTCGTTTAACTCAATGGCGCGCACGCCGGACTTGCGCACGTTCTCAAACAGCTTGAGCGCGCAGCGTTTAATGAGGCCCTTGCGGGTCACCATCACCAGATACCCGTCCCTGGTATCCTTGCCCACCTGAATCATGGCGTTGACCCGTTCCTCCGGCGTTAACGGCAGGACGTTTGCCATGTTGACCCCCTTGGAAGTCCGGGTTCCTTCGGGAACCTCGTAGCCTTTGAGACGATAGAGGCGGCCGGTATTGGTCAAAAACAGCACATAATCGTGGGTCGAGCAGGTGAACATTTCCTCGGCATAGTCTTCCTCCCGGCGGGTCATGCCGGAAATGCCCCGGCCTCCCCGCTTCTGGGCCTTGTAGGTGTCCACCGGAAGGCGCTTGATATAGCCGAAGCGGGTGATGGTCAGCACGCATTCCTCTTCCTCGATCAGGTCCTCAATGTCCACCTCGCCGCTCACCGCGCAGATTTCCGTGCGGCGGGGATCGGCAAACTTCTCTTTGAGCTCCATCGCCTCTTCCTTGACGATGGAGCGTCTGCGCTCCTCGGAAGAAAGGATCGCGTGAAACTCGTCGATCTTCGCGTGAAGCTCGGCCAGCTCATCCTCCAGCTTCTGCCGCTCCAGGCCGGTCAGCCGTCCCAGCGTCATCTGCACGATGGCGGAAGCCTGCACATCGTCAAACGCAAACCGATCCATCAGCCTCTGCTTGCCTTCGGCGATGTTGGGCGAGGTTTTGAGAATGTCCACCACTTCGTCAATAAAGTCCAGCGCCTTGCAGAGCGCTTCTAAGATATGGGCCCGTTCCTGAGCCTTCCTTAAGTCGAACTGAGTGCGCCGGGTGATGACCTCTACCTGGAACTTGATGTAGTGCTCCAGCATCTCCTTGAGGGTCATGACCTTCGGCTGCCCGTCCGCCAGCGCCAGCATAATGGCTCCAAAGGTGGCCTGCATCTGGGTAAAGCGGTAGAGCTGGTTTAGCACCACCTGGGGATTGGCTTCCCGTTTCAGGTCGATGACGATGCGCATGCCTTCCCGGTCGGAATGGTCGTCGATGTTGGAGATGCCTTCAATGCGCTTTTCCTTGACCAAATCCGCAATGTTTTCAATTAGACGCGCTTTGTTGACCTGATAGGGAAGCTCGGTGACAATAATCTGATACCGGCCTGTATGGGTCTGGGCAATTTCCGCCTTTGCCCGCACTAGAATCCGCCCCCGGCCGGTGCCGTAGGCCGCCCGGATGCCCGACCGGCCCATAATCACGCCGCCGGTGGGAAAATCAGGCCCCTGGATGCAGTCCATCAAATCGTTGAGGTTCGCCTCCGGGTTATCAATGAGCAGGCACATGGCGTCGATCACTTCGCCCAGATTGTGAGGCGGAATGTTGGTCGCCATACCCACCGCAATGCCGGTGGAACCATTTGCCAATAAATTCGGGAACCGGGAGGGGAGAACCTCCGGTTCCTTTAAGCGGTCGTCGTAGTTGGGAAGAAAATTGACGGTTTCCTTCTCAATGTCGGTAAGCATGGGGATGGCCAGCTTTCCCATCCGCGCCTCGGTGTAACGGTAGGCGGCAGGGGGATCGCCGTCCACGGAACCAAAGTTTCCGTGCCCGTCCACCAGCATATAGCGCAACGAAAAGTCCTGCGCCATGCGCACCAGCGCATCGTAGACCGACGCGTCGCCGTGGGGATGGTACCGGCCCAGCACCGAACCGACGGTATCGGCGCATTTGCGGTACGCCTTTTCCGGCGTAAGCCCGTTTTCATGCATGGTATATAAAATACGCCGGTGCACCGGCTTTAACCCGTCGCGCACGTCGGGCAGGGCGCGCCCCACAATGACCGACATGGAATAATCGAGATAGGATTTTTTCATTTCCTTCTCGATATCCACTTGTATGATTCTCTTCCCTTCCAGTTCCATTCCTTAAAAACCTCATTTCGCATTGCTTATAACCTTGCTGTGGATTTGCCTTGTTAGTTCTTCGTCTTCTTTTCCTGCGCGGACAAATAAACCCGCGTATAACAGTCTCCCCGTGCCTCAACAAGGAGCCGGCGCAGCATTTCTATCTGCGTTTCCTCCAAAAAGCGCTTGGGAAGGTACCAGATGCAGTTTTCATCCATACCCAGGACAAAGGTATGCTCTCCTTCGATGATCTCCTGAAGCCCTGTGAAAGGATAAGTCCCTTCCAGGGTGGCGGTTTTTACCGTGAAGCAGGAGGGGAATATTTCAATGAGCCTGCTGTCTTTTAGGACATTGGAGGACTCGTAGCTTTTCTTCGCCCGCCTGCGTTCCAGCATGGGAAGGACCGCGTCGGTAAGGAAGAAAAGGGCCATTCCCAGTAAAATCAAAAAGTCCGCCAGGAGAAAAGCCACCGTGGAGGTTTTCGCCAAAAACAGCAGCACGGCAACCCCGCCCACCAGCAGTACCGCCCCTGCCAGCTTTGTCATGCGGGACATGGTCCCACTGTAACGAAGCTGCGCGCGCAGAAGCCTTGCTTCTATGTAATCCTCCGGGGTCGGCAGGAAGCTCGCCGAGAACAGTGCCCCGTTCTTCTGCTCGTCCATAATCCCCCTCCGTTTCTTTGTCTATCCGATTGACGTACTTATTTGGTCCTGCGGTACCGGTTCCCAAAAGCGGCCGAGAGCACGCCGGATACCTTCTCAGCTTGTTCTCCAAACACCCGTTTCGGTATCAGATAAGCCTTGCCAGACCGGTCCGCCACGATCAAAAAGAAATCATCCGTTTCCATGCAGGCCCTCTGCTCGGAATAAAAGGGTCGCACTTGTTCAAACTCGTCCTGGATGGAAAACACGTCCCGGCAGATGGTAACCTTTTTAGGGCTTTTGAGAAGGATGCTGCCGTTATACTGCCGGTCGGCTTCTCCCATGATGTTGGCCGGCTTGGCGGATGCGAAATACGCTGACGTAAAAATACCCAGAACCATCAAAACTGCGGCCAGCAGAATGGAGGAAACCGACAGTTGCTCATAAAAGAAGGAAGTGACGCCCAAAGCGAACAGGGCAAGGCCCAGCAGGATAAAAACCGGGGCGCTCAATAGGCTTGCGTGCCGCTTTTCCACCAGAAGCCTTCCTTTTTGGTACTCTTCTTTGGTGAGCGTATAAGACGCCTGCGCCACCGGGATCTGCCCCTCCGGCTGATAATCCATAAAGAGTCTCCTCCTTCCTAACAAAACGCAATCTTATTGCTCGTTGTATTCCCAGCCGAACAGCAACGCCTTTGCCTTTTCTCTTTCCTCAGACGGAATCGCCCGTTCCGGAATGGCGATCAGACGGTGGTTTTCCATCTGGATGACATAGAGCCCGTCGTACAAATCCACCTTGTTTTTTCCGCCAAGCTTAATGTTGCCGAAATGACGGTTGCCTTCCTTGCCGGATTCAATGCGCCCTTTGTAAAACCGCACCACCTTCGGGTCCGGGTCAAAGGCGCGCTTTGCCTGCTTTTTGAGCCCCAAATTGGGAACCAGCCATACCATCGCCAGCAGGGCCACGCACACTGCGATGAGAACACAGCCCATGGCCATGTAGCTGGGGTCCAGTATGATGTTATAAATAGTGATGGCGATGACAATCACCATCAGTGCCGAATAAATCCACTGGCGCTTTCCCTTGATCTTATACATCCCCACCGCCCGGAAAGCCTGGGCCAGTTCTTCTTCCGTGAGCACATAGCTGACTTCCATCAACGCCGGCTCCTGAGGAAAGATCTCTTCCTCTTCGTCCTCCATAGGAACCGGCTCCTCCAGAATGCCCATTGCTCTTCTCGTTTCCTCGTCCATGGGTTCGGCCGTCTTAGTGTCCTCATCCGGCTCCTGCGCCGCCAGACCCATCCGCTCTTCTTTGTCCATACCGTTTCTCCTTTTGCAAAATAGATTACACGTCCAGGTTGTTGACATACTTGGCGTTTTCTTCAATAAACTGCCGTCTGGGTTCTACCTTATCGCCCATGAGGATGGTAAAGGCCTCGTTGGCCGCCACCGCATCCTCCATGGTCACCTGTAAAATGATGCGGTTTTCCGGGTTCATGGTGGTCTCCCAAAGCTGCTCCGGGTCCATCTCACCAAGGCCCTTATACCGCTGGACGCTGGCATTTCCGCCAAGCTCCTCGATGTATTCGTCCCGCTGGGGATCGGAATAAGCGTAGCGCACCTTCTTGCCCTTTTTCACCTCGAAAAGAGGTGGCTGGGCGATGCAGATGTTGCCGTTTTCAATCAGAGGGCGCATGAAGCGGAAAAAGAAGGTCAAAAGCAGCGTGCGGATGTGGGACCCGTCCACGTCGGCATCCGCCATGATGATGACCTTGCCGTACCGCAGTTTGTTGATATCGAATTCGTCCCCAATGCCGCAGCCCAGCGCCAGCACCACCGGCATGAGCTTGTCGTTGTTATAGACCTTGTCAAGCCGCGCCCGTTCCACGTTGAGCATCTTTCCCCACAAGGGAAGGATAGCCTGGAACCGCCGATCCCGCCCCGACTTGGCCGATCCGCCTGCTGAATCGCCCTCTACGATGTAGATTTCCGTTTCTTCGGGGTTTCTGGACTGGCAGTCGGCCAGCTTTCCAGGCAGGCCGCCGGAGGACATGGCGGTTTTTCGCCTGGCAAGCTCTCTTGCCCGCCGTGCCGCCTCTCTCGCCACTGACGCAGCCACCGCTTTTTCGAAGATGGCTCCCGCCACCGTGGGGTTTTCCTCGAAGTAGGTCATCAGCTTGTCGTACACAAGCCGGCTGACCATAGACTGGATTTCCGTATTGCCTAATTTCGCCTTGGTCTGCCCTTCGAACTGGGCATCCTTAAGCTTGACGCTGATGATAGCGGTCAACCCTTCCCGCACGTCCTCGGCGGAAAGCTTTTCGTCTTCCTTAATCAGCTTAAACCGGTGCCCGTATTCGTTGAACACCCTGGTCAGCGCCGTCTTAAAGCCGGTTTCATGAGTACCGCCGTCGGTGGTGTGAATGTTGTTGGCAAAGGAAAGAATGGTTTCCTCAAAGCTGTCGTTATACTGGAAGGCAATTTCCGCCATGGAATCCCCATCCACCGCGGACAGGTACACCACATCCGGATGGATGGGATTGGCGGTGGTACGGGAATGGATGTACTCTACAAAAGAACGGATGCCTCCCTCGTAGCAAAGGGTATCGGTCACCACGTTCTCCGGATCCCGCTGATCGGTCAGAACAATGTGCACCCCGGCATTCAAGAAAGCTTGTTCCCGCAGGCGGCGCAGCAGGATATTGTACTGAAATACAAGGGTATCCCGGAAAATTTCCCCGTCTGGTTTAAAAATGACGGTAGTACCGGTTTCGCTAGTATCTCCGCATACCGTCAGCTCATTCATAGCGTTGCCCCGCTCAAACCGCTGCTTGTAGATATGCTCCCCGTCCCGGACCTCCACTTCCAGCCATTCGCTCAGGGCGTTTACCACCGAGGCGCCTACGCCGTGCAGGCCGCCGGACACCTTGTATCCGCTGCCTCCGAACTTACCGCCCGCGTGCAGCACGGTGAATACCACCGTAACCGCAGGAATCCCCATCTTTGACTGAATGCCCACCGGGATGCCGCGGCCGTCGTCCGCCACACGGATCACGTCTCCGGGCAGGATGTCCACCTTGATTTTGTCGCAGTGGCCAGCCAACGCCTCGTCGATGGAATTGTCGACAATTTCGTAGACCAAATGATGAAGGCCCCGTTCGCCGGTAGAGCCGATGTACATGCCCGGGCGCTTACGGACGGCTTCCAGGCCTTCCAGAACCTGAATTTCATCCGCGTCATATTCCTCTGTAACCACCGTCGGGTTCTTTTCGGGATTGATGTCCAAGACAATACCTCCAGTATCAGTAAGACTCATATGGCTTTCTCTATTTCAAAGAGATTTCTTCCATAAATCCGGTGCGTTTGAGCAGAGTAGCGGAAGAAATCTGGGAAATGTACAATTCACCTTTTCCTTTCTTTGCGCAAAGCACGAAGGATTTCGGAAGCTCCATGGACACGTTGACCACCCGGCCCGCCTTTTCGGCCTTGGTCAGAAATTCCCGGGTGCGTTTGGACACCGTTGAGGTATCCAGATCGAAAATTCCCACGATTTCATCGGTGCGCACCACCGTGTCCTGCCCCAAATGCAAATACATAGCCCATCTCCTGTATCGTTATTCGGCCGGCCGCAGCACGCCGTTCTTCATTTCGAAAGACCGGCCCGCCGCCAGGCGCTCGGTCTGCTTGGGATCGCAGCAGGTGATGAACACCTGCCAGCCCTTAATGTGGTTCAACACGAAATCCTGCCGTCTCGGGTCCAGCTCGCTGAGCACGTCGTCCAGCAACGCCACCGGCTGTTCCCCAGTGACCTCCCGCAGCAAAGACGCTTCCGACAGCTTGCACGCCAGCACCACCGACCGCTGCTGTCCCTGGGACCCATAGGTTCTGGCGGAAAAACCGTTGATAGAAAAAAGAAGGTCGTCCCGGTGGGGTCCCACGCTGGTGCTTCCCGCCAGCATGTCTTCCCGCCGTCGCAGCCGCAGATTCTGAAGCAGCAGATCCTTAAATACAGGCGCTTCTTTTCCCTCCAGAGACACGGGTTCGTTATGCCCTCCCGGCAGGTAGGAAAGGGTCAGCTGCTCATTGCCGCCTGCCAAACCCTCGTACACCTCTTTCACCGCCGGGCTCAGCCGGTACAGGTACCGGCGACGAATTTCCTGAATCCGCCCGCCGATGCGGGAAAGATGCTCTTCCCAGATTTCCATGGTAGAGCTAAGCTCCGAGTGATACGCCATGTCCTTGAGCAGGGTATTTCTCTGCAAAAGGGTACGGTTATATTCGGTTAAAAGCCCATGGTAGGAAGGCTTTACCTGACAGATGGCCGCATCCAGGAACCGCCGTCGTTCGGCCGGCCCGTCCTGAATCAAAGAAAGGTGACACGGGGCGAATACCACCGCGCAGAAAACACCCGCCATGGCCGACACCGTCCCCATGGACACCCCATTTAATGAAACTTGTTTATTTGGCGATATAGTAATCTTTGCTATTTGCTCCCGATTTTGAGCGGTAAAGGAAAGGGTTAAGGCCGCGTCCTTTTTCGAAAAGGACAAAAGCTCCGCATCCTTGGCGCCGCGAAAGCTGCGTGAACCGGTAAACAGCCAGATGGCCTCTAAAAGATTGGTCTTTCCCTGCGCGTTGTCTCCCCAGATGACGTTGACTCCGTCGCTGGCTTGCAGCTCCCCGTCGCAGAGGTTGCGGAAATGGTGAAAGGAAAGAGAATCTACCTTCATTTTGCAACAACTTCCGCCACGAGATCTTGGTAGGATGCCCGGTCGCCGGGACGCATCTTTTTGCCCCGCTGGGTGCAGATTTCCCCATTGACCCGTACCTCGCCGTTTTGTATCAGCAGCTTAATCTGCCCGCCGGTGGGCGCGGCGCCCGCCAGCTTTAACAGATTATCCAGCTTGATATACTCGCTTTCAATTGCAATTTTCTCAGATTTCATTTTTCAGCCTCACCGGAAGCACCAGAAACAGGAAATCCTCTCCCTGGGGCGGATAAATTTTCATAGGCGACACGGGGCCATTGAGTTCAATACGCACTTCGTCGCTTTCCGCCGCCCGCAGCGCGTCCATCAGATATTTGTTGTTAAAGCCCATTTCCACGCTGTCGCCGGCCAATTGTGCCCCAATTTCGTCGCGGATGCGGCCGATGGTGGTGGCGCAGCTGATTTTGATCTCGTCATTTTCAAACACACAGCGCACCGGGCTTTTTAGCCGGTCGTTGATGAGCAGAGAAGCCCGGTCTAAACTGTCGATAAACTCCCGGACCTTTACATTGACAAGGGTGGTATTCCCCTTGGGGATAGACTGGCGGTAATTGAGAAATTCCCCGTCTAACAGCCGGGAAATCACCGAATAGGTGCCGATGGTGAAGATAATGTGCCGGTTCCCCACCGACAAGGAGACTTCTTCCTCTTCGTCGTTTGCGGATAAGAGCTTGAGCACCTCGCCCAGCGTTTTACCGGGGACCACGAAATGAAAATTCTCTTCCGCCTGGATGGGTTCCTGGCGCAGTGCCAGCCGGTATCCGTCCAGAGAGACGATGCGAAGCATTCCTTCCCCGGTTTCAAACAGGCTTCCGGTGTGGATGGGCTTATTTTCGTTTTGCGCGACTGCAAATAAGGTTTGCCGGATCATGGAAGAAAGGAGATCCCGGGGCAGAGTCAGCGACTTGCCGTCGGTGACCGCCGGAATTTCCGGAAATTCGGAGGCAGGGGATACCGGAATGGAAAACTCCGCGTTGCCGCCTTGAATGGTGATGACGTTGGTGGCGTCTCCCGATAAGCAAACTGTGTCCGAATTGAGTTTGCGGATAATGTCTCCAAATAGGCGGGCGGAGACGATCAGCTCGTCCTCTTCCTCAATAACGGCGGGAATAGAGGTGATGATGCCGATTTCCAGGTCGTAACCGGAAAGGGAAAGGGTTTCCCCTTGGGCTTTGATTAAAATGCCTTCCAAAGCGGGAATGTTGGACTTTGTGGAGACCGCACGCTGTACGTTGGTGGCGGCGTCCAGTAGATCTTGGCGGGAACAGGTGAATTTCATGGGATCAACTCCAATTTTGGATTTCTTATGAGGATAGGAAGGGAAAAGGGGGCGGGCCCCTTGGTTTTGTGGTTTAGAAGGGAAGAAGGGATTTATTAGATAGTAGTAGTAGTAGGGGGTGCGAAAAGTGTGGAAAGTTTGCAAAAGAGAAGGAAACAAGCGGGAAAATCACAGAAAGTTTTGCGAATCGGGATCGGTGAGAAAGAGTGGAAAAGAGTATTACAGAAATTTCCATTGTGTAAACGGTGGAGAACCGTCTGTGGAAAGTGGAAAACTTGGGGGAAAATGTGGAAGGTTGTCGTCACCGTTCCTTGACGTTTTTCATGATGTCCTCGATGGTGTTGCGATAGGAAGGATCCCGTTGTATGTTCTCCTCCACCGTTTTGATGGCGTAGTTGATGGTGGAGTGGTCCCGCCCGCCGAATTCCTCGCCGATTTGGGACTGGGACATCTGGGTAATTTTGCGCACGATGTAGATGGCTGTCTGCCGGGCGTTGGAAATTTGGGCCGACCGCTTGTTAGACTTAATTTCCTCCGGCGTCACCATGAAGGAGCGGGAAACCTCCTCAATGATGCGGCTGATGGTCACCGGCAAGGGTTGGTCGTCGTTGAGTACGTCCCGGATGGCGCTTTGGGCCATCATCATGGAGGGACCTTCCCCGGTCAGCTGGTGATAGGCCTTCATTTTTTTGACGACCCCTTCCAGCTGGCGGATGTTGGTTTTCAGGCGGTTGGCGATGTACATGGATACCTCATCCGGGATCTGGAATTCCAGCAGATCCGCTTTGGTTTTCACGATGGCGATGCGGGTTTCCAGGTCCGGGGGCTGAATGTCCGCCAAAAGGCCCCATTCAAACCGGGTGCGCAGCCGTTCCTCCAGAGGATGGATTTCCTTTGGAGGCCGGTCGCTTGCCAGAACGATTTGCTTTCCGTTTCGGTAGAGGGTATCGAAGGTGTGGAAAAACTCCTCCTGGGTCTGGGTTTTTCCTCCGATAAACTGAATGTCGTCCATCAGTAGCACGTCCACATTGCGGTATTTGTTTTGAAACGCCGCAGTGCTGCGCTCCTTGATGGCATTGACCAGCTGGTTGGTAAAATCGTCGCCCTTGATGTAAATCATGCTCAGCCCCGGGCGGGATTTGCGGATTTCATTGCAGATGGCGTAAAGCAGATGGGTTTTTCCCAGCCCCGACGGGCCGTAGATGAACAAGGGGTTATAAATGGTACCTGACGACCCTTCGCTTCCGGCCGGGTTGGACGCCACTGCCTGGCAGGCGGCAAAAGCAAACTTGTTGGAGGAACCCACGATAAAATCGTCAAAGGAATATTCGAAGTTTTTGAGAGGCTTGTCCGCCGAAACCTGATTAACCACTGAAGGGGCTACCTGTTCGGGCTGGTCGCTTTCCTGCTCGGTGACGATGACGATGGGGGGGCAGAAGCCCAGGGTATCTTCAAAGGCGGTGTTGAGAAGGTTGAGGTAATTCTTCTCAATGATTTCCTTTTGAAAGGGGGTGCGCACGGAAACCACCACGTTGCCGTCCTGAAACCCCACGGGTTTGATTTTTTTGATCCAGACGTTGAACGCAACCTCGTGCATATTGCGTCGGCAGTAGTCTGAAACACTGCTCCAAGCGTCGTTAAATGATTCCATGCATGTGCCTCCGATACGCTACCAATTTGGATTTTTAGTTACCGTTTATTATAGCACAACCGGCGCTTTATAGCAATCAATTCGCCCAAGAAAACCCTATAATAATGTATAGGAAAAAGAGAGAAAATTTCAGAGAAAAACAGGGGAATGTTTCAGGCCGTCCCGCGGCCGAGAAAAACGGAAGGGAAAAAGGGGAAAAAACCAGTGTTTTCAGCGGCTCAAAGGCAAAAAGGTGTTGACATGGCGCGCGTTTCTAAGATATAATGAGAAACTGCAAGTTATACCTTGAAAGGAGGTTTTTCATATGCTTCGAACCTATCAGCCGAAGAAACTCCATCGCAAAAAAGAGCATGGTTTCCGTAAGAGAATGGCCGACCGCAATGGCCGTAAAGTCCTGGCCCGCCGCAGAGCAAAGGGAAGAAAGCGTTTGACCCACTAAACGGGGCGAATCGCTTTTGTGCGGTGCGTGTTTTTCAAAAAAGCACGGGGCCGGAAGCGCCGACTGCGGCGCGGGCCGAAGGGGTTTCTTTCAAAAGGAAAGAAACCGGCGCGCAGCTGCCGGCTGGCACTTGGGAACACCGGAGTGAAAAACAAAAGACAACGGGGAGTTCGCTTTTGGCAGCTCGCGAAAGAAGCGGAAAAGGCCACGGCGAGTGGCCTTTCTTTTTCATACCGGTTTCCCCGTCGGAAAGGCATGAATACCAGTGCAGTACGAAGTCCTCAACCGAAACAACGATTTTCGGCGCATCTATGCCAGAGGGAAGGTCCAGGCAGGGCCGATCTTGGTGACCTATGTGTGCAAAAACCGGGCGGGCAGGCCCCGCGTCGGCATCACGGTAAGCAAGAAGGTGGGCAAGGCGGTCCGGCGAAACCGGGCGCGCCGCGTCATAAGGGAAGCTTATCGGCTGCTGGGCGCGCCGGTGGAAAAGAACGTGGACGTGATTTTTGTCGCCCGGGGAAAGACCCCTTATGTGAAAACGACGGATATTCTGCCGGTAATGAAAAGACAGCTCAAAGCCTTGGGTGTGATCCAATGAAGTATTTGCTGATTTATCCGATCAAATTTTACCGAAAATTTATTTCTCCCCATTTGCCGCCGGCATGCCGGTTTTACCCCACCTGTTCGCAATACGCGCTGACGGCAATCGAGCGGTTTGGATTCTTCAAGGGCGGATGGCTTGCCGTCAAACGCATTTGTAAATGCCACCCGTTCCATGAGGGCGGATACGATCCGGTTCCGCCGCGAAAATGACGCCTTAGATTTTGGAGGAAACGCCATTGAATTTCTTGGAAACAATTATCTCCACGCCGCTCGGCTACGTGATGGAGTTCTGCTACATGATTGTGCGGAGCTTCCCCCTTGCCCTGTTTATTTTTACGATTCTTACCCGCCTGCTTCTCTTTCCTCTCAACATCAAGCAGCAGCGGTCTATGGTCAAATCCTCGGCCATGCAGGGCAAGGTAAAAGAAATCCAGCAGAAATACGCGTCGGACAAGCAGAGGCAGACGGAAGAGCTGCAAAAGCTTTATGCAGAGGAAAAGATGAATCCGCTGAGCGGATGTCTCCCTCTTCTCATCCAGCTTCCTATTATGTACGGTCTGTTCTTTGTCATCTATAAGCCGCTGACCTACATTCTGCATGTCCCGCAGGAAATCATCGACCGGGCGGTTGCCGCCTTGAGCAACGTTCCGGCCAACAGCATGTACGCCCAGATCGACGTGGTCGGCCAGTACGATGCCATCGTCAAACAGGTTCCGGAACTTGCAAATTACGGCGTGCAGAACATGGACATGAATTTGTTCGGCATCATCAATCTGGGCGAGACTCCCAGCTTTAATAATCCCAGCTGGCTGTGGCTGATCCCGATTGCGTCGGTGGTCTTCCAGATTCTTCAGGTTTTCGTCATGAACTTCTTTAACAAGCGCAACGGTATGCCGGTGACGAAGAGCTTTTTAATGATTATTGTGATGCCGTTAATCTTCTTCTTCTTTGCCTTCTCGGTGCCCGGCGGCGTCGGCTTCTACTGGGCATGCGGCAGCTTGGTGGCGATTTTGCAGACCTGTGTGACCTCCACCATCTACAGCCCCGGCCGGATCAACGCGCGAAATGAATTCCGGCTGGCGAAGGGGCGGCTCAACAAAGAAAAGCAAATCAAAGACGGGCGAGTTCACGAATAACGCGCCCGGGAGGTGTATATGTTGATTAAGGAAGCAATTGGTTCGGGCCCTTCCGTCGATGCGGCAATTGAGGACGGGTGCCGGCAGCTCGGTATGAGCCGGGACGATGTGAAAACGGAAATTCTCAATCTACCGGTGAAAAAGACTTTGGGTCTCTTTGGCGGCGCGCCGGCGCGGGTGCGCATTTATGTGGAAGAAACGCCGCTGACCATCGCGCAGAACTATTTGACCAGCATCTTTGAGCAGATGGGCGTTCTCGAGCCGGACCTGAAGGTAGAGGAAAACGAAAACGGCGCGGTGTTCACCATTTCCGGGGACGACATCGGCTTTTTAATCGGCCGCCGGGGGGAAACGCTGGACGCGCTGCAGTATCTGGCGGGTCTGGTGGCCAACCGCAACACCGACAGCTACTATCGCATCACCATCAATTCCGGCAATTACCGGGAAAAGCGGGAACAGACGCTGACGGCGCTGGCCAGGCGTATGGCGATTCAGGCGGTGAAGACCGGCCGTAATGTTTCTTTGGAGCCTATGAATCCCTATGAGCGCCGGATTATCCACACGGCGGTGCAGGGAATCCGGGGCGCAACCTCCTGGAGCGAGGGAGACGAGGCGGCCCGGCATGTGATCATTGGCCCGGAAAAGGGCGGATCGCCCGCTCCCAAGCGGGAAGGGACCGGTCAGGGGCGGCCTCCCCGCCGGGATGGATACCGGGGCGGCGGCAAGCCCCGGGGAAAACGTCCTCCCGCGAAGACGGAAGGAACTCAAAAGCCTACCGGTGCGCCGATAGACAAGGAGATTGTGGCGCCTCAGAACGAAAAGCCGGAGGTTCCTCTCTACGGGAAGATCGAGCCGAAAAAATAAGGAATACGAGGCGGCAGAGGAGCGATCCTTTGCCGCCTTTTTCAAAAGGAGTGCAGGACATGGCGGGCAGCGAAAAAACCATTGCGGCGATTTCCACCCCCCAGGCGGCGGGGGGCATCGGCATCGTGCGCATTTCCGGGGAGAACGCGCGTCAGGTGGCGCAGCGGGTCTTTCATGCGTCGTCCGGGAAGTCGGTACTGGCGGCAAAAGGATATACTGCCCTGTTCGGCCGGGTGGCGGACCAGGACGGGGAATTCGACGAAGCGGTGGCGCTGGTATTCGCCGCGCCAAAAAGCTATACCGGCGAGGATGTGGTGGAACTTTCCTGTCATGGGGGGCTGTTTCTTGTAAGGCGTCTGCTGGCCGCCGTGCTTGCGGCCGGGGCCCGTCCGGCCGGGCCTGGAGAATTTACCCGGCGGGCGTTTCTCAATGGAAAGCTGTCGCTGACAGGGGCAGAAGCGGTGATGGACTTGATCGGCGCCCAGGGAAAGCAGGCGGCCGCTGCGGCGCTGGCCGCCAAGGACGGGGCGCTGGGAAAGCGGATCAACGGCGTGAAGGAAACCATCCTGGCCCTTTCGGCGCACTTGGCCGCCTGGGTGGATTACCCGGAGGATGACATTCCCGCTCTGGAGCCAAAAGCATTCCAGCAGGACTTGGCGGACGCCCAGCAGGAACTGGAAGGGCTTCTTTCCGGGTTCGACCGGGGAAAGGTCATCCGGGAAGGGGTGGAAACGGTGCTGGCAGGGAGGCCCAATGTGGGCAAGTCCACCCTGATGAACCTGCTTTCCGGCTGTGAACGCTCCATCGTCACCGACATTCCGGGAACCACCCGGGACGTGGTGGAGGAAACCGTGCGGCTGAGAGACGTAGTGCTCCGGCTGGCGGATACGGCCGGGCTGCGGGATACGGAGAACCCGGTGGAGGCAGCAGGCGTGGCCCGCACCCGGGAGCGGCTGAAAACAGCCGGGCTGGTGCTGGCGGTATTCGACGCGTCCGAGTCTCTTAACGAGGAGGACCGCAGCCTTCTCAAGGAATTAAAGAAAAGCCGGGCAGTGGCGGTTATCAACAAAACCGACCTGCCCGTCCGCGTTGAAAGAAACGAAATCCAGGCGGCCATCCCCCAGGTGGTGGAACTCTCCGCTGCTTCGGGGCAAGGGTATGAGGCTCTTGCAGAGGCGGTGGAAGCGGCGCTTGGCACCGCCCAAATCGACCCAGCGGCGGGAATGCTCGCCACCGAACGGCAAAAGCAGTGCGCCCTGCGGGCGAAAGACGCGGTTTTGGAAGCGCGGGAAGCCTTGGAGATGGGCATGACGCTGGACGCGGTGTCGGTTGCCTTAGACGACGCGGCCGCCGCTTTGCTGGAGCTGACGGGCGAACGGGTGACCGACGCGGTTCTCGATCAGGTATTCGCCCGGTTTTGCGTGGGAAAATAAGTTTTCCACAACAAGAACGATCTTCGTGGAAAAGGAGCGATTATATGGAATTACGGATCATTGACACAGCGGACTTTAACCCCATTTTTGAGCGGATCACCAAGGACTTTCCCCGTAACGAGCGCCCCGGCCGGGGGACCTTCCGCAGGCGGCTTTACGCGGGAAAATGGGAATGTGTGGGCCTCTTTGAAGAGAAAACGCTGATGGCATACGCGGTCCTTTCGGTAAACCTGCCAAGTGCATATTCCTTTCTGTTGTATTTAGCGGTGGACGCCGCCGGCCGAGGAAAAGGGACCGGGACGCAGATGCTGCAACAGCTCAAGGAACGCTACGGGGATACCAAGGGCCTGATTATAGAGGTAGAGGATCCGGCGGCGGCCAAAACCGAGGAGGACCGGGAAATCCGGGAGCGGCGTATCCGCTTTTATGAACGGGCGGGATATCAACGCCTGCCGGTAAAGTATTGGCTGGTGGGCCAGCCGATGCACTTGATGTACTGCGGGGAGCAACCGCCTGAGAATATACAAAAGGTTGTATGGGAGGCCTACAGCGTTCCCGAGAAGGCCCCGCTGCGCCGGCGGTTTTTCTGCGTGAAGGAATGATTCAGGAGCAAAACAGGAGCGGGACAGTGAGCCCTGCTCCTGTTTTGTTTTCGGAAGAGTTTTCCACCGCAACGACCGAAACGGTGGAAAACAGGCGCCGCCGATAATTGAGCAGCATCTCTGTCTCTGCGCTTATAAGGGAAACCGGGCCATTTCGGTCGGAAGGAAATACGAGGATCCGGCAACGGCCCCGCCTGGGAATCGCCGCGTTATTGCCTTCAGGAGGAACTCTTTGCCTAGGGAAAAGAAAGGGACGCAGGAAGACCGTTTGGCATAGTTGCGGGCGGGCAGGCAGATGTGCTAAAATATAACGTTAGGAAATGGGATGGGACAAATTCCCTCCTTTTTGATCAGGACGACGGCCGCGGGGGGCCCTGCGGCGGAACGGAGAAGAAAATCCATGCAGGAATATCGTGCAGAGAGCTATGATGTAGTGGTGGTGGGCGCTGGCCATGCGGGAATTGAAGCGGGGCTGGCGGCTGCGCGCTTGGGCGTGAAGACTGCTGTTTTCACCATCAATCTGGACTGGGTGGGGAACCTTCCCTGCAATCCCTCCATCGGGGGAACGGCAAAGGGCCATCTGGTAAGGGAAATCGACGCGCTGGGCGGCGAGATGGGGAAGGCGGCGGACGAGTGCTTCATTCAAAGCCGGATGCTCAACCGGGGAAAGGGTCCGGCGGTTCACAGCCTGCGTGCCCAGATTGACCGGCGCGCTTACGCGGGCCGGATGAAGAAGACCCTGGAACAGCAGGAAAATTTGGATTTGCGCCAGGCAGAGCTGGTGGACCTGCGCCCTAAAGAAGGAGGCTGGGAAGTAGTCACCCGCTTAGGCGCGGTCTATTCCGCCAAGACGGTGATTCTGGCCACCGGCACGTTTCTGGGCGGCCGGATCTATGTGGGCGAGGTCAGCTACGAGGGCGGACCGGACGGCATGTTTGCCGCCACCAGGCTGAGCGACGCCATGCGCCGGTTGGGCCTTTCCATGCGCCGGTTCAAGACCGGGACGCCTGCCCGGGTTCACCGGGGCAGTGTGGACTTGAATAAATTGGAAGTTCAGGAAGGGGATGACCCGGTAACCCCCTTCTCGTTTGAGACCCAACGGCCGGGACCCAACCGGGCAGTTTGCCACATCAGCTGGACCAATGAGAGGACCAAGCAGGTGATCCTGGAAAATCTGCACCGTTCTCCCCTCTATTCCGGGAAAATTGAGGGGGTGGGGCCTCGCTACTGTCCCTCCATCGAGGATAAAATCGTCCGGTTTGCGGACAAGGAGCGGCATCAGCTGTTTATTGAGCCCTGCGGGCTGGAAACAGAGGAGCTTTATTTGCAGGGGATGTCCTCGTCCCTGCCGGAGGAGGTACAGCTGCAATTTTTGCGTACCATTCCGGGGCTGGAACAGGTGCAGATCATGCGCACCGCCTATGCCATTGAATACGATTGCTGCGATCCCCAGCAGCTGGACGCCACCCTGGAATGCAAGAAATGGCCGGGCCTCTTTGGAGCCGGGCAGTTCAACGGATCTTCCGGCTATGAGGAAGCGGCGGCCCAAGGGCTGATCGCCGGCGTCAACGCCGCCCGGCGGGTGCAGGGAAAACCGCCGTTTCTGCTGGACCGGGCCTCCTCTTATATCGGCACCCTCATTGACGATTTGGTCACCAAGGGCTGCTCCGATCCCTACCGGATGATGACCTCCCGGTCGGAATACCGTCTGGTGCTGCGGCAGGACAATGCGGATGAGCGATTAACGCCGCTAGGGCGAGAAATCGGACTGATTTCCGACCGGCGATGGGCCAAATTCTTGGATAAACAGGAGAAAAAGGCGCAGGAGCTCAAACGAATAACGAACACCATTCTTCCGCCCAGCGAAGAGCTCAACGCCCTGCTTGTTTCACATGAAACATCGCCGGTGGTTACCGGCACCCGTCTGTCCGATCTGCTTCGCCGCCCTCAGTTGAACTATACGGTGTTGGAGCCGGTGGATCGAGAGCGGCCGAACCTGCCCGGCGAAATTTTTGAAATTTGTGAGGTCGAGGTGAAATACGAGGGGTATATCAAACGACAAAAAGCGCAGATCGAAGAGATGCGCCGGCTGGAAGGAAAAAAACTGCCGCCGGATTTGGATTACCGCACCATTACCGGCTTGCGGTTGGAGGCTCAGGAGAAACTCAACAAGATCAGGCCCCGTTCGGTGGGACAGGCCTCCCGGATTTCGGGAGTCAGCCCGGCGGATGTGTCGGTGCTGCTGATTTGGCTGGCCGGGAAGGGAGGAGAGAATCATGGGAATCATTCGTGAAATAGTAGAACGGGATGCGGCAGCCTGGAAGCTGACATTGACCGCTCCCATGCTCGATCAGCTGGAGGAATACGCGTCGATATTGCTGGACTGGAACACCCGTATGAACCTGACCGCCATAAAGGAGCCGGAAGGCGTGGCGGTGCGGCACTTTGCAGACAGCCTGACCCTGCTGGCGGCAGTGGATCTCCCTAGGAGCGCCTCTGTGATCGACGTGGGCACCGGAGCGGGATTTCCCGGAATGGTGCTGAAAATTGTCCGCCCGGACTTGAAACTGACCTTGCTGGACAGTCTCAACAAGCGTCTTATTTTCCTGGATGCGTTGAAAACCGGGCTGGGGCTGGACGCCGATTTGGTTCACCTGCGGGCTGAGGACGGGGGCCGCAGGCCACAGCTGCGGGACCAATTCGATCTAGTTACCGCGCGGGCGGTGGCGCCGCTGAACGTGCTGTGTGAGTGGTGCCTTCCTTATGGCAAGCCAGGAGGCAGGTTTGCCGCAATGAAAGGGCCGGAAGCCGGGGAAGAGGCGGTGGGTGCAGCCAAGGCCATCCACGAGCTCAACGGCGTGCTGGAAGGAAAGAGGGACTTTACCTTGTCTGACGGCAGCAAGCGGACCATCCTTTTGATTGGAAAGAAGGGGGAAACGCCGCAGAAATATCCCAGAACGGCGGCGAAAATCCAAAAGGCCCCCTTATAAAAGGAACAGACGGATGCGGTTTGCCTGGCGCCTCTCTGCAAATGCACCTTTTACAAATCGCTTTGACTGGTGGCCGATGGCCGGGTGTCCACACCCTTATGAGGCAAGACGTGAGAAGGTTCAGATAGCACAAACGACGCGACTGCCTGCCGAGAAATTCGATATATGCATAAGAATCGAAATTATTGCTTGAAAAGAGGCAAAAGAAAAAACCGCAAAGAAAAGAGAATCCCGTCGAACAAAAATCAAAAATTTGGAAAATATATTACAAAAAGGTCTGGAAATTAATCCCAAACTGTGGTAGAATAAATCTGCCGGTTGAGAGGGACGTATTTTCAGACCTGTTTCATTCCGGCAGGAAGAGCAAAACCCTTTGTGCCGGAGGTGAAAAAACATGTTTACCGCGACCAAACCATTGGGCGCACAGGGAAAGGTGTGGCAGCTGGAGGTTTCGAAAATCCAGCCATGCCCCTGGCAGCCCCGCCGCAGCTTTGACGAAGAAGAACTGCGGGGCTTGGCGGAATCCATTCGTACAAACGGAATCATCCAGCCGTTGACCGTACGGCGTTCCCGCAGCGGCGGCTATCAGCTGATCGCCGGGGAACGAAGACTGCGGGCTGCTAAGCTGGCGGGTCTCTCCAAGGTTCCCTGCATCGAGGTACATGCGGACGACGAGCGGGCAGCCGTGCTGTCGCTTTTGGAAAATTTGCAGCGCCAGGACCTGAATTTTTTTGAAGAGGCGGAAGCCATTGCCGCACTCATTGAAGAATGGGAAATCTCCCAGGAGGCCGCCGCCGCCCGTCTGGGAAAATCCCAGTCCGCCCTGGCTAACAAGCTTCGTCTGCTGCGGCTTCAGCCGATGCTGCGGGAACGCATCCTGAAGGCCGGCCTGACCGAACGTCATGCCCGGGCTCTTTTGCGGCTGCCGGAGGTAGGGCAGAGGGAAGAGGTGCTCGACCAAATCATCCATCGAAGGCTCAAGGTGGCGGATGCGGAGCGGCTGATTGACGGGATTCTCTCGCCAAAAGCAGAGGACAAGCGTTCCTTTACACCGATTGTCAAAGACATTCGTCTTTTCGTCAACACCATCACCCATGCGGTGGACACCATGCGAAGTTCCGGGATTAACGCCCAGACCAAGAAACAGGAAACGGATCAGTACATCGAGGTAACCGTACGGATTCCAAAAATGACCACGACCCGGAGTTTTTCTGGTGTTTCACATGAAACAAAAAAGGCCATTTAATCATTTCGGTTATTAAAGGGCGCTTCCCCCCTGCGTTCCTTTAATATACAAAGTTTCACCACAGAACAAGAAGGGACCACAGCTTTGTGGTCCCTTCTTGTTTCATGTGAAACAAAGCAAAATAGAAGTCGGCAAACTTTATAAGAAAAATGCGGGAAAAATCCTGCCATTCACGAAAATGGCTTTTTTTTATGGGAGAGTTGTGGTAAAATAAAAACGAACCCAAAGAAAACGGATAAGTTCGGCGCAAAAATGAGAAAGACAGGCCGATTTTGTGCCGGAAATTTTCGCTGAAAACGCAATGGACACGCGCTGTTTGCATAGCAAACAGCGCTTTTCAACCGGTTTTGAGGCACAACCAACAAAGGGGGAAACCAAATGGCGCGAATCATTTCCATTGTCAACCAGAAAGGCGGTGTGGGGAAAACCACCACGGCGGTCAATCTGGCGGCAGCGCTGGGCCTTCGCGGCAAAAAGACGCTGCTTGTGGACATTGATCCCCAGGGAAACTCCACCAGCGGCTTAGGGATCAATAAGAGGGGAGTCAAAACTTCCAGCTACGACCTGCTCACCGGTTCCGCAACCGCCAGGGAAACCATCCTGAAGACCGAGTTCGACCAGGTTTGGGTGCTTCCATCCAACATTGGACTGGCCGGGGCGGAAATCGAGCTGGTGGACATGGAACACCGGGAATCCCGGTTGAAAACCGGCTTAGCCCCGGTGCTGGAAGAGTATGACTATATTTTTATCGACTGCCCTCCCTCGCTGGGTATCATTACCCTCAACGCCCTATGCGCGTCGGACAGCCTGATGGTTCCCATCCAGTGTGAATTTTATGCGCTGGAGGGGTTAAGCCAACTGATGGCCACCGTCCGGCAGGTCAAAAGGCTCTATAACCCTCATATCGAGATCGAAGGGGTGCTGCTGACCATGTACGACGGGCGGCTCAACCTGACGCAGCAAGTAGTGGAGGAGGTTAAGCGGTTTTTCCCCCGCAAGGTCTATTCGACTGTCATTCCACGTAACGTGCGGCTGTCGGAAGCGCCCAGCTTCGGCCAGCCCATTCAGTATTTTGACAAGGGCTCCAAAGGAGCCACTGCCTACGCCGAGCTGGCTCAGGAATTTGAAATGTTTGCAAAGAGAGGGTGAGAACATGGCGGCGCGAAAAGGAGGCCTTGGCAAAGGCCTGGACGCGCTCTTTGTGGACAACGCCACCGAAGAGCAGGGGAAAACGGTGAAACTTCCCTTAAGTGAGATCGAACCCAACCGGGATCAGCCCCGTAAGGAGTTTGACGAGGATGCCTTGCAGGAACTGGCCGACTCCATTGCCGAGCACGGGGTAATCCAGCCGCTTCTGGTGCGGCCCATGGCGGGCGGCGGGTACCAGCTGGTGGCGGGAGAACGCCGCTGGCGTGCTTCCCGAATCGCCGGGCTTACCGAGGTGCCGGTGGTCATCCGGGAGATGACCGATGCTGAGATGATGGAGCTTGCGCTGATTGAAAACCTGCAGCGGGAGGACCTCAATGCTATGGAAGAGGCGGAGGGGTACAAGGCGCTGATGGAGCAGCACCAGATGACACAGGAGGAAGTGGCCAAGCGGGTGGGAAAATCCCGTCCCGCCATTGCCAACGCCGTGCGGCTGCTGGGGCTTCCTGATAACGTGCGTCAGTATGTGCGGGAGGGCTTCTTGTCTCCTGGCCATGCGCGGACCCTGCTTTCTTTCCAGGATGAGGAAGCGCTACAGGAGGCGGCGGAGCTGGCGGTGCATAAAGGCATCTCGGTGCGGGAGCTGGAACGGCGTGCAAAGGCCTCAGGCAAGGCAAAAAAGGCGCCGGGCGGCGCTTCTTCCCGGTCCCGCGACCCTTTGTATGACGAGGCGCAGCTGGCGCTGACCGAGCATTTGGGCAGAAGGGTCACCGTTTATGAGGGCCCCAAGAAGGGAAGAATAGAGATCGAGTTTTATTCCAAGGAAGATCTGCAGACTCTCGCCAACGCGATCGCCGGTGGAAAAGAGCTGTAAAACGATAAGGAGAGAGTGATTCGTCATGTTTGATATTCGTTTGATTCGCAGCGACCCGGACCGGGTCAAGCAGGCTATGAAGACCCGCAACAAGGATATGGACGCGGCGGTGGATGAGGTTCTGAAAATCGACGCCGAGCGCCGGGAAATCCTGGCGAAGGCAGACGGCATGAAGGCCCAGCAGAACGCCGCCTCCAAGCAGATTCCGAAGATCAAAAAAGAGGGCGGCGACGTTTCCGCTATCATGGCGGAAATGAAGGCCCTGTCCGAGCAGGTCAAGGAATGCGACGCGAAGCTTTCTGCGCTGGAAAAGGCACAGACCGACCTGCTGCTGGGCTTTCCCAACATGCCCCACGAAAGCGTCCCCGTTGGCAAGGACGACAGCGAAAATGTGGAGGTGCGCCGCTGGGGCGAACCCACCAAGTTTGATTATGAGCCAAAGCCCCATTGGGACATTGGGGCGGACCTGGACATTCTCGACCCGGAAACCGCCGCAAAGGTAACCGGCGCCCGGTTTCATTTCTATAAGGGATTAGGCGCCCGGCTGGAGCGGTCTATCATTAATTTCTTTCTCAACACCCACACCGCCCATGGGTACCAGGAAGTGTTTCCACCCTTTATGGTCAACCGGGCGTCCATGACCGGCACCGGCCAGCTGCCCAAGTTTGAAGAGGATGCCTTCCGTCTGGCCAATGTGGACTACTTTATGATTCCCACTGCCGAAGTCCCGGTGACCAACATGTACCGGGGGGACATTCTCGACGGCGCGAAGCTACCCATGAAGTATTGCGCCTATTCCGCGTGCTTCCGGGCGGAAGCCGGGTCCGCCGGTCGGGATACCCGGGGCCTCATCCGCCAGCACCAGTTCAATAAGGTGGAGCTGGTGAAATTCGTCAAGCCCGAAGACAGCTATCAGGAGCTGGAAAGCCTGACCAACGACGCCGAGCGGGTGCTCCAGCTTCTGGGACTTCCCTACCGGGTGGTGGTCCTCTCCACTGGGGACGTAGGCTTTTCTTCCGCGAAAACCTATGACATCGAAGTCTGGATGCCTTCCTACGGCCGGTACGTGGAGATTTCCTCCTGTTCGAACTTTGAGGATTTCCAGGCACGCCGGGCAGCCATCCGGTATAAGAACAGCCCCAAGGAAAAGGCCCAGCTGGTGCATACTCTCAACGGTTCCGGCGTGGCTATCGGGCGTACGGTGGCTGCCATCCTGGAAAACTTCCAGAACGGGGACGGGTCGGTGACCGTACCGGAGGTGCTGCGTCCCTATATGGGAGTGGACGTAATCAAGTAACGCCGAAGGCGGGTGATTCTGATTTTAAAGAAATGCGTGCGGTGCGGAGAAGAGATTGGTATATTGCCCGGTCCCATCTGGATCGAAGAGCTTCACGGCGAGGTCTGTATGGAATGCTACGAGGAAATCGTGCGGGAAAAGCAGGGGCTTGCGCCTAAGGAAGAGGAGCTGACCACGCCCTCGGAGATCAAGAAGGCGCAAATCCGCCGTAAGCGTGTGGAGCAAAAGCAGAAGGAACTGGCCGGCCTGGAAAACGCCGATCTATCCAAGCTGTACGGGTTGCTTCAAAAGATCTATAAGCTGCTGGCCTTTCTGTCGGTAATGGCGGCCCTGCTGGTGGTAGTAATCATCATGTTTCTTGTGCAGGGGCCGGCGGCGTAAGGCACCATGTTCGGACAAAGTATACAAATATAGTCAAAAATTTTAGGTAATATGGAAATGGATTGAATTTTGACTTCTCATCGCTTCTGTGTTACAATGAATTTTGTATACTTATACTATATTTTAACGGCGTCTATTTGGAAAAGCATACGATTTTTTCTTTTTTTCTCAAATAAGAAGATTTCGTACAGCTTATCCAATGCGAGGGAATCCTTCCGTCCCATTTCGGAAGGAGAAAAGGAGAGAACGAGCGCGGATGGGTGAGGTCATTGTAGTGACTTCCGGAAAAGGAGGAACGGGGAAATCCTCAGTTTCAGCCGGATGCGCGGCTGCGTTGGCGAGAGCCGGGAACAAAGTCCTGTTGTTGGATGCAGACGCAGGGCTTCGGAGCTTGGATCTGATGCTAGGCGCCGTGAACGATGCGGTTTTCGACCTGGGGGACGTGCTGGCGGGCAACTGCGAACCGGTACGCGCCATCCGGGAGATTGAACGCTGTGAAGGACTTGCGCTGATGCCGGCGCCCCAATCGCTGCAGGCGCTGGCCGCGCCGGACGACATGCGCCGCCTTTGCAGGGGACTTGCCAACTATTATGACTACCTGTTCATCGACGCGCCGGCCGGTATCGGAAAGGGATTTCAGATTGCCGCCGCGGCTGCTGGCCGCGCTCTTGTGGTGATTACGCCCGATCCTGTTTGTATGCGCAGCGGGGAACGGGTGGCGCGCCTTTTGCAGCAAGAAGGGATCGCGGACCGCCGTCTGGTCATCAACCGTTACCGGCCCGGGACATTGAAACTGGGCCTGGTGGAGGATTTGGACGCGGTGATTGATGCGGTTGGGCTACAGCTGATCGGCGTCGTCCCGGAGGACGAGCAGGTGCAGCGGTATGCGGCGAACGGGGAGCCGCTGGGAGGCGGATCTCCGGCGGCCAAGGCTATGGAGCGGCTGGCAAGGAGGCTGATGGGCCAAGAGGTGCCGCTGGTGGTCGAAAAGTAGGGAGCAGAAGGAAAGAGCAGTTATCTGAAGGGAGAAGAAGTATGAATATTGCTTTGATTGCACACGATTCCAAAAAAGAACTCATGGTGCAGTTTTGTATTGCATATTGCGGCATTTTGAGCCGCCATTCCCTGTGTGCCACCGGCACAACGGGAAAGATGGTTTCGGAGGCGACGGGTTTGTCCATCCAGAAATTTCTGAGCGGATCGCAAGGAGGCGACCAGCAGATTGCTTCCCGCATCTCGTACAATGAAATCGACCTGCTGCTGTTTTTCCGGGACCCGCTCACGCCCAAGCCCCATGAGCCCAATGAGATGAACCTGCTGCGGCTGTGCGATATGCACAACATTCCCCTGGCGACCAACATTGCCACGGCAGAGGTTCTCATTCACGGTTTGGAACGTGGCGATCTGGATTGGCGCAACATTGTCAATCCAAAACGATACTGAGTTTTGGAGAATCGTAGTTATAGAATCCGAATTGGTTAATGGTTTTTGCCGGTTTCAGTAAAAATCGGCAAAAAAAAGAGACAGGCTTTCAAAGAAAGCCTGTCTCTTTTTTTGTGCGGCCGAGGAAGAATTCCATACCCACAGAGAGGAAAAGCATAATCGCTGCCTCCTCGGTTATACGGGAATAGGAGCCTCCCGCTGCGCTTCCTCGATGGCTTCAAACTGCTGCATCAGCCGGAGGTACTCCGACTTGATGGAAAGATAGTCCTCCATGGTCTGGGCACAGTCTTCCGCGGAAAAGGTAATCAGCTCGTCATAATGCTCCAGCGCCACCGAAGTGACGATAGGGTCGAGCTGGTTGCGGTTGGCCATTGCACCCAGAATGGCGGTCACCTGGCCTTTGGGCATGGGACCTTTGTAGCTGCGTTCGCCGATGAGCGCACTTAAAATGTCCGCTACCGCCAAAACGCGGGAATAGAAGGGAATCTCATCCCCCTTGAGCCCTCTGGGGTATCCGGATCCATCCAGCTTCTCGTGGTGAGAAGAGGCAATGAGCGCAATGTTATCAAAGCCCAGTTCCGTAAGAATCTCGTAGGTAGCGCTGGCATGTCTTTTCATAATGGCCATTTCCTCTTCGGTCAGCGGCCCTTTCTTTTCGAGAATCTGCACCGGCGTGGTGATTTTCCCTATATCATGGAGCATGGCGGAAGCCGTCACGATGGAGGTGTCCACATGGTCGAGCCCCAACAGACCGCACAAGAGCTTGCTCAGGCTCATGACCGAAATGGAGTGGGTAACCGTCTGTTCGCTGCGAAAGTCAATGGAATACATCAGCATCTGCGCATAATTCATGACCTCTGAGCGGGACAGGGTGGTTTCCCGCCAGAAAGCGTGCAGCTTTTCGTGATAGCTGCCGTCTTTCAAGGCCTGCAGCAGCCCTTCCTCCCGGTCCGCCTCCAGGAAGGCGGCCACATGCTTCGGGTCAAACTCAATGCCCGACAAGGCCCCCAGAAAGGAGAAATCTGGGTTTTGCTGGGTGAGAAACACAAAGGAGATCCGGTCGGACAGGTTCAGAAGCAGGGAATCGGTTAAAAAGCTGGGATCAATATACCGTTTGTATAAGTATCCCATGTGATGATAGAGAATCACCGGAGCAAAAGAAGGAAACGGGGAATAAAACCGGGCGTAGAGATAACCGTAGACACAGTGGCTTGCAGTGTGGAGAAGTTCAAACTCCGAAAGGGAATGGTCGGCGTCCGTTTTGTAAGCGCCCATGTCGTGAAAAAGGGCCGCCGTGGTCAGTGAAACCATCCGCGCCCGGGAGCAGCCCATTCGGTCGAGCAGCCGCCACATCAAAAAGGCGGCCTGCTCCCCATGGCCCTTTAGGCGCGGATCCACCAGATCGAAGGCCCTTTGGACGGCGCGCAGCCCATCGCTTAAGGTATATTCGTTCATTGGCGATCCCCCTTTTGTCTTTCGGTCATCCGATCACGCTGTAAATTCCAAACATGGGTACCACAATCGAGATCACCACCGTGCCCACGATCACCGCGATCAGGATGGTCATGGCCGGCTCCATCATGGCAGTTAGCTGCTTGGTGGTATCGTCGGTTTTTGATTCATAGAGTTCAGCCAGCTTGCTGATGGTATCGCTGAGCATACCCGATTCTTCGCCCACTCGGAACATGGAAACGATCAGCGGTTCAAAAAGGGGAGATTTCTGCATGGACTGGTGGATGGGGATGCCCAGTTTCACATCCGCAACAATGTCGGTGATGTGCTTTTTGAGTTTGCGGTTGGGGAGCACGTCCCGGGAAATTTCCAGGGAATTGACGATTTCCACACCGGCGCTCACTAGGGTGGACATGACCCGGCAAAACCGCGCCAGATAAGACTGCAGCAGCAGCTTCCCGATCACCGGCACCTTGAATTTCGCCGCGTCCACCCCCATGCAGAAGGCTGGGGAGAACCGCTTGAGCAGTGTGTAAGTAAGCAAGAGCACCACCACCACGCCTACAATGTAGTACCATTGATACATGATGAAATCGGAAACCCCCATGACCACCTGGGTAATCATCGGAAGCTCGGCGTGAAAGCTCTCAAAAAGGGTTTTGAAATTGGGGACCACCATGACGTTCATCACAATAAGGAGCAGCAGCGTCAAAAAGAGAAGAAAGCCGGGATACACCAGCGCGCCCCGGATTTTGGAAGAAAGCGTCACTTCCTTCTCCAAAATCAGCGCCACGCTTTCGAAAGCTTCGTCCAGCCGGCCGTTGACTTCGCCCACCGCCACCAAACTCACTACTACGCTGGAAAAGGCGGAAAACCTCCCCATGGATTCCGAGATGGGCACGCCAAGATACAGGTTCTCATCGATTTCCTTGAGAATCTTCTTGAATTTTTTGTCCTTTTCCCCGTCGATGAGCACTTCCATAGCCAGCGACAGGGAAACGCCGGAACGCATCATGATGGCCATCTGATGGGCCATGACCATGATGCGTTTTTTCTTGATCTTTGCCTTATAAATATCCCCTTCGAACAGTTCCTTCTCCCAGATGCTCTCGTTGCCCGCATTCCCCCTGTCCTTGGCGGTCAGGGAAATGGGAATCAGGTCCCGTTCTTTGAGCCGGGCGATGGCGGCCGCCTTGTCGGCGGCGGACAGCTCGCCGGTCACCGGTTTGCCGTTCGCGCCGGCAGCCGTATACGTATAGGTCAAGAAAACTCCCTCCATTCAGGCTTAGGGTGCGAAAGATCGGTTAAAAGTCATACCGCCGGGAGGTGCCGCCGCCCGGCTGGGGATGGCTTTTCAAAGGGATGGGGCTGTACTCCTGAGCCGTTTCGGGAGTAATGCTTCCCGCCTGCAACAGCTCGGCAATGTATTTGTCCAGAGTAATCATCCCATCGTTTCGCCCGGTCTCGATCATCTGGTTGATGTTAGCCACCTTGTTTTCCCGGATCAGGTTGGAGATGGCGGAGTTGACGAACATGACCTCGAAAGCGCCGATGCGCCCTTTTCCGCCCGCCCGCGGCAGAAGCCGCTGGGAGATGACCGCTTTGAGCGCAGTGGAAAGCTGCATGCGGATTTGCTGCTGCTGTTCGGGGGGAAACACATCCAAAAGCCGGTTGATGGTGTTGGCCGCGCCGATGGTGTGCAGGGTGGAGAAAACCAGATGGCCAGTTTCCGCCGCGGTGATGGCGGCGCGCATGGATTCCAGGTCCCGCATTTCGCCCACCAGGATGATGTCCGGGTCCTCCCGCAGGGTGGCGCGCAGGGCCTTTTCGTAGCTCACCGAGTCGCTCCCCACTTCCCGCTGGTTGACCAAGCACCGGATGGGCTGATGAACGTATTCAACCGGGTCCTCAATGGTGATGATGTGAGAAGACCGGGATTTGTTGAGCTCGTGGATGATGGCGGCCAGGGTGGTGGACTTGCCGCTCCCAGTGGGGCCAGTCACAAGCACCAGGCCGTCCTTTAAGTCCAGAATCCGCTGCAGGGAGGAAGGAAGCCCCAGGTCCTCCATCTTTGGAATGGCTTCGTTGACGATACGCATGACGATGCAGGCGCCCCGGATCTGGCGGAATAGGTTTACACGAAACCGCCCGCACCCCTCAATCTGCAGGGCGCAGTCGGCGTCGCCGGTTTTCCGGTATTCCTCGTATTTGTCCTTCGGCATGCATTCGGCCATCATCTGCTCCACCGCCTCGTGGGTCAGGACCGGTTCCCCCGAAACAGGCTCCACCACCCCGTCGATGCGGTAGGCGGGCGGATTCCCGGCGGACAAATGGATGTCGGAAGCGCGGCCAAAAACGCCCTGCCGCACCAAGGTTTCAAAGTATTCCCGCATGAAACGACCTCGCTTTTTTGGATACCGCCTTCCTTACGCGTTGAAGGACAGCAGCTCCACGTATTCGGATATGGAGGTATTCCCTTCGAGCACCAGCCGCCGCACATTGTCCTCCAGCGTCTGCATGCCGCCTTTCAGGGCCTCCTCGCGGATTTCATCCGCGCCTTTGCTTTGGTTGATGATATGGCGGATCCCGTGATTGATCATCATCACTTCGTGCACCGCCGTGCGGCCCTGGTAGCCGGTAAAATGGCACTTCTCACACCCGGCCGGCTGGTAAAGGGTAACGGTTTGCCCCTCGGAAAGCCCCAGAAGCTTGCGGTCGCTTTCCATTGCCTCGTAGGCTTCTTTGCAGACGGGGCAAAGCTTGCGCACCAGCCGCTGGGAAATGACTCCCGCCACCGAGGAAGAGACCATATAGGGAACCACTCCCATGTCCAGCAGGCGGATGATGGCGCTGGGCGCGTCGAAGGTGTGGAGCGTGGAAAACACCAAATGGCCGGTGATGGCGGCGGAAATGGCGATTTCCGCCGTTTCCGGGTCCCGGATTTCCCCTACCATGACCACGTCCGGGTCCTGGCGCAGAATGGAGCGCAAGGCCGCCGCGAAGGTAAGCCCCGCTTTGGCGTTGACCTCCACCTGCGTGATGCCTTCGATAATCATTTCCACCGGGTTTTCCACGGTGACGATGTTGATGTCCTCCCGTTTGATTTCCCGCAGCGCCGTATACAGGGTGGTGGTTTTGCCCGAACCGGTGGGCCCGCAGACCAAAATAATCCCGTGGGGATTTTTGATGAGGGAGTTGAACTTTTCCAAGTTCTCCGGCAGAAAACCGATGCCCTCCTTGGTCATCTCCAGCCCCAGGGCGGTGGTGATCCGGATGACCACCTTTTCTCCAAAGACCGACGGCAAAACGGAAATACGCAGGTCCACGTCCTTGCCCGCGCTTTTATAAGAAATGCGTCCGTCCTGAGGCACTCGCTTTTCCGCAATGTTCATGTTGCTGATGAACTTGATGCGGGAAACCACCGGCGCGATCAGGTCCGCCCCAGTTTCCATGTAAACGGTCAGCTTGCCGTCGATGCGAAAGCGGATGCGCAGCGCCTTTTCCTGGGGTTCGATGTGGATGTCGCTGGCTTTGAGGATGACCGCCTGGTCGATCATATTGTTGACAAAGCGGATGATCGGCTCGTCCGACTCCTCGGGAAGCTCCTCCAATTCATCCTCCTCTGCGTCCTTGCTCAGCTCCCTGGCCGCGTCGAAGGCTTTTTGGGAGGTATAGGCCTGATGGATCTGATCGAGGATTTTCTTTTTCTCCGCAATCACTACGTTGACCATATGCCCGGTGTACACTTCTACGTTGCGGATGACGTTGTAGTCGAGAGGGTCGGCGATGGCTACCGTGAGGACATTTCCCTCCAGCCTGACCGGGATCAGGCTGTTGATGCGGGCCATGGTTTCCGGAATGATGGCGGCGATGGTCTCGTCCACCGTCACCCCATCCAGGTCCAGATAGGGAATGTCCAGCTGATGGGAGAGGGAATCAATAAGCTGGCGCTCGGTGATGTGCTTATTCTCAATGAGAATTTCGCCCAGGCGCTTGGTGGTGCCCTTTTGTTCGGACAGGGCTTTTTCCAGCGTCTGTTGGGAGAGAACGCCGGAATTGACCAGGATCTGACCCAGTTTCATGGTTGTATATTTCATTGTATCCTCCCCCGAAAGTCAAAGAAGTCGAATTTAGGAAAACAGGGACAGGTAAAGGTCCGCGAGAGCGTGAAGCTGAGGAGAGAAAAGCAAATATGCGAACGCCGCAGCCGCGATAAAGGGCCCCAGCGGGCGCATGTCGCCCCGTTTAAGACGGCCCGCCGCCATCAGCAGCGCAAAGGTCAGCCCGGAAAGGAGCACCGTCAAGAGCAAAACCAGCACGCTTCCTTTCAGACCGCAGAAAAGTCCGATGGCCGCCAGCAGCTTCACGTCGCCAAAGCCCATGATTTCCCGCTTGAACAAAAGAGCCCCGACCACCAGCAAAATCGCCGGCGCGCCGCCCGCCGCCAGCGCTCCAAACAGGGGTGAAAGGCAGCCGAGTACCGTAAAGGGCCCGGTCAAAGCCATGTACACGCCGCCGGCGATGCCGTAGAATACGCCCAGCAGGGCGAGAAGCCCCGTCAGCTGGTCGGGCAGGATGGTATATTTCGCGTCCGCCGCCGCCAGCAAAAGCAAAACCGGCAGGGCCGCCCCAAAGAAAAAGAATGCGCCCGGCGGGGAAAATCCGTACTGCAAAAACAAAAGGGGATAAGAAGCGCCCAGAAGCAGGGCGAACAAAAACCCGTACCGTTTCCTGGGAAGCCGGGGGAAGGAGAGCAGTTCATCCCCCGGCGCTTCCCCGTAATCGCACAGCCACCTGGCCGGAATCCGGTCGAAAAGCGGGGCGAGGAGAAGGCCCAAGCCAACGCCAAAAGCCGCCAGCCCCGCGCATATAAGCCCCATCGTGACCGCATCCGTCCTCATGGTTACTTGGAGCCCCCAGGGGCGCTGGAGGAGGTGTCCGGCGCAAAATAGTACAGGGACAGAGAAAGGCTGAAATTATGCTCTCCGGTGGAATTTTCCTGGTTTTTCTCCGCCGCCGCTTCAAAGGACTGGACGTAATAAGCCCCGTCCTCATGGTTTTCAAAATACCGCAGAAACCCCACCGCCTCGTCGTAGCTGGCCGAGAAGGTAACCTGAATGGGCAGGGAATGCATCACGTCGCCGTTCTCCATGCTGGACGCCACCTTGGTGGGGGAAGGCGTCCCCACGTGGATGCTCTTGAGGGTGATGCCGTAGGCCTCTACCGCGTCGTAAACGTCGTTGCTGACCATGATGCCGCTGACGATCACGTTTTGCCCCATTTTTTCCACCAGCTGATTTTTCAAATCCTCGATTTTTCGGTCTAGCCCTTTTGCGTCCTGCATCTGGCGGTCCAGATCGGCGATCTTCTGCTGGAGGGTTTGGTGCTGGGCGGTCAGCTCGGCCGTCTGGTCAAGCAGGGGAAGAAAGGCAAAATTGATGTACAGCGCGCAGACGGCGGCGTAAATCAGGAAGAAAATGATAAACGGAGAAAGAAGCTTCGACTTCTTCATGACTTGCCACCTCCCGCCGCCTCATAGGGGACGAAATCCACAATGGCCAGTGTGACCTGGCAGGTGGCGGCCCCGGTTTTGTCGTTTACCGTACAGGAGAAGGGGATGGCGATGTCGAATTCATTGTTTTGATATACCTCATCCTTTAAGGTAATGTAATCGTTGAAGGTGGGAGTCTCAAAATAGAGGGCGATGGTGCCCTGCTGGTTGTTGAGATGAAAGCTGGTGATGGTGGACTTGGCGGAAAACTGGCCCAGCAGCTTGGTCACCGCCTCGTTGGCCGACGACTGATGGAAGGGCAGGGTTTGCTTATCCTTTTCGCAGGCGGCAATTTGGCGGCCCAGCCGCTCGATCTCGTCGAGCTTCTTCTGGGTCTGCACATAGGGGAGGGTGGCCAGCGTGCGGTTGTCCTGCTCCACCTGTCCCTGCACCACTCCGTGAAGGATGGGCTCAATACAAAAGAGCAGCAGCGTCACCAGGGAAATGGCCGAAAAGGCGATGGTATTGAAGGCAAGGTTGCGTTGGTGCTCCATGGAGCCGCGCAAGAAGTTTACGTCGTTGCCTTTGGTTTCATAGACAGCGCCCGCCGTGGCGAAACAGTCCGCCGCCAGGCCGGCCCCGCTGTCCAAGTGGGGATCAATGGTAAATTCCGGTGTCAGAAATCCGGCCAGGGAGCCGATGGAGGTGCAAGGAATTTCAGTGGAGTGGGCGATGTACCCGTCCAGGTGGGGGAAAGAGGAAAGCTTTCCGGAAACCACAATCTGCCCCAGCTCCAGCCTTTGGGAGGAGAGCACGATACGGATGGAACGCATGATTTCGTCCATCAGCGTATCGATCACCAGGCAGATGCGGCGGTACGCGTCCGGATAGGCCTCGTATTCCGGGTTTTCCGCCTGGAATCCGTTTTTTGTCAGAAGATCCAGGGCAATGTCCCGCGTGACGCGCAGGGTGCGCCGCAGATTATCCACAATGTCCTTATATATTCCAAGAAACTCGCGCTCGTACACCGGCGTGCCGTTTTCGAAAATCGCGAGAGTGGTTTTCGTGGTACTGAAGTCCAGGAAAGCCGTTGCGCCCGGCTTTAGCTGGTGCAGAAAGTCCGGCTTTTTGCAGGCCGTGGAAACCGCCTGTATAAAAGCATGGGCCTTGGGGGTGATCTTGATCAGATGAATGCCTTTTGTGGAGAGTTCGTGGGAAAGCCGGTTGCACAGGCGGGTAGGGATGGAGTAGAGAACGCTTTTATGTTCGCCGCCCAAAAAGTCCCGGTCGCCGTAGCGGTAGGTTTCCACCGTCATCTCAGTGGGGTTGCCGTGAAATACCGATTCCGCTTCCAGAGTTGCCAGCGCGTGAAGAGATTCGGCGGCTTTTTTCTTGGGAGTCTGATGCATGAATTCTTTGGAGACGACGATTTCATCCTCTAAAACAAGGACTGCCCGGAATTTGTGGAAATGTTGCTCGGCAATGCAGTCGTGGATAAAATGGACCAGGATGGAAATGTCCGCGAACAGGCCCTCCTTGCGCAGCTGCTCGGGAAGATAAAAGACCCCGGACTGGGTCAGCTTGAATTTTCCGAGGCCGGTGGTTCCCTCCATCAGGCGCAGGTATTTTTGGGTCAGTTCAATTAGCAGGATTCTCAAGACGATGGTTCACCTCGTTTCACCAAATGGAACAGGGAGGGAGTTCGAATAGGGAGCCATACAACAAAAGCCCGATGTAATCGGGCTTTTGTTGTATGAGAAACTGGATTTGACTTAGGTGGAGGAAGTCGTACTTCCGCCGGCGCCGAATTTGATGCTTGCAAAATCCGTTACGGCAGTGCCGGTAAGGGTATTCGCGTCTTCCACGGTGCAGCGTTCGGTGGTGGTGTTGAAATAGAACTCCTTGCCGCCTTGTTTGATTTCCATAGAGGTAATGCCGGAGTCGTTGAGCGCTGTCTTGTACTGATCGGCCGTGAGAGTGGCAAAATCCGTGATTTCATTGCCCTTCTTTTCCTGGTCGGCCACGTACAGCTTGACCGCCGCTTCGATGGCGCGGGCGTTAGCCGCGTCGGTGCTTTCGTTGGCGCTGCTGATGACGCCGATGACAGTGGGGATGGCGACAGCCGCCAGGATGGCCAGGATGGCGATGACGATGACCAGTTCTACCAGGGTAAAGCCTTTCTTGCCGCGCTTTTTGAGAAATAACTTCATGATCTGGCTCCTTTTCAGTTTATATTTGCAGTACGCGCTCCTCTCCTGTAAGTATAGCGTACCAACAGACCGCAAAAATAGAAAATAATATCCATTATTTACCGAAAATACGTCTAATTTGTTAATAAAATCATACACTTTTCTGAAACAAAAGTCAAGGAAAAAAAGACGAAAATCGACGATTTTTGATGAAAATCTGCTGCATTTTTACCTGAATTGACGTAATAGAAAAAACAGGTAATCTGGTTACCTAATTCTATGTCCCCCCTGAATAAATATGCTGAATAACCTCAAGATTTTTTAATATTTGCCCAGAGAATGCATAGCTGCGGGCGTATGCACAAATACTAATCCCGTCTTAAAAAAGGAGGAATCGGTATGGAGCAAAACCCCTTTGTAGGAGAAGGAACCCGCCACCCGGACAATACACCGGATATGCCCCTGGGGCTGGGGATGGAGCTGGCCCTGGACATGGACGCCATGTCCGAGTTCGGAAAGCTGCCCCGGGAAGGGAAGGAACGGATTATCCAGTATATCCAGACGCCGAAGACCGGCGACGAAGTCAAAATGCGCATCCGCAAGGTAGTCACCGCCCTGCACAAGCACGAGATTGGATTCATTAACGGCCTGTAATTCTGCAGTAGCAAACAAAAAGGACCTGGAGTCCATTTGGACTCCAGGTCCTTGCTTTTTGATGAGCAACAAAACCGATGATTACATCATGGATTTATAAAGCGCGATAATGTCTTCCTTGGTCGGATCCTTCGGGTTGCCGGGACGGCAGGCATCGTCCATAGCCTGCTGCGCGAGCATCGGGATGTCCTCTTCCTTCACGCCGACCTCGGAAACCTTCTTCGGAATTCCCACATCCTCAGAGAGCTTCTTGACCGCGTCGATGGCGGCCTTGCGGTACTCTTCCTGAGTCATGTTCTCCGTTCCGGGAACGCCCATAGCCTTAGCGATGTCGCGGTACTTCTCACCGGTCGCTTCGGCGTTATACTCCATAACAGTGGGCAGGATGATGGCGTTGGCTACGCCGTGAGGGGTGTCATACACAGCGCCCAGCGGGTGCGCCATGGAGTGAACGATGCCAAGACCCACATTGGAGAAGCCCATGCCGGCGATGTACTGGCCCAGAGCCATGTCTTCTCTGCCCTGCGGGTCGTTCTCGCAGGCCTTGCGCAGCGAGCGGGAGATCAGCTCGATGGCCTTGAGGTGGAACATGTCGGTCATTTCCCAGGCACCCTTGGTGATGTAACCTTCGATGGCGTGGGTCAGCGCGTCCATACCGGTGGCGGCCGTCAGGCCCTTGGGCATGCTGGACATCATATCCGAATCAATGACGGCGACCAGCGGAATGTCATGCGGGTCGACGCAGACGAACTTGCGGCTCTTCTCCACGTCGGTGATGACGTAGTTGATGGTGACCTCCGCGGCAGTACCGGCAGTGGTGGGGACAGCGATGATCGGCATGCACTTGTTCTTGGTGTCAACTGCGCCTTCCAGGCTTCTGACGTCGGCATGCTCCGGGTTATTCATGATGATGCCGATGGCCTTCGCGGTGTCCATGGAGGAACCGCCGCCGATGGCAACCAGGTAATCCGCACCCGCCTTCTTGCAGGCAGCCACGCCATCCTGTACGTTCTGGATGGTGGGGTTGGGCTTACAGTCGTCGAACACTTCATAGGCAAGACCGGCGTCGTCGAGCACCTTGAGCACCTTGGTGGCGACTTCAAACTTCATCAGGCTCTTGTCGGTCACAACGAGGGCCTTCTTGTAGCCGCGCTTCTTCGCCTCGTCCGCGATGACGGAGATGGCGCCCGCGCCGAAATAGGACGTTTCGTTGAGAATGATTCTGTTTGCCATGACTGTGGTTACCTCCTGTATGTTTGGTATTGTTATTTAATTATCAAACCACTGTCGTCAGTATACCGCATAATTATTTTTTTAACAATGGCAGAAACCTAAAATTTCGATTTCATTTTTGTATCAAATTTGTGTACTAATTGTGAGGAAGCATCCGCAAGACGAAAAACTATTTGGAATATTCGGAAAGGGTTACATTGTCGATGGCAAACCGGTCCACATCCGGGTCATCGCGCAGGGCGAGAACGTCGTCTCTGGAGGCGGTAATTAAAACACAGGGTGATTTTATACCGTTTTGCTGCACATAGGAAAGCGCCTCTTGAAACTTTGCCGTTCCGCCGGTAAACACGTTGCAAAATTCGGGGTTTTCGATCATTTGATTGAGCAAAGATGTAAAATGGTGCTCCATAGCCTCACCACTGTGAAAATCCATCAATATTGGACCGTCTTCATAGTACAGAGGCCATGGAGATCCCATTGAAAAATACTGAGGCCCTGCATCAGCATTGATAAGGGAATACACGCGGAACTTTTGATACGTAAAGCCGAAATTGGTGTAGGAATATGCTCTTGGTTCACCCAGGCGTAACGTCGGATCACTGGTGACGACTTCGATCCATTGAAAGGTTACATTGTGCTCTGTAGAATTATACTGAATCATTTTGTCCATCAGTGCATCCATACTCAGAGGTTCTCGAAAGGTGAGATAGCCGGTGAGCTGGGCAGTAGCAGGTAAATCGGGAACCGTCTCAAAATCGACGGCATGTGGGTCCGGGTTATGGGCGCCGTCATACGGATATCTTTCGCTCAGAGTATAGTAGACGATCTTTTCTTGGTTCCAACTCCCATCCGAAAGCATATAGCGGGTTCCTCTACTGGGATAGCGGTTGAAAGAACTGAGCGACGAAAATTGGTCCAAGAAGAGAGAGGCATCAAAAATATTGGAAGAATCATCAAAAAAATATTGACTTATTTGCATAGAATAGTAAGATGCGCCGATTTTCTTGACGTTCTCTGCATAAATACCATCGATACCAGGAAGAAGAAGTTCCGACAGGGCACGTAAATTTTCACTAAATAGATTGGTATCATTTATGGTATAGTTTTCTCCCTTGTCGTTTTGGTATTCGCTTGGCGCATAAGGACTATAAAAACAGGCGTCAAGAATCGGGGATATGATGAGGATAGTGCAAAGCACCAGCCCAAGAATGGATGCAAGTACTTTCAAGACCGTCCGACGAAACTTCTTATTAATTTTCTTTTTTATCTTTTTGGTTTCCCTTTTTATCGTTTCTTCGGGAATTTTCAGCTGTAGCGAAGTGGCCTCATCTGCTTTATCCAGAAAGTAGTCATTCAGCACCTGCGCTCGTTCCAACTCATCCTCTACAAGGGTGATTTCCTCCGCAGTTGCCTCATTTTTCAGATAGCGCTCAAATATCTCTCTGAAACTCATTACAAATCCTCCTTTTCCAATTGTTTGCCGAGATACATCCGTGCCCGGTAAAGTCGGGTGCGTACTGCAGTATCTGTAATTCCAAGCACCTTCGCCACGTCCCTTGTGGGCAAGCCCCCATAATAAAAGAGAATCACAGGTTCTCGATATCCGGGTGGCAACCTTAGAACCGCGTCGTAAAGCTGTCGATTTCGTTCGTTTTCTACCAGTTCCCCCAACAGGTCCTGACTGTCCGGCAGCCGCTCTATCTCCTCATCAAGAAGGGAGGTGAGCCGCCGCTCTTTTCGCAACCGGTCCAGCCACAGGTTGCGGCAGACTTTCATCAGCCAAAATTTTATGCTTCCTCCACTCTTCTCTAAGCAGATCAACGCTCTTAAAAAGGATTCTCCCGTTAGATCCTCCGCATCCGTCCGGTTTCGGCAAAGGGATAGGGCGTACAGATACACCTCCGTGTAATACCGTTCGTATACATCCTCCAAGTCCTCCTTCTCCATGGCCTCCCTCCTCTCTCCATCTACCAAACGAATCTGCCGTCCGATTGTGACGAAAACCAGCGTAAAAAATCAGAATGTGAACGGCCGTCTCCTTCTGTTTTGCACCGTCCATAAAAGCAGGGACTTTATAAGGAATTCCCGTCCTACGTCCAAGCGAAATGCGTCCGTTTACCCGTACCAAAAAAACGCCGCCGGAGAAAGATCTTTCTCCGGCGGCGTTTGTGTGACCGCGTGCAAAACAGGGCAAACTATCGGTTAGAGCTTAACCGGCGCGTTTGCCTCAGCCAGGTCGATCATCCGGCGCAGGTTCGCAATGTCCTTGTGGCCGGTGGCGGGGTTGGCCTCTTCGCGCAGCACCGAAATGCCCGGCTTGTGAATGGCCAGCCAGTTGAGATAATACTGAACGTTGACAAGACCTTCTCCAATTACAATGGGTTTAAACTGCCCATCCTCAATCACCACGTCCTTGGCGTGAATGCCCACGATCCGGTCGCCGAACGCGTCGAAGCAGGCATCCATCACCTGCTCCTGCCGGGAGATGTTCTCCGGGGTGAGGAGGTTGACCGGATCGTAGATGATCTTCAGGTTGGGGGAGGCCACCCGGCGGATGAGCTCATAGGTCAGCTCCGGGGAATTCATAGTGTGCACATGCACCGGCTCTACCGCCGCGAAAACGCCGAACTTCTCCGCCTGCTCGGCCAGACGGCAGACACTGTCGGTGAGAATGTCGAACTGCTTCATCCGCCCCTCCAGGCTGCCCGAATAGCAGGTGGTCTCCGTGGCCACCACGAAGCTGCCCAGCTGCCGGCAGTAGGCGAGGCACTCCAGGTACCGGGCCAACTGGCGCTCCCGTTCTTCGGGGTCGGAAAGGGACGGTTCAATGTAACAGCCCACCACCGCGATCTGCAAATCCTCCCGCTCGAAGGCGCGGCGGATGTCGTAGCAAAGGCCGGGGTTTAACTGCCCGGGCACCGGCTGCATACCGGTCAGGGCCTTGTTGAGGGCCAGCTGCAGGCATTCGAACCCGGCTTCCTTGAGAATCCGGGCCAGCTCCTTGGGGGTATGGCAGCCGTAGTCGTGCGCTCTGACGCCTATTTTCATGTTGACGACCTCCAAAATTCAATGAATTTGCCCGCATATCGGCGGACAAAGAAATGCGTTCCGATATTCATATTCTACCGCAAAAAAGGCGGTTGGGTCAAGGGAATCGCGGCAACTTCCCCAAAGGCTCAACCGGTCGGAAAAGGCGGCTGACCGCAATCAAAACAAAAAGACGGGAGAAATGGGGCGAATTTGTCTCAGAACATCCATTGCGTTCCCGTTTGGCAGCCGGTATAATAAAGAAGAATATAGAAATAACTGCGGCAAAGTCTGCCCAAATGTGAAAAGAACCGGCCAGAACCGGCCGGAATCGTATAGGGAGGCAATGATGAACTACCGATTTTCCACCAAGGTTCCCAAGGAAGAATACGACGAGTTTCTGATGCACGTACCCATGGTGCCCTACGGTCAGCGCCCGGAATGGGGCGTGGCCAAGAGCTTCTGGCGTCCGGCCCTGTGCGGCCTGTACCGGGACGATAAGCTGGTGGCCGCGTCCCAGCTTCTGACCAGAGATCTGCCCATGGGCTTTCAAATTATCTACGCCACCCGCGGCTTTTTGCTCGACTATACCGACAAAGAGGTGCTCCACCGCTTCACCGAGGGCGCCCGGGAATACGCCAAAAGCCAGAAAGCCTTCTGCATCAAGATCGACCCCTTTATCCTCAACAACGACCACTGGGGCGTGGACCCCGCCCCCATCTTCGAAAACCTCAAAGCGGAAGGGTACCTTCACCAGGGCTTCGGCGTCACGCTGTACGACTACTTCATGCCTCGCTTTCAGATGGCGGTGCGCCTGACCGATGAAAACCGCCAGCCTTTAGACCCCAAGGCCCTCTTAAAGAGTTTTCGCAAGGACGCCCGCGCCACCATTGGCAACTATCAGAAAAACCGGGGCGTGTTCTTCGAAAAGGCCGGGCCGGAGGACGACTTGAGCGAGTTTGCCCGCATGGTGGCCTGCACCGAGGAGCGCCAGAACGTGGTGCTGCGAAACGCGGAATACTTTAGGGGCATCAAGAAGGCGTTCGGGGACAAGATGGACGTCTATTACGGCCGGCTCGATTTAGACAAATACATCGCCTTCACCCAGGCCGCCATCGACAAGGGCCAGAACGTGGAGAAGAACACCGCCAATCTGGAGGAAGCGAAGAAGGCCAAGGAAGAGCGGGGGCAAATCGTCACCCTGTGCGGCGGCCTCTTCCTGCTGCCGCCCAAGGGAGAAGGGTACCGGTTCGCCGAATACCTCTATGCTGGCAACGACCTGTCCTTGTTCCCCCGGCTCTCCACCTCCAACGGCATGCTCTACGCCGCCATGTGCGACTTTATTGAGGCCGGGTACGATTACTGCAACTTAGGCGGCGTGGAGGGCAGTATGGACACGCCCCTCTACGAATTCAAGCAGAAATTTTCCCCGGAAATGCTCGAGCTCATCGGGGAATTCGATTTGGTGGTCCGCCCTGTGCAGTACCACCTGTTCACCAAGTACCTGCCCGCCATGCGCAAGGTGATGCAGAAGGTGCGCCGCACCTCCCGCAAGCTCAGCCGCGCCAAACAAAAAGACCACCAGGAGGGGTAAATCATGGCATACCGGTTTGTCACAAACCTGCCCCGGAAAGAATACGAGGCCTATTTGCAAAAAGCCTCCCTGGTCCCTCTGACCCAGCGCCCCGGCTGGGAAACGGTAAAAAGCAACTGGGGCCACGCCTTCTGCGGCCTGTACCGGGACGATACGGTAATTGCCGCCGCCCTCATCCTCACAAGGACCATGCCTATGGGCTTAAAGCTCTGCTATTCCCCCCGGGGCTTCCTGCTCGACTATGAGGACCGGGAAGCGGTGGCGCAGTTTGCCCAGGGGATGAAGGACTACGCAAAAAGCCAAGGCGCCTTCGCGGTGAAGCTGGACCCCTTTGTGTTAAACTCCGACCGGTGGGGGACGGACCCCCAGGCGGTCTTGTCAAACCTGCAAGCCGCCGGCTTTGTCCACAAGGGCTTCGGCAAAAGCCTGCACGATTATTTTAACCCCCGGTTCAATATGGCAGTGCGCCTGACCGACGAGGAGCACAATCCCTTAGACCCCAAGGCCCTCCTCAAGTCCTTCAAAAAAGGGGCCCGCAGCTACATCGGCAATTACCACAAAAACCGGGGCGTATTCTTCGAAAAGGCCGGGCCGGAGGACGATTTGAGCGAGTTTGCCCGCCTCATCGGCTGCACCGAAAAGCGCCAGAACGTGCTTTTGCGCAGCGCGGACTATTTTCGTTCCATCCGGGACGCGTTTGGGGAAGACACGGTGGTGTACTACGGCAAAGTGAACCTGCCTCAGTTCATCGCCTACACCCAGGGCTGCATCGACAAGGGGCAGAACGTGGAAAGCAACACCCGCAATCGAGACCAAGCCCAGGAGGCTCGAAAGGAACGGGGGGACGTGGTTTCCCTGTGCGGCGGGCTGTTCGTGATGCCGCCCAAGGGGGAGGGCATCCGGGTGGCGGAGTATCTCTACGGCGGGTCGGACTTAAGCCTGCTCCCCAACCTTTCCACGCCCAACGGAATGCTTTACCAGGTCATGCTCGACTGCATGGAGGACCGGGTGGACTATTTAAACCTGGGCGGCGTGGAAGGAACGCTGGACGACGCGCTGTCGGAATTCAAGCAGAAGTTCGCCCCGGAAGTGCTGGAGTTTATCGGGGAGTTCGACCTGGTGGTGAGCCCTGTCAAATACAAGCTGTTTGACAAGGGGCTGCCTGCTGCCCGGTCGGCCATGAAAAAGCTGCGTTCGGTGGGGAAAAAGGGTTAACAGAATGGAAAAACGCCTGCGGATTCTACCCGCAGGCGTTTTTGGGTTCGGCGATGGCCCAGGGGTCCTCCTCCATGGCCCGTAGAAGCCGCACGCCGAGTCTCACGCCGGTCACAAAAGCCCGCCGCTCGGTGAGACACGTGAGCTCCATTTGCGCGTCGGCAAAAGCGGCGGCCAAGGAAAGCTTGGGCGCGGGAAGGGCGGCGCGCAGGGCGTCCTCGGTGCGCACCACCCAGTCGATGGCTTCCTGGTAAGCGGGGTCGTCGGAAAAGGTTTCCTTTCGTCCCGCCAAGTCCCCTTCGAACAGGTCCTCGAGAATGTTTTTCATAGGAATTCCCCCTGATTTATGATATAATGAAGGATATTATATATGAATTTGTAAAACTATGTGAGATTTTAAAAGTAGTCATATTGACAACTCTTATTATAGTTGACAATGTGACAACAGTCAAGGGGGTATTCCGTGTTTTCACCTAAAAAATTTTGTGAGCGGCTCTACACGTTGCGAAAAGAACAAAATCTTACGATGGAACGCTTCGGCATTGCGATGGAGGTAACAAAACAGGCAGTTTGCCGTTGGGAAAATGGCGAGCGCCAGCCCTCCCTTGAAATGCTCGCCAGAATCGCGGAGTTCTATGGCGTCTCCGCCGATTACCTTTTGGGTTTGTCGGACAAGCGGGAGAGAATGTGAAAGATCAGAATATTCTGATCTTTCACAAATATGCGCTGGGCTTTGTGATTATATTTCACAATAACTGCCGTATTATCCCCCTGCCCTCCTCCTATAAGAGGGGGATTTTCAAGGGGGAAAAACAAGTGTCCCCGTCCCTAGCGTCTTTTTCCCCCTCCCGCCGCCTTTTCTTTCGCCCCTTTCTTTTGGCGGAGCAAAAGAAAGGGGCACTCTAAAAGGCCATTTGAAAAGAGGGTTTCAAGGAGAAAAGCCAGCCCTATGATTTGCCAGCCTTTCTTATACCGGGTTTTGCAAAAAATCCGTTTTCAGCTTTGTCGCAGTCGGTCCCTGCCGTCCGATTTCAACCTGATTTCGTGTTCATTTCTTTCGCGTTGCCGAAAGAAACGAACCAAAGAAAGGGCAACTTAAGGGAGAAAAACGGCGTAAAGTTCGGGGGCAAGGTTTTTCTCCCTTAAGAATCCCTCTGTCCGCTCGGCCGGGCTTGTGAAAGGGAGTCACAACCGAAGTTGCCGGTTGACGGGATTCTGTGACTGTATTTCACCAAATCTTGTTTTCTTCCCCTTGCCCTCCTCCGATGAGAGGGGGATTTTCAAGGGGGAAAAACTTGTGTCCCGGATTCTAGCGTCTTTTTCCCCCTCCCGCCGCCTTTTCTTTCGCCTCTTTCTTTTGGCGGAGCAAAAGAAAGGGGCACTCTAAAAGGCCATTTGAAAAGAGGGTTTCAAGGGAAAAAGCCAGCCCTATGATTTGCCAGCCTTTCTTATACCGGGTTTTGCAAAAAATCCGTTTTCAGCTTTGTCGCAGTCGGTCCCTGCCGTCCGAGATTTCAACCTGATTTCGTGTTCCTTTCTTTCGGCAGCGCAAAAGAAAGGAACAACAAAAGAGCTTTGGAAAAGTACATTTTAAGGAGAAAAATCGCTTTTATCTGCTATAATACAAATTCGTTATAGGAGCATGTGCTTACCTCAAAGTAGATTGCACGAATAGTATAATCTACTTTGAGGTAAATGTCAAGGAGGAAATTGTGTGACGGAAGAAATTTTATTTGGAGAAAGAGTTCGGCAGCTGCGCCAGGAGAAGGACATGAGCCAGAAGGAGTTGGGCCAGGTGGTGGGCCTTTCTCATAAGGCCATCAGCACCATCGAGGGCGGCCAGCGTTCCACCTCCATCGAAAAGCTGATTCTGCTGGCACGATTCTTTTCCGTTTCTACCGATTACCTTTTGGGCCTGTCGGACAAGCGGGAGCGGATGTGAAGTTTCAGAATATTTGCATCATTCCCGCCTTCGACCGAATGCGACCCCTCTTCGCCGCCTGCGCGCGGTATACTAAAACTACAAGGGAATTCCCCGATAGGAGTGTTGCCCCATGCTGTTTTGCGAACTGTTACAGGGCACCGGCTACGCCGGCGACCTTTCTTCCGACCTAGTTGCCCAGGACCTGGTGTACGACTCGCGCATCGCCGAGCCCGGGGACGTGTTCGTCTGCCTGCCCGGCGCGGCGGCGGACGGCCACGCCTACGCCAAGGCCGCCTATGACCGGGGCTGCCGCCTATTCGTGGCCGAGCGGCCCCTGTCCCTGCCCGAAGACGCGGCGGTGGCCCTGGTAAAAAACAGCCGGGCGGCTCTGGCCGTCATGTCCCGCAACCTGTTCGGGGACCCGGCCAAGGAGCTGACCGTCATCGGCGTCACCGGCACCAAGGGCAAGACCACCGTTACCCACCTCATCAAGAGCGTGCTGGAGGCGGGCGGGGTCAAGACCGGCATCATCGGCACCAACGGGGTGCATTTCGGGGAAATCCATTATAAGACTGTCAACACCACCCCTGAGTCCTACGAAATCCAGAAGACCTTCCGGGAGATGGTGAAGGCCGGATGCGAGTGTGTGTGCATGGAGGTGTCCAGCCAGGGGCTGATGACCGGGCGTGTGGCCGGCATCCAGTTTCAGATCGGGGTGTTTACCAACCTGTCCCCCGACCACATCGGCCCCACCGAACACAAGGACTTTGCCGACTACATGCATTGGAAGGCCCAGCTTTTCAGGCAGTGCGACCTGGGGCTTGTGAACTTCGACGACCCCCATGTAAAGGAAATCACAGCTTCCGCCACCTGTGAGCTCATCGGCTACGGCCTTTCAGAGGGCTGCGCCTACCGGGGGCGGGACATCCGGCTCGTCCGGGAGCCGGGCTTTCTGGGGGTGGACTTTGCGGGCGAAACCCCGCTGGGCACCCAGGGTTTCCGGTTAAACCAGCCGGGGCGGTTCTCGGTGTACAACGCGCTGGTGGCCGTGGCGGTGGGCCAGCACCTGGGGATATCCCTGCCCACGGCGGCCCGGGCGCTTTCGAAGGCGGCCATCCCCGGGCGGGTGGAGCTGGTGGACGCGCTGCCTTTTTGCACCGTGGTGCTGGACTTTGCCCACAACGAGGTGAGTATGCACGCCATCCTGGAGACCCTGCGGGAATATCACCCCAAACGGCTCATCTGCCTGTTCGGGTCGGTGGGGGACCGGTCCCAGTTGCGCCGGGCGGCTATGGCCCAGACGGCGGCCCGCTTGTGCGACTACTGCATCCTCACCAGCGACAACCCCGGCAACGAAGATCCTATGTCCATCCTGTCCGACATGGAGAAGGGGATGGGGGAGGCCAAGGGGCGGTACGTGACCATCCCCGACCGGGCGGCGGCCGTCAAGTACGCGGTGGACATGGCCGAGGAAGGGGACATCCTTCTCTTTGCCGGCAAAGGGCATGAGGACTATCAGCTGATTCATGGGCAACGGGTTCCCTTCTGCGAACGGGAGCTCATCCGCCATTACGCGGCGCTACGCTTAGGGCAGCCGGAAGCAGAGGACACCGTAGCGGGATAAAAAAAGAGGCCGGGCGGCATGATGCCGTCCGGCCTTTTGAATGCAATTTTTACAGCTCCACGAATTCGGTCACCTTATCGACGAACAAAATGCCATCCAAATGGTCGACTTCATGGCAGAAGCATTTCGCCTTTTCCCCGGCTACGTGGAAGGTAACCGGTTCGCCCTTTTCGTTGAGGGCGCTCACCTTCACCCGGTAAGGGCGCTTGAGCTTGCCCCAGCGGTTTGGAAAGCTCAGACAGCCTTCGATGACCTCCTGCTCCCCCTCGGCTTCCACGATTTCGGGGTTAACCAGCTTGATCAAACCGTCCCCCATGTCGATGACTACCAGCCGCTTGAGAATGCCTACCTGGGGAGCGGCCAGCCCGGCGCCGATCTGAGAATGGTACATGGTTTGGGCCATATCGTCGAGCAATTGACGGATTTTATCGTTGACCTCGGCGACCGGGCGGCTTTTCTTGCGCAGTACCGGGTCGTCGTATAATACGATTTCACGAAGTGCCATTGGTTCTAACTCCTTTGTCTGAACGTGTTCTATGGATCGCGGTTCCCGCAGGGGGAACGGAATATCCACAGTTTTAGTGTAGCTTCTTGCGCTCTCCTTGTCAACCCATGGTTCTGGCTTCGGGCGGCGTTCTTTCTGCCAAGCATCGCTTTTTCACAAGCAATGCCCGCAAGGAAAACAAGAGAAGCGAAGGGGAAAGAACGCCGAAGAAGAAAAAACACTGCGGAATGTGGCTTATTTTATCCTAAAAAGAGATGGATCCGCCAAAAAGGCAATCCGGTTGACATTTGAAGCGAGCGTGTTACAATAAGAATAACAAAGGTTTTCCATCCGCCTGCGGCGCGGGCCGGGCGGAAAGCCAAGGAAAGAACGGTCCCGGCCAGGTGAACCGGGTAGGACAGTTGGGAGCGAAGGGTTCTGCCTTCGCCGCCAACTGTCCTTCTTGCCTTTGGAAGGGCAGGAAAGGGAGAGAAGGCTTATGGTAAAGGACATGACGGTGGGCTCGCCGTCAAGAATCCTGTTTTTCTTCGCGATGCCGATGATTCTCGGCAACCTGTTTCAGCAGCTTTATAATATTGTAGACTCGGTGGTAGTGGGGAACTTTGTGGGCGCAGACGCCCTGGCGGCCGTAGGCGCGTCCTACCCGATTACCTTCCTGTTTGTGGCCATCGCCATTGGGGCGAGTACAGGCTGTTCGGTGGTCATCTCCCAGCTCTTCGGAGCGAGGCGGTACGGGGAAATGAAGACGGCCATTTATACCTCCCTGTTCTCCATCGGCGGGCTGGGGCTGGTGCTCATGGCCGTAGGCCTGCTCATCAGCACGCCCATCCTGCACCTGCTGGGCACGCCGGAGAACATCTTTGCCGATTCCGCCGCCTATCTGAACATTTATTTTTTAGGCGCGGGCTTTTTGTTTTTGTACAACACCCTGACCGCCATCTTCAACGCCCTGGGCGACTCCAAGTCGCCGCTGGTGTTTTTGGCCATCGCGTCGGTGGTCAACATCGGGCTGGACCTGCTCTTTGTCATCCAGTTCCAGATGGGGGTGGCAGGGGTCGCCTGGGCGACTTTGATCGCCCAGGGGTTGTCCTCCGTGCTGTCCTTGATTTTTCTGCTGCGCCGGCTTCGCCGGATGGAAACCACGGATTCTCACCGCCTGTATGACGTGCACATGCTTACCCGGATGCTTCGCATTGCGGTGCCCTCCATGATTCAGCAGTCCATCGTTTCCATGGGCATGCTCTTTGTCCAGGCGCTGGTCAACAGCTTCGGTAGTGTCGTGGTCGCGGGGTACACCGCCGCCACCAAGATCGACTCCATCGCCATGCTGCCCATGCTCAACATTTCCAACGCCGTTTCCAGCTTTACCGCTCAGAACATCGGCGCCGGTAAGCCGGAGCGGGTCCGCAAGGGATACCGGGCGGCGCTGGTGATGACGGCGGTCATCGCCCTTGTGATCACCGGATGCCTTTATCTGTTCGGCGCCAACTTTATGAGCCTGTTTGTGGATGCGAACCTGAGCCAGGGCGTCATCGACGTAGGCGTGGAGTACCTGCGGGTGGTGTCCGTGTTCTACATCCTTATGGGCGGCATGTTCAGCACCAACGGCCTGCTCAGAGGGTCGGGGGACGTGAAGGCCTTTATGACCAGCACCCTGTGCAACTTCGTCTGCCGGGTGACCTGCGCCTATGCGTTTGCAAGTCTCATGGGAGCGAGTTCCATCTGGTGGTCCATCCCCATGGGCTGGGGCGTGGGCCTGACCATTTCTTTTCTGCGGTACCGCTCGGGCAAGTGGGCGAATAAATCGCTGGTGCAGGATGAGAGAAAACCAGTCCGGGAAGCGGCGGAGGCCGGCGCACAGGAAATCGAATAAAGCGGGCCGAAAAAAAGGGGCTGTGCGCAACGAGTTGCGCACAGCCCCTTTTTGATGTTCGAAAAGACGGCGTTTCCGATGGCCTTTGCCAGACAAAGAGGGAAACGCCGTTTTACATGAGCTGGAATTTGGCGGATAAACGAAAACCACCCCGGACAAAACGGCCGGGGTGGTTTTTTTGGAGCGGACTACGAGGCTCGAACTCGCTACCTCCACCTTGGCAAGGTGGCGCTCTACCAGATGAGCTAAGTCCGCATTTGTTTGGTGCGAGTGCTATTATACCCATTTTGTTCCCTTTTGTCAAGAGCGGGACTTCAAAAATTTTCTGGCCAGGCACCAGCCGGACCCGAATTCATAGAATAAAAAGAGACATATGTTTTCTAGGAAAGGGAGGCGGCGGATTCGCCATGGCTTTGCAGGAATTGCCTTACAGCCGCAGCAAGGCGGTAGCCTATGCCCACCGCTGGGCCTATTTTCGCAATCCCGATTATTGTGTTTGCCGGGGAGCCGGGGGCGACAGTACCAATTTTGCCTCCCAGTGCGTCTATGCGGGCAGCGACGTTATGAACTATAGCTCCGCCTACGGATGGTTTTACATTTCTCCCAGCGACCGCTCCGCCTCCTGGGCGGGAGCGACCGGCCTGTATCACTTCCTCGTGTCCAACGACGGGGCCGGTCCCTACGGCTATTCCACTGACCGGCAGGGAGTGCTTGCAGGGGATCTGGTCCAGCTGGCCTTTGAAGGGCGCGACTTTGTCCACACCCTCTTTATCGTCATGATTCGCGGAAAACCCACGCTCGACCACATCCTGCTAGCCGCCCACACCGGCGACGCGGACTGCCGCCCTCTTTCCAGCTATTCGTTTACCGCCGTGCGTTTTGTCCACATCGAAGCGGTGCGCCGCCTGATGCCGGTGTAAGAAAGCGTCAGTCGAGAGGAACGGTACGGCAGCAAAGGCGACCCCAAAAAGAAAAAACAAAATCCCTCTTGACAAGGGAGTCGCTTGGGTGTATTCTGTAAGAAATTTATAGGTTCAATGCGATGAAGGGGACACGGGCAGGGCCATCTCTGTTTTCAGAGAGCCGCCGGTTGGTGCAAGGCGGTAACGTGTGGCAGCTGTTTATCACCCCCAAGCAGTCCGCCCAACCCACCGTCAGGCGTGAAGTAAGCGAGACCGGGTTCTTCCCGTTACAGGAGAGCGTATTATTGGATACGGCAAAGGTGGCCGGAGAGAGACCGGCAAGTAGAGTGGTAACGTGGAGTGTATTGAGCTTCATCTCTTCAGTGGAGATGGGGCTTTTTCTTTTGTAAAGAAGCGTTGAACCAATGCAATAAGGAGGTTTTCCAGATGGAAACACAGGTCAAGAAAATCGCAGAACGCCTCAAGGGCCTGCGGCAGATGATGGACATCACGCCGGAGGAAATGGCGCAGGTCACCGACGTAACTTTGGACGAATACCTGGCCAAGGAGAACGGGGAGCAGGATTTTTCCTTTACCTTCCTGTTCAAATGCGCCACCCGGTTCGGGATTGACATTTCCGCCATCGTCTCCGGTGAGGAGCCCCATTTGCAGGTGTACTCCATGGCGCGCAAAGGAGAGGGCATGCCCATCCGCCGCCGCCGGGAGTTCGACTACCAGCATCTGGCCTATCTCTTTAAGGACCGCCTGGCCGAACCCTTTGTGGTCAAGGCCAAGTATTCGAAGGAAGAGGAGGAGGGACCCATCCATCTGTCCTTCCACGAGGGCCAGGAGATGGACTATGTGCTCAAGGGCCAGTTGAAGGTGCAGGTAAACGGCCATGTGGAGGTCCTCAAGGAGGGCGACTGCATCTTCTACGACGCGAGCCATCACCACGGCATGGTGGCGGTCGGCGGGGAAGACTGCGAATTCCTGGCCTTTGTGATGAAAGGCAGAGAGGGAGCGGACACCCAGCCGGTGGAGGTAGTCGCCGAGCAGGAGAAGGCGGTTACGCCTGCGGCGCCCAAGGAGCTTCTTTACAAGCAGTTTGTGGACGAAACCCTCGATGAAAACGGCTACTTAAAGGACATCCGCTTCAAAATCCCGGAGAACTTCAACTTCGGCTTCGACGTGGTAGATGCGCTGGGTAAAAAATGCCCTCATAAGCGGGCCATGCTCTGGGTTTCCAACGACAAGCAGGAGCGGGACTTTACCTTTGGCGATATGGCTCGGTATTCCGCCAAGGCCGCCAATTACTTCCGTTCTCTGGGGATCAAGAAGGGCGATCGGGTTATGCTGGTGCTCAAACGGCATTACCAGTTCTGGTTCGCCATCGTAGGCCTGCATAAGCTGGGCGCCATCGCCATTCCCGCCACCAACCAGCTGGTCACCCATGATTTTTCCTACCGGTTCAACGCCGCCGGCGTCAAAGCGGTGGTGTGCACCAGCGACGGGGACGTGACCCATTATGTGGACGAAGCCCAGGCCGAATCCCCCACGCTGGAAATCAAGTGCGTGGTCAACGGCACGAGGGAGGGCTGGCTCAACTTCGACGAGGGCCTGGAAGGCAGCTCGGACGTGTTTGAGCGTCCCACCGGCGATGCCGCCACCCTTGCCACCGATCCCATGCTCATGTATTTTACCTCCGGCACCACCGGCTATCCGAAAATCGCCACCCACGCCTACACCTATGCCATCGGCCACATTGTCACCGCCCGCTGGTGGCACAACGTCAAGCCCGACGGGCTGCACTTTACCATCTCCGACACCGGCTGGGGCAAGGCGGTCTGGGGCAAGCTCTACGGCCAGTGGCTGTGCGAGGCGGCGGTCTTTACCTATGACTTTGACCGGTTCCATGCGGAGGATATTCTCCCCATGTTCGCCAAGTACCACATCACCACCTTCTGTGCGCCTCCCACCATGTACCGGTTCTTCATCAAGGAGGATCTGTCGAAGTACGATCTGAGCTCCCTGACCTACTGCACCATCGCAGGTGAGGCGCTCAACCCCGAGGTGTACCAGCAGTGGCTGAGCGCCACCGGTCTCAAGCTCATGGAGGGCTTCGGCCAGACGGAAACCACCCTCGCCATCGCAAACCTCATCGGCATGGAGCCCAAGCCCGGTTCTATGGGCAAGCCCAATCCCCAGTACCACATTGACCTAGTCACCGGCGACGGGTCTTTCGCCAAGCCCGGCGAGGTAGGGGAGATCGTGGTGCGCACCGACAAGGAAGTCCCCTGCGGGCTCTATAAGGGCTATTACCGGGACGAGGGCCTGACCAAGGCCGCCTGGCACGACGGGGCCTACCACACCGGAGACATGGCCTGGCGGGATGAGGACGGCTACTTCTGGTATGTAGGCCGCACCGACGACCTGATCAAATCCTCCGGCTACCGCATCGGCCCGTTCGAGATCGAAAGCGTCATCATGGAGCTGCCCTATGTGCTCGAGTGCGCCATCACCGGCGTGCCCGACCCCATCCGCGGCCAGGTGGTCAAGGCTACCATTGTGCTGACGAAGGGCAACGTGCCCTCGGAGGAGCTGAAAAAGGAAATCCAGACCTATGTCAAGGACCACACCGCGCCTTATAAGTACCCGCGGGTGGTGGAGTTCGTTGACGAGCTGCCTAAGACCATCAGCGGCAAGATCCGCCGGGTGGAGATCCGCGGCCAAAGTAAATAAGCAAAGGCTGGGCCAATGCCCGGCCTGACGGAAAGCCCGGCGGCGAACCCACTCAGGTTCGCCGCCGGGCCTGTTTGGCTGGAGCGGGCCGCCGGCAAACGGTGGAAACGAGGAGGGGCCCTGATGATACGGAAGGAAAACGGGCTCGAACGCTTTGGAGGATGAAAAGGATGAATCGGGAAGAATGGGAAGAATACATGGCGCAAACCTATGGCGTGGATGGGGAGCACCCATGGGAGAGGTATCCTGCCAATGTGGTGTTTCGCCATCCGGGCAACCGCAAGTGGTTCGCGCTGCTGATGACGGTTTCCAAAGAAAAGCTGGGCCTTAGGGAGGAGGGAACGCTGGACATTGTAAACGTCAAATGCGATCCTCTTTTGATGGGGTCCCTGCGGGCGGAGCCCGGCGTCTATCCGGCGTACCACATGAACAAGGCCAACTGGGTCTCCATTTCGTTGGACGGCAGCGCAAAGGAAGAAATGGTCAAGATGGCGCTGGACGTCAGCTTTGACCGGACCGCGCCGAGAATAAAAAAACGAAAGGCATAGGAAAAAGGACGGCAATTCCAAATTGCCGTCCTTTTTTCGGCGTAAAAAGAACCGGGCCGCCGCGCCCGCATTTGGAGCACCTAGGGTTACAGGTATTGCTTGAGCCGCTCGATGCTGTCTTGCTCGAACTGGATCATGTCCCGGGCGATTTGCTGAATGGGTTCGTCCGCCTCGGGGTGCTTTTTGAGGGATTCGGTTTCTTCAATGATCCCCATGGTGCTGCCCTGGATCATCATTTCCGCGATATGGGAGGGCGACGCGTCTTTCATGGTGTTCATGCGCACGCCCGCGTAAGCCATCATCTTTTGCATGGGACCGTTTTCCTTGGGAACGTCGTCGTACTTGGTCATCAACTGCTGGGCCCGGTAACCGAAGGTGTTGTAGCCGTTCATCTGGGTCTGCAGGTCGCTTTTGATTTCCTGGGCGTTTACGGTTTTGAGAATGGTTTTGATGTTGTCCTCGCCCATCTTCGCGGTCTGGTAGAGAGTGTTTAAGAATTCGATATTGGTGTCCATTTGCTTCGCCGCCATTTCCCCGGCGAAAAGTGGTTTGTCCGCCCCGCTGCGCCGCCGGCGCGCAATGGGGCGGATGTAGTATGCGCGAAAAAGGCGGGAATATACACAAAGAAAAAAGATAGATAGGGAAACCCAAGCGCTTCCTTACATATTAAAGGTCCTCTTTTTCCTGCCCAAGAAAAGGAATATCCAAGGCTTCACAGATTTTAATCAAAACCTCAACAGAAGGGCTTTTCTTTCCTAATTCTATTTCGTTCATAAACGGCTGAGATATTCCAACCGCTCTTGCAAGCTGATTTTGGCTAAGACCCAACTGCTTACGCTTTTTTCTAATTATAAGTCTATAGTTCTCCATAATTTATCACCCAATAAGAGTATAAACGATTTAGAGCAATAATGTAATTTATAGCTTTTAGCTATTGCTTTTTGAATTGATAAACGATATAATAGCGTTAAGCGATAACCTGTTAATATATTTGCCTTCAAAAATGCTAGTTTTCATATATTATCACCCAACACAATGGAAATATGGCTATAAGAAGCAAAAAAGAAAGGTAGTTGCAAAAATATGTGGTGAGTGCGTGAATATAATTCACGCACTCACCACAGCTTCGCTTTCTGGCATGTGAATAAAATTCACATGCCGCTGTCGGTTTCCCGCCGCTGCTCCGCCTCCAGCAGGTCCAGCCGGTAGGCGTGGTATTCCAGCAGGACGAGCAGGGCCATGTCCTCGGGCTCCCGAATCCCATCGTCGATAAAGGCCCGGGAAAGCGGCCCAAGCGGGCCCAGCAGGGACGTGCGGATGCGCCTAAGCAGGCCCTTGTACTGCGCCTGTAAGGCGTTGGGGCTCATTTGCGCCAGCCGCTTGCGCTGTTTCTCGGGCAGCCAGCCGTCCAAAACCGGAAAGCAGCCGCAGATTGCGGTGTACAAATCCGTTGGCATGGGGCATCCTTCCTCTTTTTCCTGTTTTCCTTATCATCGCCCCAATTGCCACAAAAAACCAAGACGATTGCAATAACTAATGCAATCGTCTAGAGGAAAGCATTACCAGGTTGGTATAATTTTATTATCATCAGATAAGCGGGGGGAATCGAAATATGGTCAAGCTTCGGGTTCATGAACTCTTAGAAAAGGAAGGCAAAAGCAAATACTGGCTTTACAAGCAGCTCAACATGAGCTACCAGAGCTTTCGCCGGATGATCGACAATCAGGTTAAGTCCATCAGCAGGGAAAACATCGAGGCCCTCTGCCAGATCTTCCAGTGCACCCCGGCGGACATTTTTGAGTTCACCGATGAGGACATTGTGCCCCGCAAAGAAGAGCCTGGCGGGAAAGACGAAGAAAAGCGCCCGGGATGAAGCCGTCCCGGGCGCTTTTGTATTAATCTAAGAGCTGCTTCATATAAATGTGTGGGACGTGCCCGTCCATGTGCTCTTCGCCGCACACCGAAAAACCCAGCTTCTCGTAAAAGCCCTTCACCCGCACCTGGGCGTCCAGCTTGATTTCCTTTGCGCCCAGCGCCCGGCATTTTTCCATAAGCGCTTCCACCAGCGCCCGTCCTTCACCGGTTCCCCGCAGGGAGCGCGATACGCAGATACGCCCGATATAGAAAACGCCGCCACCTTCGTCGAGCACCCGGCCGGTGGCCGCCGGCGTCCCGTCCTTTCCATAGAAGACCACATGCCAGGCGGTCTTGTCCGCCTCGTCCACCTCCTGCTCCCGGGTGTAACCCTGTTCGTCGCAGAAGACCGCGAAGCGCACCGCCAGCGCGTCGGCAATGTCCCCGTTAGGGGCGATCCACTTCTTTTCCATCATCCTCCGCCTTACTTCGCCTTGCTGGCGGATTTCATCCGCAGCTCTTTCGACAAGATCGCCTTGCGCAGGCGGATGCTCTTGGGAGTGACCTCCACCAGTTCGTCGTCGTTGATAAACTCCAGCGACTGCTCCAAACTGAGGTTGGTGGGAGGGGTCAGCTTGAGCGCGTCGTCCGAGCCGGCGGCGCGCATGTTGGTCACGTGCTTTTTCTTGCACACGTTTACCACAATGTCCTCGTTCTTGGGGGACTCGCCCACGATCATCCCCTCGTACACCTCCACGCCCGGGCCGATGAACAGCGTACCCCGGTCCTGCGCATTAAACAGGCCGTAGCCGGTAGAGGTGCCCGATTCGTGAGCGATGAGGGAGCCCTGCATGCGGCGGGGGATTTCCCCTTTGAATCGCTCATACCCGTCGAAGATGTGGTTTAAAATGCCGTTTCCGTTGGTATCGGACAAAAACTGCTGCCGGTAGCCCATCAGGCCCCGGGAAGGGATGCGGAATTCCAGGTGGGTCACGCCGGTTTCCCGGGTGCCCATGTTGAGAAGCTCCGCCTTGCGCGAGCCCAGCTTTTCCATCACCGCGCCCACATAGTTTTCCGGCACCTCGATCATCAGCAGCTCCATGGGCTCGCACAGATGCCCGTCAATCTCCTTCATGATGACCTTCGGGGGCGACACCGCGAACTCGAAATTCTGCCGGCGCATGGTTTCGATGAGGATGGACAGGTGCAGCTCGCCCCGGCCGGAAACCTTGAAGGTGTCCGCCGAGTCGGTCTCCTCCACCCGCATGGAAACGTTGGTCTCCACCTCTTTAAAGAGCCGGTCGCGCAGGTTGCGGGAGGTGACGTATTTGCCCTCCCGCCCGGCAAAGGGAGAGTTGTTCACCAAAAAGTTCATCGAGACGGTGGGCTCGTCGATCTTTACAAAGGGCAGAGCCTCCGGGCAGTCGGGCGCGCAGAGGGTTTCGCCGATGTTGAGGGTAGGGATGCCCGCCACGCACACTAAGTCGCCCAGGCTCGCCTCCTCCACTTCCACCCGCTTTAACCCTTCGAACTGGTAAAGCCGGGTGATCTTGCAGGCCTGGGTGGTCCCGTCCTGCCGGCACAAAACCGCTGCCTGGCCGTATTTCGCCTTGCCCCGCTCCACGCGGCCCACCCCGATGCGGCCCACATAGTCGTCCGCCTCAATGGAGGAAAACAGGATCTGCAGCGGGCCGTCCGGGTCCCCCTCCGGGGCCGGGACGTGCTTGAGGATTTCTTCGAACAGCGGCACCATGTTCGTGCCCGGCACCGCCGGGTCCAGAGTGGCGTACCCGTCCCGCCCAGAGGCGTAGATCACCGGGAATTCCAGCTGGTCGTCGTCCGCTCCCAGCTCGATGAACAGGTCGAGTACCTCGTCCACCACTTCCAGAGGCCGTGCACCCGGCCGGTCGATCTTGTTGACTACCACTACCGGCTTCTTGCCCAACCCCAGCGCCTTTTTGAGCACGAACCGGGTCTGGGGCATACAGCCCTCGAAGGCGTCCACCAGCAACAAAACCCCGTCCACCATCATCAGGATGCGCTCTACCTCGCCGCCGAAATCGGCGTGGCCGGGGGTGTCCACAATATTGATTTTCACGTCGCCGTACTTGACGGCGGTGTTTTTACTTAAAATCGTAATGCCGCGCTCGCGTTCCAGGTCGCCGTTGTCCATCACGCGCTCCTGCACGGCTTCGTTTTCCCGGAAAATACCGCTCTGCTTGAGCAGCTGGTCCACCAGCGTGGTTTTTCCGTGGTCAACGTGGGCGATGATCGCCACGTTGCGAATGTCTTCCCGTTTTGCCATGTTCTTTGTTCCCTCCGTCGGTTTCCAAGACGCGTCCGGTTTTCCTCAAAGGGGCGCTGGGGCCGTATGGCTTCGCCCTGGGGACGCCGTTCTCTTTTTCTTGCCTTTAACTTATAAATTCTAGCACAATCCCCACCCGGTTACAATAGAAGGATTGAATAAATCCCGTCCCTTGCAAATCGGTCCTTTTCAGATATAATGTTGTTATACGCATAAATCCCGGCAACATGCAGGCGAAAAGACACATTGCGAAAGGAAACCGCATAGAATGAAAACATACCAGATTCATCTCATCCGTCACGGCGTCATCGACGGCAATTTAAAGGGCCAGTATATCGGCGTCACCGACCAGCCTCTGGCTCCCGAAGGGGTGCGCCAGCTTTTGGAGCTAAAGGAGCGCTATCAGTACCCCCAGGCCCAGCGGTATTTTTGCAGCCCTCTTCTGCGCTGCAAGCAGACCATGAAGGTGCTCTACCCGGAAGCGGATCCCACCCTGGTGCCCGGCTTCTCCGAATGCAGCTTCGGGGTGTTTGAAGGGAAGAGCGCCCAGGAACTGGAACAGGATCCCCGGTTTATTCAGTGGATGGAGGAAGGGGGAACCGGCGCGCCTCCTGAAGGGGAGAGCGGGGTGGACTTTCAGATCCGCTGCTGCAACGCCTTCATTGAGCTGGTGCAGGAGCTGATGAAAACCGGCACCACTTCTGCGGTGGTGGTGGCCCACGGAGGAACCATCATGTCCATCCTGGCGGCCTTCGGTCTTCCGCGGGCCAACTTTTTCGACTGGATGTGCCAAAACGGCCACGGCTACAGTTTACGGGTAACCCCCAGCCTGTGGATGAGCGGCCAGGTGGTGGAGGCCTATCAGATGCTTCCCTTGGGCTACGGTCTCCAGCGGACGGACGAGCAGAAGATCATTCTGGACGTGGCCAGAGAGGCGGCAGACCGGGCGTACGGCCGGCCGGAGGAACCAAAAGACGAAGCGCCGGAGAGAAAAGGGGACGAGCCGTAAAGAAGAGACTGTTTTCAACAGGCTGTTGAAATCTCTGTGAATATAATTCCGGAATGGAGGGGACATACCGTGAAAAGACAAAAACTGACCGGCTTGCTTCTTGCCTGCCTTTTGGTGCTGGGCGGATGCGTCCCTTCCTCTGCCCCGCCGGACCATGCGCCGTCCCCGCCGGCAGCTTCCTCTTCGGTGCCCTCCTCCTTGGCGCCGGAAAGCAAGATCTCCCTGTCCGAAACCTGGGGAGAAGCCGGCAGCGCTAAGACTCTGACCGGCAGCACCCTGGTGGTCAACCTTTTCCTGTCCGACGCGGAGAGTCAGTGGGACAGCCAGTCCCGCACCGACGCTATGGAGATGCTCGAAGAGGCCTTCGCCTTTTTGACCGAGGAAGCCGCCCGCTATGGGCAGGAAATTCGGCTGACGCAGACCGACAAGCTGGCCTCCTATTACCTGACCTTCGACCAGGCGGTGGAAGACAATCTGGAGTATTACCAGTGGACCGACCAGATGCTTCCCCAGAATGGGTTTGCGGATTTTGCCGCGTTGCTGGAGGACGCCGTCAAACAGGCCGGAGAAGCGTACGACAATGTGGCGGCCATTGTCCATCTCAATAAGCCGGGGCGCAGCTATGCGCTTCCTTTCCATAGAGGAAATGAGGAAAAGTACCAGGCCGAGCATTTGGTGATGTTCTTTAACGAGGACGCCTCCCATCCTTATTACATCTGCCCGGCGGCCTATGCCCACGAGCTTCTGCATCTGTTCGGCGCCAAAGACCTTTACGACCCGGACGGCCAGAACGCCGCCGTCAAGGAGCTTGCCCAGAGCGTATGTGAAGACGATATCATGCTCTCCATCTCCTCAAACCTGTACAGTCGCCGGGTGGAGGACTTTACCGCCCATTCGGTGGGGTGGCTTACCGAACTGCCGGAAGAGTTTGCGTCCCTTGCCCAGGTATTGAACCAGGAAGCCGAAAAGGGGGAGAGTCATGAAGATATGCAGAGCGCGGCCCTCCCAGGCGGAAGAACGAAGAAGATCTATGAAAAATCCGTATCGGTGCCGCGTCTTCACATGTTCGGATAAGAAAGCACCCGGCTGCGAAACCCGTTTCGCAGCCGGGTGCTTTTTGTGATTACAGCAGGCAGACTGCTTTGGCCCGTGAGAGCTCGCTCTTAACGGATCCCGCAGGCGGGGTTTCTCCGGGAAACTCCATGAGCAGGAAGAAATCCGATGAGGAAAAGGGCCGCCCGTTTTACCGGGCGGCCTTGAAAAGCAAAGTTAATTTTTATAATCGATGTACTCTTTGTAGAGAATCAGGTATTGAATACCGGAGACGATGGTAAAGAGAGTAGCGATGGAGATGGCGATGGTGTTGATCAGGGTTGGCAGGAAGCCGGACTCAAGCAGGTGCAAAGACGCGGCCTCTTCCACCAGCAAAATCACCAGGATCGCCGTAATCTGGCTGACGGTCTTCATCTTTCCCCAAAAGTTCGCCGCAATCACCTTGCCCTGGCCGGAAGCCACCAGCCGCAGGGAGGTCACCAAAAATTCCCGTACCAGGATGATCACCGCAAACCAGGGGCTGATCAGGTCCAGCGATACAAACCCAATAAGCGCGCAGGTGATCATGATCTTGTCCGCCAGCGGGTCTAGAAACTTTCCGAAGGAGGTAATCTGGTTGTTGCGCCGCGCCAGCTTTCCGTCGATCATGTCGGTCAGCGAGGCCAGGGCAAACACCACCGCGGTGATCAGAAAATGGTGAGGGATTGCAGGCATCAGCAGGAAAAACAAAAAAACCGGCGACATAGCAATGCGCACGATGGTTAGTTTGTTGGGTGTATTCATCGGCTGGCCATCCTTTACTTACGATTTGCGCGGGCCGTCCTCCGCTTCTTCGCCCACCAGGTCATAATCCAGGTACCCGGTGACGGTTACAGGCAGAAGATCGCCGGGAGAAACTGGGGCCTTGACGTGGAAAAACACCTTGCCGTCAATATCCGGCGCGTCTGCCGCCGTACGGCCGTACCAGCACTCGGCATAGGCATCGAAGCCTTCCACCAGCACCGGCATCGTCTTTCCCTTTTTCGATTTTAGCCGCCGCTCCACAATCCGGGACTGTTCTTCCATAATAATCTCCTGGCGGCGCTGCTTCACGTCCTCGGGAACCTGGGAACCCATCGCTGCGGCAGGGGTTCCCTCTTCCGGCGAATAGGTAAAGCAGCCCAGGTGATCGAAGCGCACGTCCTTGATAAACTGGGCTAGCGTAGCGAACTCCTTGCCGCCCTCGCCGGGAAATCCCACGATCAGCGTGGTGCGCAAAGTCACATCCGGGACCATTTCCCGGATGTGCTGAATTAACTTGGTCAAAGATCGGCGGTCGCCGGTGCGGTTCATCGCCCGCAGGATGGCCGAATCCGCGTGCTGCAAAGGAAGGTCCAGGTAAGGAAGCACCTTTTCCTCCTGCGCCATCACCGAAAGAAGCTCGTCGGTGATCCGGTCCGGATAACAGTATAGCAGACGCAGCCAGGAAAGGCCGTCGATTTTGCACAGTTCCCGAAGGAGCAGAGGCAAACGGAGTTCCCCATACAGGTCTTCCCCATAACGGGTGGTGTCCTGGGCGATGAGAATGAGCTCCTTCGCCCCGTTTTTCACAAGGGTTTTGGCCTCTTCCAAAATTTCCTCCATAGGCCGGCTGCGAAACCGTCCCCGGATCATGGGAATCGCGCAGTAGGAACAGCGGTTGTCGCACCCATCGGCAATGCGCAGGTAAGCCCAGAAGGGCGGCGTGGCTAAAACCCGTTCGCCGTTCATGCAAAGGCGGTCCTTAGGCGGGAAAGCTTCCGTCTGGGTTCCCGCCAAAGCGTCCGTCACCACCTGGGCGATGTCCGCGTTCTTACCGATGCCGATGACCGCGTCCACCTCCGGGATTTCCTTTTTGACTTCCTCCCGGTAGCGCTCGGCCAGGCAGCCGGTCACCACTACCGCGCGGATGGTTCCCTCCTGCTTGAGCTGGGCCATTTCCAAGATGTTGTCGATGGCTTCCTTCTTGGCGTCTTCAATAAAGCCGCAGGTATTGACAATGATGGCGTCCGCCTCGTCCACATCGGTGACGATTTGAAAACCCGCCTGCCTGAGCTTCGCCAGCATCATTTCTCCGTCCACTAAGTTCTTTGGACATCCCAGCGAAATCATTCCTACCTTATGGTTCATCCGTTCCTCCTATATGGGTCGCGATCCCGTTTTTCTCCATATACTCGTGCAAAACATGCTTGAGCTGGTCCGACCGCCAGCCTAGCCGATAAAGGGTGGAAAAGGCATGCTTCACCTCCCGGTCGGTGTTCAGCTTCCCGTAGCACCGCCGGTCTAAGTAAGCGGTGATGCGCTCCTGGGGGTCTACCTCAATGGCGTCGAGCACCACTCCTGCTGTTTCCCGGTCAATGCCCCGGCTGCGAAGCTCCCGCTCCACCCGGGTGGGAGCATAGTATTTCTTTTCGATGAGCTCCTGGGCATACAGCTGGGCAAAGCGGCCGTCGTCGAGCAGGCCGGCATTAGTCAGATGGTCTGCCACCGCCTGGGCAAGTCCAGGCTCGTAATAATTTTTCAATTTGTTGACGATCTCATAGCGGGAATGCTCCCGCCGGGAAAGAAGGCCCAGGGCACGTTCCTTCGCGCAGTGAAACAGGGATTTCTCTTTGAGGTCGTCAAGCTCCTCTTCGCTGATTTCCACGCCCTCCCGCAGCCCGGCCTTTGCGATGGTGTCGGCGTCGAGCATCGCCACCAGGTCCGGGTAGGACCAAATGGAGTACATCCGATTCTTTCGTTTTTTGATGGAAGTAATTTTCATGAGAATCGTCATTCCTTACGCTTTGAAGGCCCCCGCGTTTTTCCCGCCCGCAAGAGGGGCGTGGGTCCTTATGGTCTGTTCTGCTTACTCGTCGTCCACCAGAATGTCCACGCTGGGCTTTTTGGAAGCCCGGGCCGGCGTGGGAACCGGTGCGGACGGGGCCGAAGGCGCCTGGGCGCTTGCCGCAGGGGAAGCGGCTGCCGCCGCTTTCTTTTCCTCCGCCGCCTTGGCCTTGGCGCGGGAAGGAGAAAGCTTATCCGCGTTCTGACGGATCTTTTCTTCGATTTCGTCGGCAAGGTCGGGGTTGTCGGTTAAGAAAACCTTCGCGTTGTCCCGGCCCTGACCCAGACGCATGTCGTTATAATAAAACCAGGAACCGCTTTTCTGGCACACGTCCAGCTTGACCCCCAAGTCCAGAATTTCGCCCACCTTGGAGATGCCCTGGCCGTACATCACGTCGAATTCCGCGTCCCGGAAGGGAGGGGCCACCTTATTCTTGACCACCTTCGCCCGGGTGCGCGAACCGATCATTTCCGTGCCGCTTTTGAGCGTTTCGATGCGGCGCACGTCGATGCGCACGCTGGAATAGAACTTGAGCGCCCGTCCGCCCGGCGTCACCTCCGGGTTTCCGTATACCACGCCCACCTTTTCCCGCAGCTGGTTGATGAAAATAGCCACACAGTTGGACTTGGCGATGGCGCCCGCCAGCTTGCGCAGCGCCTGAGACATCAGGCGGGCCTGGAGACCCACATGGGAGTCGCCCATTTCCCCGTCGATTTCCGCCCGGGGGACCAGAGCCGCCACCGAGTCCACCACCACCACATCCAGAGCGCCCGAGCGCACCAGCGCCTCCGTGATTTCCAGAGCCTGCTCGCCCGTATCCGGCTGGGACACCAGGAGGGAATCGATGTCCACCCCCAAAGCTTTGGCGTAAACCGGGTCCAGCGCGTGCTCCACGTCGATAAACGCCGCTTCGCCCCCCGCTTTCTGGGCCTGGGCTACCACATGCAGCGCCAGGGTGGTTTTACCCGAGGATTCCGGGCCGTAAATTTCCACGATCCGTCCCCGCGGAACGCCGCCGATGCCAAGGGCCAGGTCCAGCCCCAAAGAGCCGGTGGAAATGCTTTCTACCTGCATGCCGCTGTTCTGTCCCAGCTTCATGACCGCGCCCTTGCCGAACTGCCGTTCAATGCTCAAAAGGGCCGTTTCCAGCGCCTTTTTCCGGTCGGACGCCGGGGTGACCGAACTCTTGCTGCCTTTTTCTGCTGCCATATGTTTCGCCCCATTCCGCCGCTGCGCGCCCGGCTAAATAATCCCAATGTAAAAACGCCCCTTTTGGTTGCGCAGAAGAAAGAAGGGGCTTTCGGCTGTCGTTACAGGCTCCCAAAACGGCAGAATGCCGCCGAAGCCAATTCCTATCCATACGAATTCTATTATACTGTATTCCGGTCGAAATTGCAAACCTGGGCCGTCCGTTTTCCGCCTGGCCAAATCCCGCTCACGAGCCGGTCGAGCCCGGCCAGATCCCGGCCCACCGCAACCTGGGAAAACCCGGCCTCTTCGAACAAACGCCGTACCTGCTCACCTTGCTCTGCACCAATCTCCACCGCCAGCATCCCGCCCGGGCAGAGAAGGGACGGATAATGGGTCACAATGGCCCGATAGAACAATAGGCCGTCCTCCCCGCCGTCGAGCGCCATGCGCGGCTCGAAGGACACTTCTTTCATTAGCCTCCCGATTTCCCCCGCCGGGATGTAGGGGGGGTTAGACAAAATCAGGTCGTATACCGCGTCCTGCGCCGGTTTTACCAGCACATCCCCTTCCGCCACCGTCACCCGGCTTCCGTGCCGAGCGACGTTTTGCCGGAGATAGGAAAGAGCCTGGGGAGATTTTTCCACGGCCGTTACCTGGGCGTCCCGGTCAAAATGGGCCAAAGAAACCGCCACCGCGCCCGAACCCGCGCAAAGCTCCAGCACTCGCTTGGTCCGCCGCCCCTTTAAAAAGGAGAGCCCGGTTTCACAGAGAAGCTCCGTGTCCGCCCGGGGGATGAGAACCCCCTCTCCCACCGAGAAGGGAAGACCCATGAACTCCCATTCCCCCAGCAGGTACTGCAGGGGGTATCCGCCCGCCCGGCTGCGTACCTGACCGCGAAAGGAAGGGACTTTTTCCCCATCGGCCTCCTTATCCCCAGAAAGGGCAAGCCCTGTCCGGTCCATACCGAAGGCGTGGGAAAACAGGCAAAGCGCATCGAAGGCAGGGCTTTCACACCCTGCCTTCGTCAGCAGCTTTTTTGCCCAGGCATATTCCTGCCGGTAACTGCTCATTGTACCGCTTCCTCCTGGGGCGAAACCGGGGGTTCCGGTGCCGCCTCTTCCTTCAGGGCCGAACCGCCTTCTTCAGACGCGGTATCCTCCTCCGGCTTCTTGGTCAGGTAAACTTCCCCGCCCGGAAGAACCGCTTTTAAAGCCATGATCGCCACTTCGATCTGATCGTCGTGGGGCTCCTTGGTGGTGATGCGCTGCATCCAAAGGCCGGGCGCGGCAATGATACGGGTAAACAGGTTGTCGTACTTGCCCGCGAGCTTGATGCATTCAAAGCCCAGCGCCATAATCACTGGTACCAGAAGGATTTTCATGGGCGTCCACAGCCAAATGTTGTCGTCAAGGGTGGTGGTGGCCGCCAGGATATAGGACACCAGAATACCCACCAGCAGCATGGTCAGCAGGAAGCTGGTGCCGCAGCGGGGATGGAACCGGCGCTGCTTGCGCACGTTTTCCACCGTCAGTTCCTCGTTTGCTTCAAAACAAAAGATGGTCTTGTGCTCCGCCCCGTGGTATTCGAACACCCGGTGGATCTCCTTCATCTGAGAGATAAGAATCACGTAGGTGAGGAAAATCACAATCTTGAGGACCCCTTCGAATAGCGCCCGCCATCCGGAAAGATCCGCCGCCACCAGCGATTGCAGCCCGTTAAAGAGCAGGCTGGGCACAAAGAAGAACAGGCCCACCCCTAAGATCACCGCCAGCACGGTGGCGATTCCCGTCAAAACACCAAACAGTTTATCCCCAAACGTGTTGGTAATCCAAGCTTCAAACTTAGAGGGCTCTTCGTCGTCGTCCTCTAAGTCCGCCAAGCCCGAAAGCTCCATGGACTTGGTCAGCGCCTTGAACCCGACCATCAGCGACTCGATGAAAGCCGCTACTCCGCGCAGCAGCGGGATTTTTAAAATCGGATGCCGGTCCCGAAGGGAGGCCGCCTCCAGGTATTCGGTGACGATTTCCCCATCGGTGCGGCGCACCGAGATGGAAGAATGCCCCGGGCCGCGCATCATAATTCCTTCAATCAGAGCCTGCCCGCCGATGGAGGTATATTGTTTCTTTTTCCGCTTTTCCTTTGCCATTGCGTTCCCCCGTAATCCGGCCGTACCCATAAATACGGCCAATTGCCGGATTTTGTATACCGGTTATGTATACTATAATCCATTCTCGCGTGCTATTCAACCATTTCACAGAAAATTCACAGAAAAACCGGGTTTGTCCGGTCAGGTTTCCCAAAAATCAGGCGCCGTACTTCATCGAGATGTCAAACGCCTGCACCGAATGGGTCAGCGCTCCGATCGAAATGATGTCCACCCCGGTCTCGGCCACCGCCCGCAATGTGGCGGCGGTAATCCCGCCCGACGCTTCCAGCACCGCCCGCCCCGCGGCCAGTGCCACCGCCTGGCGCATGGTGTCGCAGTCCATGTTGTCGAGCATGATGATGTCGGCCTTGGCCTTTAGCGCTTCCTTCACCTCGTCGAGATTGCGGGTTTCCACCTCAATGTTGACCATGTGCCCCACCTTGCCGCGCAGCTTTTCGATGGCGGGCGTAATCCCGCCTGCCGCGTCGATGTGGTTGTCCTTGAGCATGGCCCCGTCGGACAGGTTATATCGATGGTTGCGCCCGCCGCCCACTGTCACCGCGTACTTTTGCAGGCTGCGAAGCCCCGGCAGGGTCTTGCGGGTATCCACAATGGTGGCCTTCGTCCCTTCCACCAGCGCCACCGCCTGGGCCGTGGCCGTGGCAATGCCGGACATATGCTGCAGCAGGTTGAGCGCCGTGCGTTCGCCTTTTAGGAGTGCACGGGTATGCCCACACAGGGAAGCGATCCGTTCGCCTTTTTTGATAGGCTCTCCATCGGTCTTGTTTGCCTGGTAGGAGAAATAGGGGTCGAGAAACTGAAAGACCCGCATGGCTACAGGAAGGCCGCATAAAACCCCGTCCGCTTTGGAAAGGAGATAGGCGTCGCCTCTCTCGTCTTCTTCAATCAGATAGTCGGTAGTGGTGTCCAGATACGTAATGTCCTCGGCCAAGGCGCGCTGGATCACGTCATCGACCGAAAAGAGGGGCAGGCGCATAACTTGATCGCTCCTTTGTTGAAAACCGGCGGTCGGCCGGAGAGATTGAGAGGATGATGAAAAGGGGAATTTACGAACGGTTCTCCTCTTGCCCGCTCGCCTCCCGCAGGATAATGGAGGCCACCGTCGCCAAACTCTTGACCTCTACGTATTCCGGCGTCACCGCAAAGCTGCCGGAGGACAGCATACCCCGGATGCGCTCTACCCGTCCCAAGCCCTCCCGTGCGGCGGCCGGATTGGGGACCACAAAATGGCAGCTTTGCATAATGTCCCGGATTTCGGTGCGAAGCCCCGAAGGGATGGGGATGCCCTCGGTGCGGATGGGGGAGGGTTCGGACATCGGCTGATAACCGGGTTTAGCCTGGCGGGCAATGTCCGCCGCGGCCCGGCGGGAAAAGACCAGCGCTTCCAGCAGGGAGTTGGACGCCAGCCGATTGAGCCCGTGTACGCCCGTGTGGGAGCACTCCCCGCAGGCGTACAGCCCGTCGATGGTGGTCTTGGAATGCAGGTCCACGTCGATGCCGCCCATCAGGTAATGCTGGCAGGGGAAGATTGGAATTTTGTCCCGGGTGATGTCTACCCCTTCTTGCAGGCAGCGGGCGTAGATGTTCGGAAACCGGTTTTTCAAATAATCGGTGTCTTTAAAGGAAATGTTCAGATAGAATTTGTCGCTGCCGGTGCGTCTGGCCTCCTGCATGATGGCGCCGGACACCACGTCCCGGGGGGCCAGCTCCTCGCGTTCGTCGTAGCGGTGCATAAACCGCTCTCCGTCGCAGTTGAGAAGCACCGCGCCCTCGCCCCGCACCGCCTCGGAGATGAGAAACCGTTCGCCTCCCGGCGCGGTGGCAAACACAGTGGGATGAAACTGCACCAGGCTCAGATTTTTGATCCGCGCGCCCATATCGCTTGCGAAGGTGATGCCGTCTCCGGTGGCGATGGCGGAATTGGTGGTGTACTGGTACACCCGGCCGATGCCGCCGGTGGCCAGAATGACATAGGGCGCGAACACCGGAGCCATTTCGCCTTTTTCAAACAGAAAGCCCCAGAACCCGTCCGCCGCCTTTTGCAAAGAACAAAGCTGGGCATTTTCGTGAATGTCCACGTTCGGCAGGGCCTTGACCCGCTCGATGAGCTTGTTGACGATTTCCCAGCCGGTGTTATCCTTGTGGTGGAGGATGCGCCGGCGGGAGTGGCCGCCTTCCAGGGTCATCTGAATGTTGCCGGAGGAATCCTCGTCAAAGTCCACCCCCAGGCTCAAAAGATGGAGCACGTCGCCGGGGCCTTCCTTTACGAGAACCTCCAGCGCCGCCAGATTGTTTTTATAGCCACCCGCAATCAGCGTGTCGGCAATGTGCAGCTTATAATTGTCGTGGGTCGTGTCCACCACCGCGGCCACGCCCCCCTGGGCCAGCGCGCTGTTGGACAAGGTCAGCTCCCGCTTGCATACCATAAGCACCCGCAGGGAACCAGGCAGGTTGAGCGCCGCGTAAAGCCCTGCCACGCCGGCACCGGCGATGATGACGTCATATTGCTTCTTCACGTTCGTAGCCACCCTATTTGGATTCTTTTTCAAGGGTTTTCACCCCGCATTTGACGCGGGTTTTGATAGAACCATCATAACACAAAGCCCCTTCGATAGCAAGAAAGCGAACGGTTCTCTACGTCTGCTTTCCAATTTGACTGATAAAACTCGGAAAATTGATTTTATTTCATAAATTCCATTGAATTTCTTCCGTTTTCTGTGTATATTGTAAGTATCAAAAACAGTACGGCGCCCGACCAATCGGCCCCGGTAAGGAGAGAAGCAAATGAAAGCGACCGGCGACGGCATACTGGAGAAATCGGTTTTTTATTTTCATACGGCGAGTAGCTTTGCGCAGTCTCTCTTATTCTATTTGGACAGTGCGGGCCACTTCTATTGTGACACCCGTTATTACGTACACCGGGACTCTCATCAATCCTTTCTGCTGTTTTATGTGCACACGGGAAAGTGCATGGCACGGTATGAGGGGCGTACTTACACGATTGAGCCGGGAAAAGCGCTTTTGCTGGACTGCCACCGTCCTCACGAGTACCGGGCGGTGGAACCGTCTGAAATATACTGGATCCATTTTAACGGAAACGAAAGCCGGGGGCTGTTTGAGGAAATTTTCAGCCGGTACGGCGCAGTGGTGGCCCCAAGGAACACAGGGCTGTTTTTGTCCCGGATTTTGCCGATTCTGTCGGGCTTTCAAAACCGCACGCCTGTCCCGGAGCCCAATGTTTCCTGCCGCATCCACTGCCTTCTGGCGGACCTGCTGACCGCTTCCTGCGAGGGGCCGGGAGGAGCCGGCCGCACGCCGGTGCAGACGACGATGGAATACATTGAGGAAAACTATAAAGAAGATCTGTCGCTGGAACGAATCGCGGCGCTGGTCAGCCTGAGCCCCTACCATTTCAGCCGGATGTTCAAACAGGAAACCGGTTTTTCACCCCATGAATATGTACTGACCGTGCGCATCGACGCGGCGAAAACCCTATTGAAGACCACCGGGCTTTCCATCAAGGAAATCACCTATGCCGCCGGGTTTCACAGTGAGGCGCACTTTGTCAGCACCTTTAAAAAACGCACGCAGTTAACGCCGACGGCTTTCCGCAACACGGTTTTCTAAACAATGGAGTTACCGGGCAAAGGAAAAGCGGGAATGAAGCGGGCGATAGATCAGAATAAAAAAGCGGCGAGAATACTCTCGCCGCTTTTTTCGGTTGTTCTTTTATTCTGCCTGGCCAAACTGCGCTTTCTTCTTTTTCGGCATTTTGTCCATTTCCAGGTCGCGGGAAGGGCGGGTGTCCACTTTTTCCTGAATTCCGCCCGGATAGGTCCATGGGCTGTGGTATTGACTGGTGGCGAATACCGAGGCGGCCCAGCGGCCGAACCGCTCCCACTTTTTCTCGCAGAACGTCACATGCTTTTTCATCACAAACTCCCCTTTCCCCGTTTGGTCAAAAGAACCTTCCCAAAACGGCGGTCGCTTCCGGCCCGGTCGCCAGGTCGTATCCATCCAGGTTCGGAAGCAGCAAATGTATGGGCTTGTTGAGATCGGAATAGGCGGCGTCTACCTGCAGGATATGCGGCGTTTCCCCGGTTTCCCCCTGTTCCATACACAGATAGGTGGCGCTCGCCTGCACCACATACCCGTCTTTTACCACAAGCTCCAGTCTGGCGTTTTCGATCCGGATGCCTTTCAACGAGTCTAAATAAGGCATTTTCAGCTTAGCTCCCGGAAGATCCATCCAATAGCGAAGCTTGCCGCCGGAAAGGCGGCTGACCTGCCAGGACTGGGACAGAGATTCGCTGATATAGGTAGGAAACCAGCATTGGACTCCGTTTTGCCGCAGAAAGGCTTCAAAGGAGACTTCCCGTTTTAATGGCGGCACCTTCTGATGGCGCTCTTCCCCGGTTCCTGCGTTAATCTGGGTGACCTCTCCCTGCATGCCCGCAAGCCCGTCCCGGTAGCAAAGCTGGTAAGACCCGGCCGCCCGCCAGAGGGGAGCGCTTTGTTCCAGCGATTTGCGCAGGGCGAACTCCCCTTCTACATGGGAACGGTATTTCGGGGCTCCGTCCTCCCGCTCAAAGGACTCTTCGAAGGACCAGCGGCTGGTATCGTAACCGGAGGGAGATTCCTCTGAAGGAAGATCGTCGCAGTATTTCGGATCGTTGGAATAGAAAACCTGTGTGGTCAGGGAATAGCTGTCGAGTGCCTTCATCCGGTCGATAACGGCGGAAATGTCCGCAAGGGAGGACGTACTCCCACAGGAGGACAAAAGAAACACCGCGAACATCAGCACCGCCAAAATTGCCGTTGTTTGTTTTTTTCTCACTGGAGCTCCTCCGTGTTTCACTCATAGGTCACGTCGCTGCTCATGTCCGGAATTTCAATGCTGGATTCCTCTGACGGCTCGTCGTAGGTGACTCTCAGGAGTATTTTCTTTGCCAGTAAGTCGTACTGGCCGGTGGACGGATTCTTTCCATTTAACGTATATTCGACAATCTCATTGAATCGATGATCTTCCATCCGATAGAGAACCTTTGCTTGGTCCAGCACCAGATCTTCTTCCTCACACAGTTCATCCATCATGGCGTTTTTAATCCGGTCCCCTTTCACCGTTACCTCGTATTCTGTGCCGAGAACACTTTCTCCGCCATGGCTGTCGAGCACGTCCTCCCGTAGAGAGAAGGAGGGGAGCCATCCCAGCACATCCACTTCCTTCGGAAAGGTTTCTTCCGGGTACTGCCGGCGCATAATGGTCTGCACCGTTTTCCCGGTATCGGTATTGAGCGTGGTAACGCTCCACAAATAGAGCCAACCGGCTTCCTTGCGCACGCAGCTGCCGTCGATCTCCGCCGAATCCACATGCGTCCTCTGTCCTTCTTCATCATACGTTTCGAAAGAAAGATTTCCGTCGAACGTGTACGCGTCCAGCGCCTGCTGGCTTTGGATTGCCTGCTCCACCTGCTCAAGGGGGCTGGCCGGCTGCCCTGTTTGGCAAGCGGACAGGGAAACTACCAAGCACAATGCCAGAGCACAAAGACTAAACCACCGAAATTTTTTCATACAAAAGACCTCCTTCCGAAACTTGGTGTCTCCAGGGGTTTCGCCGCTGCGCATCTCTAACGTATGGGATGTTTACCGTCCTTTACTCATAGGTTACGTCGCTGGTCAGATCCGGAATCTCAATTTTCGACGAGCTGCTCGACCCATACGGCGACCGGTCGTATTCTACCGTCACCGCTATTTTTTTCGCCAGCAAATCGTATTGGCCGGTAGCCGGACTTTTCGCATAAAAGAAATATTGCACAAGCTGGCTGGACAAACGGTCGTCAATCATGCCATAGGTGACTTTCGCCTCGTCGAGTACCAGGTCCTCTTCTTCGCACAGTTCCTCCACCAAGGCGTTTTTGATCCGGTCCCCTTTTACTGTCATGTCGTAGCTGGACCCGCCAAGCCCATCGTGAAACTGGCTGTCAAGAGGATCGTCCCGTATAGAGAAGTTGGGGAGCCATCCCAGTACGTCCACTTCCTTCGGAAACGATTCTTCCGGAACCTGCCGGCGCATAATGGTGTGCAGGGTTCGCCCGGTGTCCATATCGTACCTGGATACGTCCAGCAACTGGACTTCGCCGCCCTCTTCCCGTTTGCACTTGCCCTTGATGTGAACAGAATCGCTTTTGCCCTCCTGCCCATCCTCCTTGTAGGGATGAACCGATAGGTTCCCCGCGAACGCATACGCGTCCAGCGCCTGCTGGTTTTGGATGGCCAGCTCCGTGCGGTCGAGAGGGTCAGCCGGTAGCCCCGCTGCGCAGGCGGACAGGGAAACCGCCAAGACGATCCCCGCCACCCACAGGGAAACCGATTTCAACCACTTCATACGAAAGCCCTCCTTTCAAAGCCATGTGTGCAGGGATTTTGCCGCCGGATACGTCTCTTTGACGGAACCGGGGTTCAGTTGGTAAATAATATTGAACAAAAATGGAAGAAAGTGCTCTAGATTTCGTCGGAAAAGCGAATATATCGAGCTATAATCCTACACCAGTGAAAGAGTTGTATTGACAATGTAATTGTAATTTACTATTATAGAAAAGTAAAGAGGTTTCCCAATTTTTATACAATTTTTTCCCGGTTTGTAGCATCTGTGAATAACCAGAATATTTCTGCAGGGTTTTTCCCTTGCTTTTTCTGGAACCACGATTGTATACGAAAACGTGAAAGGATGAAGGACATGGCGAAAATCTATATCATCGAGGACGATCCCAAGATTCGCACCGAGCTTTCCCTGCTGCTGGCCAAATACGGCTATGAGTGCCGGGCATCGGACAGCTTTGAGGGGGTCGTGGACGCGGTTTTGGACGATGAGGCGCAGCTTCTTTTGCTGGACATCAACCTGCCCGTCCTCGATGGCTACCACATCTGCCGGGAAATCCGTCAGCGCTCGGATATGCCTATCATTATGGTCACCAGCCGGGACAGCGATGTGGACGAGCTGATGAGCATGAACCTGGGCGCCGATGATTTTATTACCAAGCCCTATAATACCCAGATCCTTTTGGCGCGCATTTCTTCTGTGCTCAAGAGGACCTACCAGGGCGGCGGATCGAAGACCATCTCTCATGGAGGCGTCACCCTGGACCTTTCCAGGAGTGTGGCCAGCCATGAAGGCCGGGAGGTGGAGCTCTCCAAAAACGAGGTGCGCATCCTCCATCTTCTGATGAAACACCACTCCACCATTCTTTCCCGGGACGCCATCATGAACGACCTGTGGCAGTCCAACGAGTTTGTGGACGACAATACGCTGACGGTGAACATTACCCGTCTGCGCAAGCGGCTGGAAACCATCGGTGTGCACGAATATCTGATCACCAAACGGGGACAGGGGTATATGGTATGAAATTTCGTTCCTTTCTGCGGGACAAGGCGGTGCTGCTGACGGCATGCTTCCTGGCGCTCGTGTTTGTGCTGATCTTTCTTTCGGTACTGCGGGTGCCCGGTTATTCCATCGGGTTTATTGCCGGGGTGCTGCTTTTGGCCATGGTGATGGGGCTTCTGGCGGAATACCTGTACAAGCGGGCCTATTACCGGCAGGTGGAGAAGCATCTGGAGGCGTTGGACAAGAAGTTTTTACTTATGGAGCTTTTGGAGCGCCCCTCTTTTGCGGAAGGGGAGATCCTTTTCGACACCCTGCGCCAGACCGGCAAGGCCATGAACGATGAGATCGCTTTTTATAAGCGCCAGTCCACCGGGTACCGGGAGTTTATCGAGACCTGGGTACATGAGGTGAAGACCCCCATTGCCTCCAGCCTCCTTTTGATTGAAAACCATCCGGATGAGGTGACCCGCTCCATCGGAGAGGAAATCGGGAAAATCGACGGGTTTGTGGAGCAGGCGCTCTACTATTCCCGCTCCAACAGCGTGGAAAAGGACTATCTGGTGAAAAAATCCTCTCTCAAGGAGATGGTGTACGGGGCGGTGCGCCGCCATGCCTCCGCATTGATTGAAAATAAGGTCACAGTATCGGTGGAAGATGTGGATTTAACCGTGTACACTGATGTCAAATGGGTGGACTTTATTCTGGGCCAGCTGTTTGTCAACTCCATTAAGTATAAGCAGGACCCGGCCCGCATTCGTATCTACGCCCAGGAGTGGGACAACCGCATCGCTTTATACATCGCGGACAACGGCATCGGCATGAGCGAAGCGGACGCGGCCCGCGCCTTCGAAAAGGGATTTACCGGGGAGAACGGCCGGCGCTACGCCAAGTCCACCGGCATGGGGCTCTATTTGTGCAGAAAGCTCTGTGATAAGCTGGGCCTTTCCATCACCCTGACCTCCTGTCCGGGCAGCGGGACGACGGTGCGGATCGTCTTTCCCAAGGGGACCATGCATCTGCTCTGAGCCGCGGCTCCTTTTTGTGAGAGCCGTCCCCGCCCGCTGCAGAGAGAAGAACCTCTCCGATACTTCGGCGCAAAGCGGCCCTTTTGCCGCAACGCATTGGTTTACCCCCAGGCCTTGCCTCGAAAATAGGACCGGCAAATGCAGAAAGCTTGGTTTCTTTGCCCCCGCGCGTTCATTCGCGCGGGGGCTTCCTCTTTTATGGTAACAAAAAACAAACATCAGGTGCAGGGAATGGGGCGGTTTCTGCGTCTGAATGACCGGACAGCGTTTCCCAAAACAAGCGCATCCATGGAGTTTGCCCGGGGAAACTGACAAAACTGTAAGTCAAACGTAAGGAAAAACGATGGTTGCCGGCCCGTGCGGGTGGTAAGATAAAGCCATCACGAGAAACAGGAGGAAAAACGATGAGTGCGATTTTATCGGTTCAGAACATCGAGAAATATTACGGAAATAAAGGGAACGTCACCAAGGCGGTGGACCAGATCAGCTTCGACGTGAGCGAAGGGGAGTACGTGGGCATCATGGGCGCCTCGGGCTCCGGCAAGACCACCCTCTTAAACTGCATTTCCACCATTGATACGGTCACATCCGGCCACATCTATATCGGCGGAAGCGACATCACCGCCCTCAATTCCAAAAGCCTTTCCCGCTTTCGCCGGGAGCAGCTGGGCTTTATTTTCCAGGACTTTAACCTTCTGGATACCCTGACCGCCTTTGAGAACATCGCCCTGGCCCTGACCATCATCAAAACCCCCTCCTCCGAAATCATTGAGCGGGTCAAGAATGTGGCCTCCAAGCTGGAGATTGGGGGCGTGCTCAATAAGTATCCCTACCAGATGTCCGGCGGTCAGAAGCAGCGGGTGGCCTGCGCGCGGGCCATCATTACCAACCCCTCCCTGATCCTGGCGGACGAACCCACCGGCAACCTGGATTCCAAGTCGGCCCGGATGCTCTTAGAGAGCTTTGAGACCCTCAACCGGGACCTGCGCGCCACCATCCTCATGGTCACCCACGACGCCTTCACCGCCAGCTACTGCCACCGCATCCTCTTCATCAAGGACGGCAAGATTTTCAACGAGCTCATGAGGGGAAGCGATACCCGCAAGCAGTTCTTCAACAAAATCATCGAAGTCGTAACCCTGCTTGGAGGTGACAACAGCAATGTTCTCTAAGCTTGCGTTTCAAAACGTCAAGAAAAGCATGAAGGATTATACCATCTATTTTCTGACGTTGACCTTCGGTGTCTGCCTTTTCTACGTCTTTAATTCGATTGACTCCCAGCAGGCTATGCTCGACGTGTCCGCCCGCCAGGAGGATATGCTCGTATTGCTCACCCGGATGATGGGATACGTCTCTGTGTTCATTTCGGTGATTCTGGCCTTCCTCATCATTTATGCCAACCGCTTCCTTATCAAGCGGCGCAAAAAGGAACTGGGCCTTTACATGATCCTGGGTATGCCCAAGGGGAAGATTTCCCGGCTCGTTATCCTGGAAACCTTCTTCATCGGCATCCTTTCCCTGGTGGTGGGCCTGATTGTGGGTATCTTCGCTTCCCAGGGCCTGGCGGTGCTGACAGCCAAAATGTTCGCCGTCAATCTCAAGCAGTTCGAGTTTACCTTCTCCATGGACGCGCTCATTCGCTCCGTCCTTTACTTCGGCTTTATTTTCCTACTGGTGATGATCTTCAACACCATCTCCATCTCTAAGTATAAGCTCATCGACCTGCTCACCGCCGGTAAGAAAAACGAGAGCCTGAAAATCCGCAAGCTTTGGGTTTCGGTGGTGCTGTTTATCATCGCGGTGGGCTGCCTGGCCTTTGCCTACTACTGCATTCTCGACAACGGCATGATGACGCTGGACTGGGAGTTTACCGCGGCCCTGGTCTTCGGCGCGCTGGGCACCCTTCTCTTCTTCCTATCCCTGTCCGGTTTTCTGCTGCGGGTGGTCAAGTCCAATAAGCGCCTGTACCTGAAGAACCTCAACATGTTCGTGCTGCGGCAGATCAACTCCAAGATCAACACCACCTTCGTCTCCATGACCCTGATCTGCATCATGCTGCTCATCACCATCGGCACCCTTTCCAGCGGCCTTGGCCTTGCCGATGTGCTCACCAAGGACCTGCAGAAGACCACCCCCTACGACGCCTCCTTCACCCAGTACCATTATCCCAACGACCCGGAGTATGAGCTACCCCCGTTCAAAGAGGAGCTTCTTAAGAACGGGGTCAACCTGTCCGATTATACCAAAGAGGAGCAGGAGGTGGAGATTTACAACTCTCCCATCACCTACAAAGCCATCCTTACCTCCCGGGAGAACATGGTCCCCAACGGCTACACCCTCGAATCTATGGAGGGGACGTTTATCGAAGCCATCCCCCTGTCCGACTATAATGCGGCGATGGTCATGCAGGGCAAGGAGCCGGTGGAGTTGTCTGAAAACCAGTTTATCCTCAACTGCAATTATGCCAACATGATCCCCATTGTGGAGGATTTTCTCCAGAAGGACGGGACCATCCACATCGGCGGCGTCACCTACATGGCGGCTTCCAAAGAGGCGTATGAAAACATTGTGGAAACCACCCAGATGTTTATGGACACCGGCACGCTGGTCCTGCCCGACGCGGTCTTTGAGACGGAAGGCTTTCTGCCCCGGCGCACCATCACCAATGTGAACTTCAATGCACCCGACGCGGAAGCCGCCTTCTTTGAAGCGGTGGACGAAGCCTATAAGGTAGGGACCGACGAGTCCATCGCCCGGCCCTACAGTATGTATTACTCCCGTCAGGAAGTGCTCGACGCGGGCGCCGGCCTCAAAACCATTATTTCCTATCTGGCGATCTATATCGGCATTGTCTTCCTGATCACCTCCGCCGCGGTGCTGGCCTTGCAGCAGCTTTCCGAATCGGCTGACAACGTCCAGCGCTACCGCCTGCTCAAAAAGCTGGGCGCAGAGGAAAAGATGGTCAACCGCGCCCTCTTCACCCAGATTTTCATCTACTTCATGATGCCTCTGGCCTTGGCCATCGTTCATTCGGTGGTGGGGCTGACGGTGGCCAACCAGATTGTCCGGCAATTCGGGAACCTGGATATGGTGGCCAACACCATCTTCACCGCCGGCATCATCATCCTCATTTACGGCGGCTATTTCCTGGCCACCTACTTCGGCTGCAAGACCATGATCCGCGAACGCAGATAAGCCAATTCCTCTATCCATTTCTCATAAAGCGCAGGGCCCGCCGGTTCCCGAAAGGGGCGGCGGGCCCTGCGTATTCCTCCGGTAAAATGGATATACTTTGGCTATATTATGAGCCCGCCTCCCACACAAAGCAGATAAAAAGCGGTATAATCAATCGACTCAAATCCGGGAGATGATGATGACATGATGCTTCGCGTGCAAGAAATCCTAACCCAGAAGGGGAAATCCAGGTACTGGCTTTTTCAACAGCTCAATATGAGCTACCAGAGCTTTCGCAGAATGCTCGACAACGAAACGAAGTCCATCAGCAAGGAAAACATCGAGGTGCTTTGTCTGATTCTGTCATGTACTCCGAACGACCTGTTTTCCATCGGCGAGGATGCCGAGGCCAAAAGATAGGATGACTAAAAAAGCCCTCCGGCGCTGCCAGAGGGCTTTTCTGTGAGAATAAAGGGATCTTTATTCTTCCGCGATGGTTTGAATCCCCAGCTCCTTGAGCTGCGCCTCGTCCACCGGGGAGGGGCACTCGCTCATGAGCTCGCTGGCATTTTGCACCTTCGGGAAGGCGATGACCTCCCGGATGGAGTCCGCCCCGGCCATGAGCATCACCAGCCGGTCGAGCCCGATGCCGAAGCCCCCGTGGGGCGGCGCGCCGTACTGGAAGGCGCCCGTCAGGAAGCCGAACTTGCGCGCCGCTTCCTCGTCGGACAGGCCCAGAGCCGCAAACATCCGCGCCTGCAAGCTCGGGTCGGTGATCCGGATAGAACCGGACGAGAGTTCCACGCCGTTTAGCACCAGGTCGTAGGCCTTGGCCCGGACCTTGCCCTTATCCGCATCCAGATACTGGATGCATTCGTCCATGGGGGCGGTGAAGGGATGGTGCATGGCCACCCAAGTGTTGGCGTCCTCGTCCCATTCGAAGAAGGGAAACTCCGTGACCCAGAGAAAATTGAACTGGTCGGGGATGATATCCAGCTTCCGGGCCACCTCCAGGCGCAGGGCGCCCAGGGTGGGGAGGACCACCTTGTCCTTGTCCGCCACCAGCAGTACTACGTCCCCCTGTTTGGCGCCCATATGGGAAAGGATCGCCTCCAGTTCGCCCTCGGCCATGAACTTGCCGAAGGAGCAGGCCGGCTTTTCCTCCACCCAGCGCACCCAGGCAAGGCCCTTCGCGCCGATGCCCCGGACGTATTCGGTCAGCTTGTCGATCTCCTTGCGGGTGAGGGCTTTGGCCGCGTCCTTGGCGACGATTCCCCGCACGCTGCCCCCCTCCTTGACGGGAGAGGAGAACACCGAGAAGGCGGAATCCTTCACAAGTTCGGACACGTCGCAGATTTCCATGCCAAAGCGGGTGTCCGGCTTATCCGAGCCGAACCGGCTCATGGCGTCCGCATAGGTGATGCGGGGGAGAGACAGGGGCACGTCCACGCCCAGGGTTTCCTTGAAGAGATACTGGACGAAGCCTTCCCCGATTTCTAAAATGTCCTCCATGTCCACAAAGGACAGCTCGCAGTCAATCTGGGTAAACTCCGGCTGCCGGTCGGCCCGTAAATCCTCGTCCCGAAAGCACCGGGCGATCTGCATGTACCGGTCGTACCCGGACACCATCAGCAGTTGCTTATAGATCTGGGGAGACTGGGGCAGGGCGTAAAACTCCCCATGGTGCAGCCGGCTGGGAACTAAATAGTCTCTGGCCCCCTCCGGGGTGGACTTGATGAGCACCGGGGTTTCGATTTCCAAAAACCCCTTGGAATCAAAATAGTCCCTGGTGGCCTTGACCACCCGGTGGCGCAGCATCAGGTTTCGCTGCAGCTGCGGGCGGCGCAGGTCCAGATAGCGGTACTTGAGCCGCAGCTCTTCCCTGGCGTTGCAGTCGTCGGAAATTTCAAAGGGCGGGGTCTGGGCGCGGGACAGAATGCGAAGCTCCTGGACTTCCACCTCCACAAGACCGGTGGGAATGTCCTTGTTGACCGCCGCCCGGCGGCGGATGACGCCCCGGGCCGCCGCCACAAACTCCGAGCGCAGCTCCCCCGCCTTCTCAAAGACAGCCCGGTCGGTATTGTCGTCAAAGGCCAGCTGCAAAAGGCCCGTGCGGTCCCGCAGGTCCACAAAAATGAGGCCTCCCAAGTCTCTCTGCCGCTGCACCCAGCCGCAAACCGTCACTTCTCTTCCAATGTCCGTCTCCCGCAGCGTGCCGCAGTAGTCGGTGCGTTTGATTCCCTGAAGGGTATCGTTCATAGCAATCGGCTCCATTTCCACTCGATTATTCTTCCCTATTCTGAATCCCGGACAGCAGCGCGGCAATGTCCGCCTCGCCGCCCGCCTGGGAAATGTTCGCAAGCTCTTTTTCCAGCTGGGTGCGGTAGATCACGTCAATGAGCCCCTCGCCCAGGTCCACCTCCACCTGCTCGCCGGTGGCCATGTCCTTTAAATTCGCCTTGCCCGCGGCAAGCTCATTGTCCCCCAGCACCATGGTGTGCTGGGCGCCGATCTTGTCGGCGTATTTCATCTGAGCCTTCAGGCTGCGGCCCACCAGGTCGCACTGGGCGGAGAAGCCCTCTTCCCTGAGAAGCTCGGCGATGCGGAAGGCCTCCTTGGCCGCCGCATCCCCCATGGAGGCGATGTAAACGTTGCAGGGCGGGTCCTCGGGCAGCTCGGCGCCTTGGTTTTTGAGTACCAGCATCAGCCGCTCGATCCCCATGCCGAAGCCCAGAGAGGGCAGGCGCGGCCCGCCCAGCTCTTCCATCAGGCCGTCGTACCGGCCGCCGCCGCAGACGGTCCCCTGGGAACCGATGTCCTGCGATACGAACTCAAAGACCGTGCGCGTATAATAGTCCAGCCCTCTGACGATGCGGGGATTGATCACATAGGAGAGGCCCGCCGCGTCCAGAAAGCCCTTGACCCCTTCAAAGTGCTCCTTGCAGTCGTCGCACAGATAGTCGAGCATGTTGGGCGCGTCCTTGGCAATGTCCTGGCAGACGGGACTTTTGCAGTCGAGGATGCGCATGGGGTTTCGCTCCAGGCGGCCCTTGCAGGTGTCGCACAGGTCCTCCCGTCTCGCCTCAAAGTAGGCCCGCAGCGCCTTGTGGTACTCCGCCCGGCAGGCGGGACAGCCGATGGAATTTAACTGCAATTGCAGGTTCTTGACCCCTAAGTGGGCCAGCGCCTCGTTTGCCACGCAGATGATCTCCGCGTCCGCCGCCGGCTTTTCGGCGCCGAAGATTTCAATGCCGAACTGGTGAAATTCCCTCAGCCGCCCGGCCTGGGGCTTTTCGTACCGGTAGCACCCGGTCAGGTAGGACACCTTCACCGGCAGCGCGTCGTTGTGCAGCGAGTGCTCCAGCACCGCCCGGGCCGCTCCCGCGGTCCCCTCCGGGCGCAGGGTGATGGAGCGGTTGCCCTTGTCCTGAAAGGTGTACATTTCCTTTTGCACCACGTCGGTGGTTTCCCCCACCGACCGCAAAAACAGCTCGGTATGCTCAAACACCGGGGTGCGGATTTCCTGAAATCCATACCGCTTGGCCGTGTCCAAGAGGCTTCCCTCCACAAACTGCAGCTTCCCGCTGTCCTTGGGCAGGAGATCCTGGGTGCCCCGGGGCGCTTTTGTCAGCAATGCCATGGTTTTTTCCCTCCATGCGTCTATAAGGACGTAAAATGGTTCAAATTAGAATCATTATATCGTTTTTTCCTTTTAAAAGCAACCGCTCCAAGGGCCTGCCGGGCCCCAATATTAAGAAATCCGTAAGAAAGCCATAAGCCCCGCGAAAGACAGACGCCGCCTGCAAAGGGTATACTAAACACAAAGCGGCAAACAAGGAGGAATCCATCGTGTCAACTTCAAAACAAAAACATAATCACATTTCCTACGGTCTGCTGATTTCGGCCGTGCTTCTTCTGTGCGTGGCGGTGGTAGCGGGCTGCGCCTTTTACTGGGCCGACGACGCGGGAAAGGAACCCTCCATGCCCAGCGAAGCGCTTTCCAACCAGCCTTCCATCGCCTCTGCGGTGGACCCCAGCGGCTATACCGAAAAGATCCTTTCCCACGACGCGATTTATGAAGGGCATCTCATCCTGGTCAACGCCCAGGTGCCCTACCGGTTTCCCGAGACCAACCGCCTCATCGGCGTATACGACCATAAGTCCGACGGCTACAAGGTCAAGGACCGCAATGTCCAGGTGGACGAGGACATGATGGGCCCTCTGGACGCCATGCTCCATGATTTCCATGAAGCCACCGGCAACGGGAACGTGCTGGCCCTAAGCGGCTTTCGCACCTACGACTACCAGAAGACCCTTCTCGCCAACAAGGTCAGCGAGGTAGGGGCAGTAGAAGCATCCAAATGGGTGGCGCCTCCCGGCGGCAGCGAACACCACACCGGCTATGCCATGGATTTGGGAGTCTTTAACCAGTTCGGGCGGCTCGAAGACTACACCGGCGAAGGGGTCTACTCCTGGATCAATCAAAGCTGCTACAAGTACGGCTTTATCGTGCGTTACGACGAGGCAAAAAGCGACCTGACCGGCGTTTCCTACGAGCCGTGGCATTTCCGCTTCGTAGGAAAGCCCCACGCTTACATTATGACCCAGCAGGGCATCTGCATGGAAGAATACATTGACTATCTCAAGCAGTTCCCTTTCGGCCGGCAGCACCTGCAAATCGAGGATTTTGACGGCAAGCGGTATGAAATCTACTATGTAAAGGCAGAAGACGGCGACACCCGGGTGCCCGTTCCCACCGGCCGGGCCTACACCCTTTCGGGCAATAATGTGGACGGGTTTATCGTCACAGTGGAATTGTAGGGCCCTTGCGGAAAACCCCGGATAGTTGAAGGACGAAACACAAAGAAAACAGGCTGGCCTTTGCGCAAATGGTTTGTCATGGTGCAAAGAATGTGGTATAATCAGACTCCTGATAAGGGACGAGCAGGCCGAGCAGCCGCGGGATACGCGGGGCGAAAGCCTGTATCCTGAGGAAAGTCCGGGCTTCACAGGGCGGGATAGCGGCTAACGACCGCCGAGGGCGACCTTAGGGAAAGTGCAACAGAGAGATACCGCCGCGCTTTTTGCGCGGTAAGGGTGGAAAGGCGAGGTAAGAGCTCACCGGCGCGCAGGGGACTGCGCGGCCATGTAAACCCTATCCGGAGCAACACCGCTGCGGGGATGCCAACGCCGGCCCGGCGGATGCCCCCATGGTGGCTGGAGCCGCAGGGCGACCTGCGGCCAAGATAGATGGCTGTTCAAGACAGAACCCGGCTTACAGACCTGGTCGTCCCCTTATCTGTTTTCAGAACGCATATCACAAGGCGCGTTTGCCGGATACGGCGGGCGCCTTGCCGTCTTTATGCGGTTTTTTTTGTAAGGCTCTGTCACAACAAATGGTTGATTTTTGACGAGAAATAGCGTATAATAATAGTAAGAAACAGTACCACCGAAG